>JBDGXD010000147.1:0-10754 GCA_039584755.1 Gemmatimonadota bacterium
CCGCCTTGAACGGAAGCACTGCCACGTCGGTCTCGGGTCGTCCATCGGCTCCCGGCCAGACAATCAAAGCCACCGCCGCTCCGGCTACTAGACCACCTATTGTCAGCAGCAGCGCGCGACGCCGGTACCTGTGTGTGCGCGTCTTCCACAGTTTGTGCCTGAACGAGGTAGCGTCGGGCCAGCGTTCCTGCGGATCCCAGATGAGGGCGCGCCGCAGCACGGCAACTACCCTGCGGGGAATGCCAGACCAATCGGGACGCCGGTCGGGCATCTGATCGCCCCAGCGGCGCCCGGTGTACGCTTCGTATATCACGACTCCGACGGCAAAGAGATCGGTACGAGCCGTGACCTTCCAACCGTACGCTTGTTCTGGGGGCATGTACCCGATTGTGCCCACGACACGGCCCCGGCTATCGGTCGCACCGGCCGGCTCCTCCGATGGCTTGGCGATGCCAAAGTCGGTGAGGATCGCGCGACCACCGATAATGAGGATATTGCTCGGCTTGATGTCGCGGTGCACTACGCCCATTCCGTGTACTGCATCTAGTGCGTCGAGCAGATCGCGCCCCAGTCTCAGCGCCTCTTGAGGCTTCAACGGACCGCCGGCCAAACGATCGGCCAGTGTCTCACCTTCGATATAGTCCATGACGTAGTAGAAGAAGCCGCCGGATCGCTCTGCCCGGTGAACCGAGATGACATTGGGATGTCTGAGGTTTGCCAGGATGCGTGCTTCGCTGAGGAACTTTTCGGCCGCGCGGGCGGTGGCTAGCTCTGGCCGGATGATTTTGATGGCTACCTGACGATCCAGCATCGCCTCGCGCGCAAGGAACACCATACCCATTCCCCCACGAGCTATCTCGCGCTGGACCTCGTACTCGGGAGCGAGAGCCTCCCGCAGGCGTTCGAGCACCGTGGCCATGGTATGATCAGAGTTGGTTTTCCGGTGAATCTGCGGCTGCAATGCCGCAGGTCAAGACCCGTCAACGCGCCGGGCGCGAATTGGCGGCGTCGTGGCACGGTGTGAAGTCGGGTTTCGGGGCGGGCAGGCCCCTCGGAAAGGGCTAGCGACCCAACGACGCCCCATAGCTGGTATTCTCGAACATCTGCTGTGCCAAAGTGTTCGCTTGTTCTGCAAGAGCCGCTGTGACCGAATCGGTGGTTGCCCCTGTCGAGTCCGTGGCCTGGGCCGCAAGCAGCTGGGCAAACGTAGCGTACATTATGGCATACAACGTGAGGATGCTCTCGGATGGCTGATCGGGCCAACCGAATGGGCGTTCGCGAGCGGCGGATTCGGTGTGATAAACGTCGAATAGAAGGTCTTTGGTGCGTTGCAACTCAGTCCATCCCAGGGTGCTGACCTGAATCAGATCGTCAGTCGGTTCCACGGGCTCGGGCATCAGCTTCCTGACCATCCCCTGTCCCACCAAATACGGCCCGAGTCCCATTCGATCGCCGTAGTTCCCGGTAGTGCGCGATATGTAGATTGGCCGCTTCCCGAGGTTGTCCTGAATGAGCTGCAGCGTTATCACATCGGCACGCTCGAGTACCTCTGGCAGGTTCGCAATCAACTCGCCGTTCTGGAACGACTGTCCACTGCCGAGCTGGTAGATTGGCTGTAGTGCATCGAGCTGCTCGTAGCTCAGTGACAGGGCGGATTCGGTCGGAACCGGCCACGTACTATCCCGATAGATGGGCAGAGCGTTTGCGCTGTCGAACGGGATGATACCGCGACGCTTGAGCTGCCTGATGTGCCAACTGGTGTTCATCAGCGAGAGGTTGGCGACCAGTACATCCTGTCTGACTCCCTCGACCTCTTGCATATACCACAGAGGGAAAGTGTCGTTGTCTCCGGCGGTAATCAGAATGCCTTGAGGCTCTACACTCTGCAGGATGTCCCATGCGACGTCGCGTGGCAGCGTCTCACCGGCACGCGAAGCGCTCAGCCAGTTTCCTGCGAGTGGTATGAAGCAGAGTAGCAGGACCGGCGTTCCGACCAACCATCTGGCGGTTCCTTCGCGGCCGGATCCGACGTTCTCTGCGACCCAACGCAACAGGACGCCGAACCCTAGAGCCACCCAGATCCCCCACAGTAGAAAGGATGCCACGAAGAAGTAATCTCGCTCGCGCACTTCATGGAGCCGTTCACCCAGTTGGAGTGAATACCCGAATTTGAAGTCGAGATAGAAGACCAGTAGTACCGTGACCGAAAGCATCAGCGTCGTGATTGCCGCGGCCCGCCTGCGGTCGACGGTCCAGTGCCATATAGCTCCGATCAGTCCTACCACACCGAAGAAGGCTGCCAGGAACCGCTCCACTGCAGGCTGCCAATCTCTGCCAAACTGCCAGGAGAAATACTGCAGGTAGTTGATGTATTGCCACACCAAATCGGCTTGACGTGGGATCAACGGTCCTTTCTGGTACTGCAGGCGATCGAGCACAGCGACGAAAGCATTCCACGTTGTTGGCTCGCCCTCGTTGATCGCAGGAAAATGTGCGGCCCTCAGGGGAAGAACTGCGTTGAGCGACAGCCCAACCACTGAAACCGCTATTGCCAGTACCGCAAAACGGAGATCTCCGGTCTTGAAGGCCAATGCAAGCGTGGCAACGAGCGCAACTGCGGCGACATACGTCACATTCGTACCGGTACCACTGTAGAGAATCCCTGGGAGGAACACGAATAGCGTCGAACAGAGGCAGAACGTCAGCCACTTAGACCACTCGGCCAGTTTCGCTTGCTCGGTCCACAGCGTCATCATTATCAGCACCATTGTGGCCGGTGCTACGAGCAGACTCATGGTGTGATTGGTGGACGTCAGCGCTAACAGGTAGAGGATTACTAGCAGGAGTCGATCTCGCCGGCCTCCCTCAGGTTGGTCCGCCCACCTCATACTGAGCCACAGTATTAAACTGATCGCCAATAGACTCAGGGTGTAGACCTTCTCGTTCACCACTGACTGGTTCCAAACAGTGAACGCAGTCGCCCCGACGATGACTCCAGCTGCTGCAGTCGCGTAGCGGACACCTCGGTGTGGTATCGAGGTCTGCAGCAGACGTTCGGCAACCAGGTACAAGAACCCTGAGGAGAGAGCACTCGTCACTGCCGCGAAGAGATTGATACGAAGGGCGTAGTGCTCGGCAAACGGAATCTGTCCCCACACGTTGGCCACGAATACGAACAGGGGATTCCCGGGCGGGTGCGGAATACCGAGCACCTTTGCTGCAGCTATGTACTCCGAGGCATCCCAGAACTGTGTGGTGGGTGCGATAGTAGCCACGTAGAGTCCGAGTATCGCGGCTGACACCAGGGCTGCCCATCCGTACGGCGCCCGCTCTTGTACCTCTGCGTTGCCAGTCATCAGGTGCTAGTGCCTGAACTGCCGATGGCCGGTCATCAGCATCGCAATACCGTGGGCGTCTGAAGCGGCGACGACCTCCTCATCTCGCACCGAGCCACCAGGTTGGATGATAGCCGTGATTCCGGCTTCGGCCGCCTGTTCTACTCCGTCAGCAAATGGGAAGAATGCGTCGGATGCGAGCACAGCCCCGGATGGGTCGAACCCGGCGTCTCGTGCCTTGTGCACAGCAATGAACGAGGAGTCCACCCGGCTCATCTGCCCAGCACCGATGCCGATCGCCGCTTCGTTCTTCGCCAAGAGAATGGCGTTTGACTTGACGCTTGATACGGCAGCCCAGCCGAAACGCAGGTCTCGCAGCTCATCCGCTGTGGGTTGCCGCTTGGTCGCCGCTTTCCACTTGGACTCGTCAGGGGAGTGTACGAAGCGGTCTTGTACCAGAAAACCGCCGCGTACGCGCTTGTAGTCGAATGCCATCCGCTTGTCGGCCAGCGGAAACTCGACTACCCGCAGGTTCTTCTTGCGGCGGAACACCTCCACGGCCTCATCGTGGAACCGTGGTGCCACCACCGCTTCTACGAACAGGCTGGACATGGCTTCAGCGGTTTCAGGACCAACGACAGTATTGAATCCCACTACCGAGCCAAACGCCGATTTCGGATCGGTGGCGAGAGCCCGAGTGTATGCCTCTTCCGTAGTTTTGCCAAGAGCCAATCCGCAGGGTGTGGTGTGTTTGATGACGGCGCACGCCGGGCGATCTGGCCAAGGGGCAACCGTCAGGCTTGCCGCCTCGATGTCCAGCAGATTGTTGAACGAGAGTTCTTTGCCGTGCAACTGCTTCATCACGTCCACACCGCGACCCTCGCGAGTGGAGTAGAGGGCGGCCCTCTGCTGTGGATTCTCTCCGTAGCGGAGTTCCTGGACCCGTTCCAACACTAGACTGACCACAGGCGGGAACAAGTCAGCTTCATGGCTCAGATACGCGGCGATTGCCGCGTCATAACCTGCGGTATGGCTGAAGACTTTTGCCGCCAGATCACGTCTGAAGCTGTAGTCGATCTGCTGCGAGGTCAGTGCCTCGATCACAGGGTCGTAGTCGCGCGGGTCTACAACTGGCAGCACGTGAGCGTGGTTCTTGGCCGCGGAGCGCAACATCGACGGCCCACCGATGTCGATTTGCTCGATTGCGTCCTCCAGCTTCACATCGGGTCGGGCAACCGTTTCGCGGAACGGATACAGGTTCACCGCGACCAGGTCGATCGGTGTCAAGCCATGTTCCGCCAGTGCATCCATGTGGGTCGGTACATTCCGGCGGGCCAAGAGAGCTCCGTGTACTGCCGGGTGCAGCGTTTTCACACGACCGTCCAGCATTTCTGGGAATCCCGTGACCTTTTCGATTGCCAGGACGGAGACACCACCCTGTGACAACGCGGCAGCGGTACCCCCGGTTGAGACAATTTCCCATCCTAGTTGATTCAGTTTGCGGGCGAATTCAACGACCCCACGTTTGTCTGATACCGAGATCAGTGCGCGTGGCACTCTTCCTCCTCCTGATTATTCGTAGTTCGGTTTGCGTAGTTTCTTCGATAGAGAAACGCCACCGTCGACAACATCAAAAGAGTCACCCTTGGCCAACAGCCTGGTGATTCCACCGGCTTGTGCTGCATTCAGCACCACGGCAGGTAGCAGTTGGTGCTCTACCGCCAGCACTTTCTTTTGTAGGGTCTCTTCAGTGTCATCAGGTGCTACCGGTACGGGCCACTGTGCCACGATGGGGCCGCGGTCGTACTCGGCGGTTACCAAGTGAACCGTCGGTCCACTCACCGTTGCACCCGACTCGAGAACCGCCCGGTGCACTCGCATGCCATACATGCCAGCACCGCCAAACGAGGGAAGTAACGCCGGATGAATGTTGAGCATGCGGCCTTCAAAAGCGTCTACGACTTCTGCCGGCACGAGTTTGAGGTAACCGGCCAAGACAACGAGATCGACATCGTAGTTGTCGAATACCGTGATCAGTGCGGCTCCGTCGCTGGGGTCCTCGATCAAGTGGGTTTCGACCCCCGCCTTGTGGGCACGCTCCAGAGCCCCAGCGTCCGGGCGATTGCAGGCCACCAATACGACTCGTGCCGGGGCAGAACCCCGGCACTTGTCAAGCAGCGCCTGAAGATTTGTTCCTCCTCCGGACGCGAGGACGGCTACTCGCATTGCGCAGCTCCGTTAGGACTCGTTGGTCAACTTACATCGGTCCTCTTACGGTAAGCACTGGGACTCTTCAACGATAGGGAGCGCACCCGGTACGACCAGCAGCTGATACTCCCCCGTTTCGTCTGCCTTCCCGGTTCTCAGCATGATCTTGAGGGGGAAGTTGGGGCCGGTTATCACCAGCCGTGCGTGACACGCGCCACCGCCGTCATCGTTCATTTCCAGCGCGGACGCGAACCCGCGATAGAGAACCAGTACGGCATCGAAGCTGCCGGACCTGAAGTCAACCGTTGCAGTCTCACCAACCGGGATCGAGAGATCCCAGATCTGGTAGTAGCTCCCACTGAGCTTCGAGTCGGGAGGGCCAAGGGTCCCGGCGGTTGAATCGCCCACAGCAATCGTGCCCTTCGATGCAAAGAAGCCGCCGCATCTCTTGCTGCTCGTCGGCGGTTGCATTCCCTTGTGCAGCTCCAGTTCGAACTCGCCCGTCCGATACGGATACGTTGACGTTGCGTAGATGACGTATGAACCGTTGGCGGGAATCACCGCTGACAAGTGAGCATTGCAGTCACCGCCACTGTCATCATCCGCCTCGATGATCGAATCAACCGGGTCTGTCAGAAACAGGTGGGCATTGAAGTCGATCGATTTGATCGTGATCGTAACTGAATCACCAGCTTCGGCGGCGAACATGTACAGCTTGTATGAGGAACCGTCAGCCAAAGTGTCATCTGTCACTTCTAGATGCTGCGTGACGGTTTCACCGAAATCGATCGCCGTGGGGGACAGCGTTTCCTCCTGCGCAGCGGCCGCAGTGCCAAAGAAGCCCACCATTAGGGCGACCACTGCTGCGTCGCGTAGTCTCACTCGATATTCCTCCGAAAATGCCTATGAGAAACGGAAAAGAACTGGCGCAATTTCACCAGTTGTGGCGTTTGGCACAATCCCGCTTCTCTGGTCAAACCTCCGACGCCCGCTCCACAGCGGCGGCGATGGTTGTGAACTCGTCATCGAACACGGTGCGCACATCGAACAAGACCCCGTCGCTGGCCGCCCGCGCAATGACCGGGGGATCGTTCCCCCGCATCGACGCCAACGCGGCATCCGGTGATCTCGTTGGCAGCCGCACCAACACGGTTGGCAAATTGGCTCCCGGAAACGCACCACCTCCTACTACTGACGACCCAGATTCTGTGGTTGCCCCGGGGAGCTGTCGCGCGAGTTGAACGGCACGCACTCCGAGTTCGGTCTGGTCCGCCGTCAGCATTGCTAGCGCTGGGATCTGGGCGACTGCCACACTCGGATCGAGATAGAGCGCGAGCGTCGCCTCCAACGCCGCCAGCGTGAACTTCTCCGGTCGTAGAGCGCGTGCCAGAGGATTGGAACTGGCAGCACGAATTACTTCGTCTGGTCCTACCATGATCCCTGCCTGTGGTCCCCCCAACAACTTGTCCCCGGAGAAGACAACAGTCGCACCTGCAACCACACTATCCTGTACCCTTGGCTCACCGGTGAGATCCCACTTCGCGAGATCCAACATGAGCCCACTCCCGACATCGTGTACTACTGGTATGCCACGGCTGCTACCCAGAGTGACAAGCTCATCGACCGGTGTTTCCTCCACAAAGCCGGTTAGCTCGAAGTTCGATCGATGGACTTTGAGGATGAGCCGTGTGCGCGGACTCAGTGCCAGCCGGTAGTCTCTGAGCCGGGTCCGGTTGGTGGTGCCGACCTCGATCAGCGTGCTGCCACTCTTGGCGAGAATGTCTGGAATGCGGAACGACCCACCGATCTCGACCAACTCTCCGCGGGATACGATGGTCTCACCGTCACCCGCAAGTGCGTTCAGCAGCAGGAACAATGCGGCGGCGGCATTGTTGACCACCAGAGATTGTTCCGCGCCCGTGAGTTCTCGCAGCAGGGATCGGAGGTGATCCTGACGGGAACCGCGCTGCCCGGTGGCAATGTCCAGTTCGAGTGCGCCATAACGGCATGCCGCCTCCGCCGCGGCAACGGCGGCGTCCGCCAGCGGAGCACGCCCTAGGTTGGTATGAAGTACGACACCCGTTGCATTGACCACTTTGGTCAGGGAGGGGCGGGTCCGTTGTGCGGCGTGTTGTTCGACGGCCGCCAACCATCCTACTTTCGGCTGCTCTCCTCCTTCCTTCCGTGCCAGGTCCAGTACCGCCCTGATGGAGACTAGCACAAGCTGTCGCGGCAACCGATCCAGTAATCCCGCCTGTTCAGCCTGCGCGAGCAGCGAGTTGACTGCTGGTAGCCTGCTTCTCGAGTCACTCACGAGGAGTCTCGTGGCTCTGGCTCTGCCAAGATCAGGAGGGTCTGAGATTCGGCGAAGACGTCAAGCACGTTCGGGGCAGTTGTGACTACGAGGTAGCGGGCGCCGGGAATCAGCTGTGACTCGAGCCGGACAAACCGCAGGGCGCTCAACCTGGGGCGTTGGGCCAGTAAACTGTCAATCCGGGCAGTCTCGAGCGCGAGCGAATCTCTTGCGGCCAAGGTGGTGCTGTCTTGGACCAATTCCGGCTCGGTCTCGGTTGTGTCGGCCGCCGCCGAGTCGGGTGCTGCAACTTCCAGGGAATCGGCCCCCAGTGTGTCAGCCTCTGCAGCTAGCGCAGCACGAATGGAGTCAGCAATGGCGGTTTCGACAGCGCTCACGGAATCGTAGGTCTCCTCGTTCCACACGGCTGCAACTGTCACTGGTGTGGTGTCTGGCATTGCGAAGACCTGAACCGCCACATCGGTAGCATCCCCCGGGCGGAGCATCTGAGTGAATGCCACCCTAATGGTCATGCTATCGGGATCCGTCAACTCACGTATTTGGGGACCGGTAGTGTCGTGGGCGAATGCCCAGAACACGTGCTCGAATGTGGAATCGATGCGAACTACAACCGAATCATATGACTCTCTGGCATCACGCAATCGATTGTTGTTCCCATCAACAGTGGCGTAGAGCAAGGAGTCACCGGGCGGCACTGCCACCAGTTCGAAGTTGCCCGACGAATCGGTCTGCGATTGATAGGTCAACGAGTCGGGGAGCAGGGTTGCTTCGACCAGAGCCCCCCTCGCGACACTATTCTCCGCCCAATCGACCACAGTACCATTGAGTCTGGTGTCTGGGATCGGGCCACCGGTCGAGAAGATGATGGTGCGAGCGGAGTCGAGTCGGTTGTTTCTGAGATCGGCAACGCCCGGAAGTAGAGTCACGTGGTAGACGACTCCGGGGAGCCACCCTTCCTTGGGCTTGACTGTTATACGGGTTCGCTTCCAGGAGACCCGTACCTGTTCTGACCTTGGTGATAGGTCAATCAGATTCTCCAGGCCGCTGCCGGAGCGTTCGTTTATCACTTCGTCGAACTGGAATTCCAATTCGTCCTTGAAGCCGTCCACCACGTCGCCCGAATCCGGCGTTGCGGCAACTAGTATTGGTGGATCAAAATCCGGGGGTCCACCGGGAGGGTCTTGGATGTTTGCGCAGCCGACCCAGGCGACTGTCAGCAGCCCAAGGCACGCAGCTTGGCCGCGAGTGCTTCTCGCTGGTCTTGCCACGAACGCTCCTTCTCACGTTCCTTGTCGACCACCTCGGTTGGGGCGCGACTGAGGAACTTCTCGTTTGTGAGTTTCTTGGTAACACCCACGAGTTGTGCCTCCAGCCGCGACAACTCTCCGGAGAGTCGAGCACACTCCTTCTCGACGTCGATGGCATCGCCCAAAGGAACGAAGACCGACGACCCGTCCGGGAGCACTTGGTGCGCTCCGATACCGGACGTATCGCCCCCATCCATCTCGAGTCCGTCGATCTTGGCGAGTCGCTCGATGGTGCGCTGCTCGGCGTTGAACGCCTCCAGCGCACGCGTGTCGGACGGCATTACGGTGGCCGGGACCGGCATGCTTGGCGCTACGCCATACTCGGCACGTACCGTCCGTACGGCGCTAACCAGTGCTTGGACTATCGCAAATTGGCTCTCAGCCTCCTCATCTACGAACGCCGTATTCGGCTGTGGCCAGGGGGTCCCGGCCAGCAAAGGCACACCATCCACCGGCAGGTTCTCCCACATTCGCTCGGTGATAAACGGCATCACCGGGTGGAGTAGTGTGAGGGCGGTTTGGAAGGCATACAGCAATACGCTGCGTGCGGTATCGCCCCCGGCAGCGTTGCCGTACAACCGCGGTTTTACCTGCTCCACGTACCAGTCGGCCAGATCGTCCCACATGAAGTGGTATATCTCGTTCGCCGCATCGTTGAGCCGGAACCGATCGAGCGAATCCGTGACCGACCCGATAGTCTTCTGACAGCGTGACAGAATCCAGCGATCGGCCAGCTCCAATTGGGCCGGATCCAGTTCGCTGGTCGATTGCGATTCGTCCCCAATGTTCGCGATGATGAAGCGCCCGATGTTCCACAGCTTATTCGCGAAATTGCGACCGGCCGCGAACGTGCCATCCAGGTCGTTGCGGTCCATGATCGTGTCGGTGCCAGCCGCAGCACTGGCCACGATGGTGAACCGATAGGCGTCGGCTCCATAACGCTCGACCACCTCTAGCGGATCGATCCCATTCCCCAACGACTTGGAGAACGCACGGTGTTGCGGGTCGCGCACGATTCCGTTCATGTACACGGTGTCGAACGGAGCGTCCTGCATGAAGTAGTATCCAGCCATCACCATGCGGGCGACCCAGAAGAAGATGATGTCTGGTCCTGTCACCAAAGTGTGGCCCGGGTAGAGCCACAACCAAGACGAGAACCACGTGTCCAAGACGTCTTCCTCCTGCTGCAACTCGCCAGCGCAGGCCTCACATGTCTGGGGCTCTTCCATCGACACGGTGATATGATCGCACTGCGTGCAGAACCAGGCCGGTATTCGGTGGCCCCACCATAGCTGCCGGGAGATGTTCCAGTCCCTGATCTGAGTGAGCCAGTGCTCATAAACCTTGCCCCAGCGTTCGGGCACGAAGCGCAGCTTGCCTTCGCGATAGGCTCGCAGGGCTGGTTCCGCTAGCGGCCGCATGCGGACAAACCACTGATCAGAGAGACGTGGCTCGACGATGGTCTTGCAGCGATAGCAATGACGTACCGAGTGGGAGTGCGGGTCGATCTTCTCGAGTTGACCACTTGCCTCGAGCAGCTCCAGGATCTTCTCCCGCGCCGCGAAGCGATCGAGGCCGTGAAGCTCTGAC
>JBDGXD010000148.1:0-10146 GCA_039584755.1 Gemmatimonadota bacterium
AGACGGGCCCGCGCCACTGCGTCCATTGAATACAGTGAGTCGGCGCCGGAGTCGCTCGGCAGCAGCCAGAGGTTTGGACCCACCGACCTGATCATGTCTTGTGGATCGATCTCACCAGAGAGGACTTCTTCCAGATTGTTGACCGCTGTGTCGCCCAACAGCACATGGAGGTTCCCTAGGTTCTGGGAACCATCGAGAAGCAACACGTTGCGACCCTGGCGTGCCAAGATCGAGCCAAGCAACACAGTCAGCACAGACTTGCCGACGCCACCTTTTCCGCTGGCGATCACAAGTGCAGTGGGTTCCTTGCTATTCGGCCGTTGCTCTGCCATCAGTGCGCACTCGCTTGGATTTTCGACTGAGTAGGTCATGCCGGGTCAGCCTCGAGCTGCAGTTCACTGGGAGGCAGGCTCTCACTTGCCACGACTTGGTCCCCGACCAACCTGAGATCGAGCGGTACGGCTTGACCGTGTGTGAGCCAACGAACGGCTAGTTTCTCCTGCGCTGCCAACTCGAGCACCGATCTATCACGGCTAAACTCGTCCAGCTTTGTACCGATCAGGTGCGTTATGCCGTGAGCCCTGTACTTAGTGATCAGATGCTTGGCGTATTCAGGGTTCAATCCAGCAGGCACAACCAGATGCACTTCGTCAGGTGCTAGTTGTTGCAGCAGCTCCTTCAGGTTGCACTCATCTTCTTGGTTACTCGGGCTCCTACCTGCAGTATCCGCGAGGATTACCTCCTGACTCTTGAGACGCCGCATGGCACGCGACAAATCATTCCCGTCGTAGGCTACCTCGACTGGATGGCGCTGGAGCTTGGCAAAATTCCGCAGTTGCTCAACACCACCCACCTTGAACGTGTCGAGACAAAGCAATCCAACCTTCCGGCCACCGAAAGCCTCAGGATGATTGGCAAGTTTGGCGATCGTAGTCGTTTTACCGGCTCCCGTGGGACCAACCACGGCAATCACCAGCTGCTTGCCTCGTCTCAGCTTCTCGTCGAGCTGGGCCGTCGTCTCTGGCACTGACTCAGCGTCAATGGCAGTGGTCGCCAATCCCATGGCGGTTGTTGCATCGGCAGCCGTCAGTTGAAAGCCCAGCACACCGCCAGGCAGACTGGATCGATTCACTTGGACCACGACTGCATCCGTGCCTAGCTCTACCTGAGCCTTGGCGAGCAGTCGTGTGACATTAAGACCTGTGTAGGTTTCAAGCGGCATGGTCGAGTTCCCAGGTTCCGAGACTCTGTATCGGTGTTTGCGTTGGTAGCTCGCTGAGTGACACTATCGGCAGTTGAGGAACCACTGGTTCGACAAGCCGCCGGATCCCAACACGTAGGCTGGGTGGTGTGATCAACGGCGCTACTTCTCCTTCAGATTTCATTCTCGAGACGAGATCATTCAACGAGCGTAGTATCGCTGTCAGTTCATCCGGTTCGAGCGTTCTGGATCCTTCCACATTCGCTCGCGGACTGAACAGTTGCATCAGAGCTGCCTCGAGCCGTGGTCCGACGGTAAGGGCCGGAATGACTCCATTCTCGTTCTTGAACGTCTCCACGATGACCGGCGACAATGCACGGCGCACGTGTTCCGTCAGTTGCTCAGGATCTTTGGTCTGCTCGGACGCATCCGACAGAGCCTCCAGAATCGTTACCATGTCTCTAACCGGTACACCCTCACGCAGCAGGCGCTGTAGCACGCGATGAACCACCCCGAGCGACAGTTTGTTGGGAACCACATCCTCAAGCAGGGCTGGGTGCGTTTCTTTGAGACCATCGAGGAGTTGTCTGGCATCCTGGCGGCTGATCAAGTCAGCAGCATGCTCTCTGATGGTTTCCATTAGATGAGTGGCCAACACTGTTTGTGGCTCTACAACGTTGTAACCTGCAGCCTCTGCCTCAATCCGGCGGTCAGGGAGTACCCAAACGGCGGCGATTCCGAAGGAAGGGTCAGTCGTTTGGATGCCATCCATTAGTGGCGCTTCACCCGATGTATTCAGTGCGAGCAGATGGCGTGGCATGAGTTCACCCGAGGTGACCCTGACACCACGCACCTTGATCACATACTCGGTTGCTTTCAGCTGAATATTGTCTCGCACCCGAGCCGGCGGCACGATTATGCCCAGCTCGAGGGCAAGCTGCTTTCGCATGATACCAACGCGCTTGAGTAGATCACCCTGTTGCGACTCATCTACCAGCGGAACCAGCGCGTAACCGATCTCTATTTCCAGCGGCTCAATGGTGAGCAGTTCCTGCAATGGTGCAGCCTGCTCTATCGCACTGTCAGCCGCGTCTTCCTGGACGGCCAATTCCTCAGCCTCACTTCTTTTCATCTTTTTTCCAGACCGGTAGGCGATAGCACCGGAAGCGCCAGACAGTAGGAGAAACGGAATCGCAGGTAGACCCGGCACTATTGCAAACAAAGCGAGGATTCCCGAAGCGACCCAAATCGTACGCGGATTGCTAGTCAACTGCTTCGCAATCGCGGGGGCCATCGTGAGACCTCTGGAACCATAGGTTACGAGGATCCCAGCAGACGTGCTCACAACCAGCGCTGGAATCTGCGTCACGAGCCCATCACCAACTGAGAGTGACGAGTACGTCGCAAGTGCGTCTGTCGCGCTCATACCCCGTTGCAGCATGCCGATCGTGAAACCGCCCATCAGGTTGATTGCCGTTATGACCAGGCCGGCGATCGCATCACCGCGAACGAACTTCGCTGCTCCGTCCATGGATCCGTAGAAGTCGGCGTAGTTGTTGATTTCTTCACGCCGACGTCTTGCCTCGACCTCATCTATCAGTCCGGCACTCAAGTCAGCGTCGATACTCATTTGCCTGCCAGGCATGGCATCGAGTGTGAAACGAGCGGCGACTTCAGCAATCCGACTGGCACCTTTCGTAATCACCAGAAAGTTGATCACCACGAGAATCAGGAAGATCACCAACCCAACCACGTAGTTACCACCGATCACAAAGCCGCCAAAGGCAGCAATCACTTCTCCCGCGCGGCCAGTGCTCAGGATCAACCGTGTGCTGCTTACGTTGAGGCCGAGCCGTAACAGGGTTATCAGCAAGAGCAGGCTCGGAAAGATGCTGAATTCGAGTGGATCACGAGTCGACAGAGTTACCAACAGCACTACTATTGACACTGCAAAACTGAGTGCTAGTAGCGCATCCAAGACAAAGGGCTTGAGCGGCACAACGAGTAGTGCAACCACTACTACTACACCCAGCGCCAGATAGATCTCAGCCGATCCGGAAACGACTCGGCGCACAACCGGTTCGGCACCCTTTGCCGCACCGCCACCGCTTCGGCCGGGTGCTCCGCCATGCGCAATCAAAGGCGATCCTGGTGACGCACTCACCGGAGTACTCGGAACCGTCACCGTACCTCCTTACCCGGCAGCTGGTGCGCCAGTGGCAGCCCTGCACGTTGACGGTAGACGAAGGCCAAGATCTCCGCCACAACCGCGTACAGCGCTGGCGGTATCGACTGTCCCACGGTTGCCGTCGCCAGCAGCGCTCGGGCAACAGGCTTGTTTTCGATTACTGTCACTCCAGATTCGAGCGCTATCTGCTTGATGCGTTCGGCCACAAGCCGCTGACCCATTGCCACGACCACCGGGGCAAAGGCGACCGCAGTGTCGTACTTGAGGGCTACAGCGATGTGTGTCGGGTTTACGACCACCACGTCTGCCGTCGGTACTTGCTGCAGCATCCGCTTACGTGCCATCGTCATTGCAATCGAGCGAAGCCGGCTCTTGACGAGTGGATCGCCTTCGGTTTCCCGGTGCTCACGGATGACATCCTGCTTCGTCATGCGGAGCGACTTTTCCAGCTTGTAGTATTGGTATGCGTAGTCCGCACCGGCCAGCACCAGGAAGGCCAACCCCGTAATCACCGCCAGCTTGAACGCCAACGTTTGCAGTGCCATCAGCGCTCCGGCGGCTCCCGCCTCGGCTAGAGAGACAAGCTCCGGCCAACTGTGCGAGAGTATCGAGTAGGTGATGAAGCCGAGGACCAGAACCTTGAAAAGCGACTTCACCAGATTGGCCACAGCATCCAACCCGAAGATCCGCTTGATGCCCGATAGCGGGCTGAGGCGCGACAACTGCGGAGCCAATGGCTTGCCTGATACCACGCCGCGGGCCTGTACCAGATTCACCAGTAACACGATCGCTATGATGCCCGCGAAAAACGGAAGCAATGCTACCAGGGTCGTTGCTGCAACTTGCTTGAGTACTCCGATGCCTGCGGACAAGTTCAACGGACCTGCGGCAATCAGCTGAGCTGCCTCTCGAACCAACACCATCAAGTGATTGGCAATCGACTGTGCACCCACAGCAGCGAGCGCCGTGGTTCCACCAAGTAACACAAACGCCGCCGACAGTTCAGGACTGCGCGCAACACGCCCTTCCTGTCGGGCCTTGTCACGACGGCGCGGGGTCGGTTTTTCGGTCCGTTCTTGGCTACTCTGCTGTTCTTCCGCCATCGCTCAAGGGATTGGGGAAATGGGAACGAACCCGTTGATCACGGCTGGCACAGTCACGGGCAAGCTCGACACCCATCCGCCAATGGCCGCGGCGAAGATTGGCATCGAGGCACCGATCATCACCAAACCCAGCCCGATCGTTACGGGAAACGACACCATTATCACATTCAACTGAGGTACCGCTCGATTCAGAATCGCGAGCGACAGATTTGCCAGGAGTAACGCAACCATCGCGGGCGCGGCTATCCGAGCCGCACTCGTGAACATCACATTGAGCAGTGCGGCCGCATTCGCCCCACCCTGCTCCATACTCACACCCATTCCAGGGGGCAGTACCTGCAGGCTGTCACTCAGACCGCGCAGCAACATCAGGTGCCCACCAAGCGTTACGTACATCAAGAGGGCTGTGAGACTCTTGAGTTGACCCAATCCCGCCCCGGGAACATCTCCACCAGAAAGCGCAGCACCAAGTGAAAGTCCCGTCTGCAACGACAGTACGTCGCCTGCAAGGGCGGCGCCCTGAATAATCACTGCCGCTGCTAGACCAATCGA
The DNA here is from genome assembly GCA_039584755.1 of Gemmatimonadota bacterium. GTDB lineage: Bacteria > Gemmatimonadota > Gemmatimonadetes > Gemmatimonadales > GWC2-71-9. The sequence continues at coordinate 5,045 of JBDGXD010000148.1, forward strand.
AATGCCAATCACGAACTCGACCCCAAGCGGCAACGGAATGTCCAACACCTGGTCCGGCACCGTGGTCTTGGGAACCGCGGGCAACAGCACGATTGCCAGTACCGCGATGATTGCAGCTCTGGCACTGAGTGGTAATGTCGGCATGGACCACATAGGCGCGGTTAATCCCAAACCGATAAGCCGGGCAGTAATGAACACAAAGGTCGGCCAGTGATCCGGCTTCAGTGCGTCGTGTACAAACGAAAGCATCAAGTCACCAGTGTCGGCAGGCTGTTCAGGATTGACACCAGGAACTCAGTGAGCTTCACCATGAGCCACGGCAGCGAGACGACGAGAACCAACCCCACTGCCAGCAGCTTCGGGATGAACGTCAGCGTTTGTTCCTGCAGTTGCGTGATTGCCTGGACGAGACTCACCGTGACACCCACGAGCAATGCAGTTGCCAGAAGAGGTCCAGCAACCATCAAGCTCACCATTACGGCGTGACGTACCAGTTCAATTGCGAGCGCTGGAGTCATAGTTAAATCCTGAAGCCGGCAACTAGGTTTTGAGCCACCAAGCTCCATCCATCCGCCAGAACGAAGAGCAGCAACTTGAACGGCAGCGAGACCATGATGGGTGGTAGCATGAACATTCCCATGCTCATTAGCACCGAAGCCACGATTAGATCGATGACGATGAATGGGATGTAGATGACAAAACCGATCTGGAATGCAGTTCGCAACTCACTGGTTACGAACGCGGAGACGACGACCGCAGTCGGTAAATCTTCCACCGACTCCACTTCATCCACGTTGCTGAGCTCCGCGAACATCGCCAGATCTTGATCACGCGTGTTTGCTAGCATGAACCCACGAAATGGGATGATTCCTAACTTGTACGCATCGACCTGATTCAATTCGCCACGGAAGTAGGGAGCAACCGCGGTCCGGTTGGCATCATTGAGAACCGGTGCCATCACGACGGCCGTCAACAGCACCGCGATGGCAACGAGCAGCTGACCTGGCGGTGTGGTTTGGGTACCCAACGCCGATCGCACGAAATGCAGGCTCACCAGGATGCGAGTGAAGCTCGTCATCAGCAGAAGCAGCGCAGGAAGCAGAGTCATTGCCCCCAAGAACACCATTATTCCGATGTCACCAGTGAGACGCAGCTCGCTGTCGCCGTCACTCAAGTCGAGTGCTACCTGCGGAAGTGTCGGAGCCGCCACGGTAGGGCCTAGGATTGGTGCCACCGTGGGCATCGCATTGGGCGGCGTCTGAGCCACGACAACAGTCGGCGATAGCGCCAAGAGCACGACCAGTCCGATCCACCCTAGCCGCGGCAAGCGAAACCTCTGACTTACGCTACGCGTGGACGGATCGTCGGTCGCATCGAGTGCCTGCCCCAGTGCATCTCCCGACAATTCCGTCAACAGACTCGTTCCACTCTCGGCCACCGAGATCACCAACACTCGGTCCGCGACTCTGAGTAGCGCCACACCTTGACGCGGCCCGGTCGAAACACGCTGCAACACCTCGAGTTCCACCCCACCCCAGCGCGATGCGCCGGGGTTGTGAAACCGCTTGAGCAAGCGAAGGGCAAGTAGGAGTGTGCCAACCGTTACTGCAAGCGCCGCCAACATCCCGAAGAAGCTCATGCTACTACTTTGACCCAACGATGGAGCGGTCAGAGCAAATCCGAGTTATGCGAATACCGAACTGATCGTCAACGACCACGACCTCACCCTCGGCAAGCTTCCTGTCACTCACATAAACGTCGACTGGCTCACCTACAGCTCGATCCAGCTCTACGACCGACCCCGGACCCAAGTTCAAGACGTCCTGCAGCATCATGTTGGTGCGGCCGAACTCGATCACGACTGGCACCGACACGTCGAGTAACGCATCCAACGGACCGTTTCCGTTGTTGTCCACCACAGCAGCTTCTGTTTGCTCTGCATGCTGAGGTGCGTTGGTTTCCGAATTCGTCACAGGACTCTCCCTCTGGTGGTCCGTACCGCGCTGTCGCCAGGCGTTAGCGAAACCGTTTCGGTAATCTGCAAGCCAACCTGACGTCTGACCTGACCGAGTGTTCCCAGGTACAGACAACGTCCGTTGACGTGAAGTTCTATTGGCAGGTCGATGTATTGGCTGGTTTGGATTATCTGACCAGGAGCAAGATCGGTCAGAGACCGCGCACTCAAGCTGAGAGGCGAAAGGCGAGCAGTGAGACACACGTGTGCGAACTTTAGATCCTTTTCAATGAGCGCGCGGTACGTGTTGTGCCCGTCGCCGGAGCTCCTCGTGCGGGCAGTACGATCAGGAGTAAGGTCTTGGAGAAACGACTCAAGAATCACGATCGGCAGACTCAGGGCCACGACGCCAGCCAATCCGCCCGCTCCCCGTATCTCCACGCGTGCCACCAAGACAGTTTGCACCCGGCTATCGGCCCGGAGATTCTCGGGAGTCGACTCGTAGCGCACTATCTCGGGAGTCAGCGTCAGGTGCTCGTCCCACGCCTCGCGCAGCAGTGCAAGCACCCGTTCGGTGACACCGCGCACCACCGACTGCTCTAGCTCACTGAGAGATCGGTCCTGCAGTGCCTCTTCTCCCAGACCACCGAACAGACGATCCACGATGTAATAGGCCACTGGGGTGCTCAAATCGATGACACCTTCTCCTCCCACCCCATGACCGGTGTCGAATACAAACGTTGCGCAAGGCGAGGACAGTGATTCCTTGAACTGTGGAAACGTGGTGTGCTCGACGCTCTGCACCGACACATCGAGGGGCGTCCTGAGCAGGGCTGATAGCAGATCCTGCAGCGACAGCACAAACCGGGAGAACACCGTCTCCACTGCAATCCGCTGCTCCTTGGATATCTGTGGTGGCTTGACGAAGTTGTACTGCGTGACGTCAGGTTGAGCCTTCGCTGCAACCTCGTCGATTGCTGCTTCCGTTTTGGACTGTGTTGCGTCGTTGGTCACGATGGATAACCCTATTGAATTACGAATCTCGGGATGTACACACGCATCCACGCCGGATCACCCGCAAGCTCCGCAATTGCCTCACTCAGCTGCCGTTTCAGGTCCTCGCGCGCACCTTGTCTCGTCAGGGTTTCCAACGTCTGACTTTCCAGTGTGGCGCTAACGACGTCCCGGACCTGAACCTCGCGCTCATGCAGTTGATTGACGGTTTCAGCGTCGGGTACCTCGAACGCCACTGATACCATCAGGAATCGCTCGCCTCGTGAACCCGCTGGATTCACCACTAGGTTCTCGAGTTCAAAGAACTTCCCTTCTCCCGCCTCATGACCTCCGTCGGATGCAGCGTGGCTCTCAGTTGTCGCAGCGGGGTCACCCGATTCCCGTGCAACTCGCGGCCCGATAACGAAACCACCGACTGCGACACCAAGAACGGACGCAGCGGCGATCGCACCAAGCAATGCGCCTTTTCCCGCCCTAGCCGGTGCCGTGCCGGGTGAATCGTTCTCTGTCATCGTGTCAGGCTTCGTCTCGTCAGCCATGTTGTTGAGGTCGCGCTGTTGAGGTTTCAAACGGCCTTCGGCACCGCTGAAAAAGCAACAGGCGTACCACATGCCGCCAGCCTCCGGCGATACAGCATAACATTATGTGTAACAATGAGTTGCGGCGATTGAAGACCAGATCCTCAGAGCGCGATGAGCGAGAATACAGGTGTGTGATCAGGTTTGGACTGGAAGACTCTGCCGGGGTAGCGGTGATTATTGCCGACCTGCGCTACCGCCTTTCGATCGGCCTCGAGGAGGTCGGTTGTCGGCACGTACAATCATGGCTCTACTGCTATGGGTCGCGGCCTGTCACCGCTGCTATACAAAGCCCACATGTCCCGATAGGCCTGTTCAATGGCCCTCGCGAACAGACGGGTGTCAAACAGCGGTTCACTAGCAACGTTTCGCGCCAGCTTGTCACCAAGATTCGCTCTCCTCCCAACGTCAGTCGCAAGTACGACCGCAAGCCTATGGTACTGTTCGACGCTTTCAGTAACCAGTTCAGGTAATCCTATTGCTCTCAGAATGCTGGCGGACATCCTCGACGAAAAGTGGCTTCCCTCCAACGTTACAACTGGCACGCCTGCCCATAACGCGTCGCTAGTGGTGGCCGCTCCGCTAACCAGTCTCGTGTCCAGCCCCAGGTCAGCCAGCTTGAGCCTTGCCAAGTGATCAGCCTTCTTGACTCTCGCAGCGAAGATGATCCGACTACCGTCAACACCAACAGCCTCGGCTTCTCTCCTCAAGTTGCGAGCCACGTCGCCGTCACCTCCCTGAAGCCACAGAACGCTGTGCGGTGTATCCCGCAGTACGCTCATCCAAACACCATAGATGGCCGGGTCGATCTTGTAGGGTTGATTGAATGAGCAGAACACGAAGCCTTCCTCAGGCAATCCGACCTGGCTTCGGCGTATCTCTCCGTCTGCCGCGTGCTGCTGATCGTCGTTGGCCTGATAGCAGTATGGCAGGTGCACGATCTTCTCCGTATAATACGGAAAGTGACCAGGCGGTACTACAACTCTGTCCGCAATCAGATAGTCGAAGCACTCAGCGCCGGTCGTACCTGCCATGCCCAGATATCTAGCCTGTAGCGGAGCAGGACGCAGCGCACTGATTTCCATTCGGTGCCCTTTTGTATGCCCCATCAAGTCAACGAGTATGTCCACTTGATCTTCGAATAACCGATCAGCTGCCTGCGTATGGGTCAGTTCTCTCAGGTCGACAAACTCGTCACATTCCTGCTTGATGCGGTGCCGATGCTCGCTACCGTCGTCTTCACCACAGGAGTAGCAGTTGATCGTGAAGCGTCTGCGGTCATGCAGGTTGATCAAACGGACCATCAGATGTGCCATCGGATGATCATGGAAATTGCTGGATAGATAGCCAATGACCAATTTTCTGTCACTAGTGCTCCGACCTGCGAACGAGTAACGACCGCCATGCATCGCGACCCGATGCTTGACCGTGGCGCTCCAGCCCCTTGCAACCGCGAGGTTCATTGCTGGATCGTCGTGCCGCACCAGGTTCAAGAATGGATCTTCTGGTGGCCGTTCTCCAGTTTCAATGGCCCGCAGGGTGTCGGCGTCAAGCCG
>JBDGXD010000149.1:0-13569 GCA_039584755.1 Gemmatimonadota bacterium
ATCAGATCCCGATTCAGCCGGGCGATGAAGTTGATGCTTATCTCCTTGGGGCAGGCCGCTTCGCACTCTTGGTGGTTGGTGCAGCCGCCGAAGCCCTCTTCGTCCATGGTGCCGACCATCTTGAGCACTCGCGCGATTCGCTCGGGCTGGCCCTGCGGGAGCAGCCCCAGGTGCGATACCTTCGCCGACGTGAAGAGCATCGCCGAAGCGTTGGGGCAGGCCGCGACGCAGGCGCCGCAGCCGATGCACGACGCCGCATCCATGGCCAGATCGGCATTCTCTTTGGGAATCAGGATCGCGTTGGCGTCGGGCACACCGCCGGTATGGGCCGAAATGAACCCGGCCGATTCCACGATGCGATCCAGCGGACTGCGGTCGACGACCAGGTCTTTGATTACCGGGAACGCCTTGGCGCGCCACGGTTCGATCCACAGTTCGTCTCCGTGCTTGAACGTCCGCATGTGAAGCTGACAGGTGGCGGCTCCACGCTGAGGCCCGTGGGGTGAGCCGTTGATAACCAAACCACAGGTGCCGCATATGCCTTCGCGACAGTCGTGTTCAAAGGCGATCGGTTCCTCACCTTTTTCCAACAGCTCTTCGTTGACCGTATCGAGCATCTCGAGGAACGACATGTGCTCGTTTACATTCTTGGCATCGTAGCGTACGAAACCACCCTTGTCCGCAGCGCTCTTCTGGCGCCACACGTGCAGAATGATGTCCATTACTTGTAACTCCTCTGCGACAAGGGAACGTCTTCAAATGTGAGTGGCTCCTTGTGAAGCGTGGGAGTCGATCCTACGCCGGTGAACTCCCAGGCGGCAACGTAGGCGAACTCATCGTCGTTGCGCTTCGCCTCGCCTTCCTCCGTCTGATATTCTTCGCGGAAATGGCCACCACACGATTCTTCCCGCTGCAACGCGTCGTAGCACATCAGCTCACCGAACTCGAGAAAGTCGGCCAGCCGACCAGCTTTCTCGAGTGTCTGGTTCAGATCCTCGTTCCTACCGGTGACCTTCACATCTTGCCAGAACCGATCGCGCAACACCGGGATCTTCTCAAGCGCTTGCTTCAGCCCAGCGTGATTCCGCCCCATCCCGCATTCCTCCCACAGGATCCTGCCGAGTTCCCTGTGGATGGAGTCGACCGTGCGACTGCCGTTGACATCCAACATCTTCTTGATCTTATCCGACGTTTCGGTCTCGACCGCGTGAAATGCCGCGGTGTTTGACGCAACGTCGATCGGACCCAACCGGGCCAGGTAGCTGCCGATAGTATAGGGCAGCACGAAGTATCCGTCGGCCAACCCCTGCATCAGCGCACTGGCACCGAGTCTGTTTGCACCATGGTCGGAGAAGTTCGCTTCACCAATCACGAACAGTCCCGGCACTGTGCTCTCGAGATTGTAATCGACCCACAGCCCACCCATGGTGTAGTGCGGTGCCGGGTAGATCCGCATCGGTGTTTCATACGGATCGTCGCCGGTGATGCGCTCGTACATCTCGAACAAGTTGCCGTAGCGTTCCGAGATCACCTGGCGTCCAAGTCGATTGATGGCTTCGCCGAAGTCGAGGTATACACCGTTGTGCAGCTCGCCCACACCGTGGCCGCTGTCGACCATCTCCTTGGCCCGACGGGAGGCGATGTCCCGGGGAGTGAGGTTGCCGAAACTGGGATAGAGCCGCTCGAGATAGTAGTCTCGCTCACTTTCGGGAATACCGCCTGGGTCGCGATCGTCCTTCTGCCCGCTGGGCACCCAGATACGACCATCGTTCCGCAGCGATTCGCTCATCAGTGTGAGCTTCGACTGGTAATCGCCACTCGCTGGAATACAGGTGGGATGGATCTGGGTGAAGCATGGATTGGCAAACGCAGCACCGCGCTTGTGCGCGCGCCACGTGGCCGTCACGTTGCTGCCCTTCGCGTTGGTCGACAGGAAGAACGCGTTGCTGTAGCCGCCGGTGCCGAGAACGACCGCGTGAGCGGCATGTGATTCGATCTTGCCAGTAACCAGGTCACGCACCACGATTCCCTGTGCACGGCCATCTTCGACCACTACATCCAGCATCTCGGTGCGCGCGTACATCTTCACCTTACCGATACCCACCTGCCTGGCCAGAGCGTGGTATGCGCCAATCAACAGCTGCTGTCCGGTTTGGCCCCGTGCATAGAACGTGCGGGAGACCTGCGCACCACCAAACGAACGGTTGTCGAGCATACCGCCGTACTCACGCGCGAACGGGACCCCTTGAGCCACACATTGGTCGATGATGTTGCCGCTGACCTGCGCCAGGCGATACACGTTCGCCTCACGAGCACGGTAGTCACCACCCTTGACCGTGTCGTAGAACAGCCGCCAGATGCTATCGCCGTCGTTGGGGTAGTTCTTGGCGGCGTTGATTCCCCCCTGAGCCGCTATGCTGTGCGCCCGCCGTGAGCTGTCCTGGAAACAGAAGCACTTGACGTTGTAGCCCAACTCGGCGAGGGACGCAGCAGCCGATGCTCCGGCGAGTCCCGACCCGACGACTATGACGTCGTATTTCCGCTTGTTGGCCGGATTGACCAACTTCAGCTCGAAGCGGTGTTTGTCCCACTTATCCTGGACCGGACCGGAGGGGATTTTGGAATCCAGTTGCATGCTATTCCCTCCGCTACCTAGGTGAGTGCCAGTAGCCCGGCCATAACGGCGACCGGGGTAGCGATGAAACCGACAAATACGACTGCGGCCACAATCACGGCTATTGGCCTGCGGTAGCGGTTGAATCGTGGGTGGCTGATACCGAGTGTCTGCATACTGCTCCACACACCGTGATACAGATGGAGGCAAAGCGCCGCCATCACCACGATGTAGGCAATCGGCACCGGCCACCACTGAAATCCCACGACCAGGTTGTTGTACGCATCTCCCGGAACGAACTCAGGGTGGATCGAGCCGACGGTGAGATGGAGCAGATGAAGGACCACGAAAAGCAATAACAACAAGCCGCCCCAACGCATGGTACGGGCACCTATCGTGGTTTCCTCTATCTCGAGACCGTGAGCGTATTTCACGGGACGAGCCCTGCTACCCATGATCCAGAGCTGTAGAGCCGGCACAACGTGGAGTAGAACGGCCACGACTAGTGCAATCCGTATGATCCACAGCAGCTGCCCATGCATGAACAGGGGCGAGCCCATCTCTCTCAGGAACTCGGCGTAGTGATTGAACGAATCGGGCCCATAAAAGGCGTTGAGATTGCCATACATGTGCCCGATGACAAAAAGAACAAAGATGACGCCCGTGGCGGCCATGAGGACTTTCTTGCCGACCGACGAGCGATAGAGATTCGTAACCCGACGCATCGTCTCTCCATATGGCGAGAGCGTTTTGAAGGCATTGGATGATACCCTTGAAGGTTACCCCGAACAAGGATTAACTGGGTTAAGAACAGTTAATACTGGGACGTGTTGTAGGGGTCATGGAGGATGCCAAAGGAAACCCGACACTACTGGACAGCACCGGCTGGCTGGGCGGTCAGTCAGTGAGTGAGCTGCACCAGGTATTGGCGAAAGTCGCCGTGAGGCAGGGCGTTCATGCTCCAGCCAGTCAACGGACTGCCCTTGACGCCATCGTACTCCAGTTGAAATGTCAGCTCTCCTACGTAGCGGCCGTCCTCGCGTAGAGTCGAATCTGTCTCGCTTCCGTGTGTTTCCCGCAAATCGGTGGAGTCTGCCAGCACCTGACCGTCGGGTGCGACGACCGCGTGGAGATGCGTGAGTAGCCGCTCCAGACCCGGCAGCGATCCGGCCAGCTCGAGCCCGTTCATCATCATCAGGACTGTGTCGAACCGCTCCGTATCGAACAACTGTATATCGCCACAGCGCACATCCCGCACTCCTCGCTGCCGCATCATGTCGCACAGTTCGGGCGACAGCTCGAGCGCGCACACGTCGATACCGCGCTCTTGTAGCACCAGACTGTGGCAACCTGATCCAGCCCCCACATCGAGCACGCGGCCGCGACACAGCTCGATCGCCTCGAGCTCTAGCTCTGGGAATTGATCTTCCGTTCTGAAGAAGTGGGCGATTTGGTGCGCTTCCCGATCGCCGTAGTCGTCGTGGACAACTATGCGGGCAGCGGTATCGCCATCGTGGTAGGCTAGCATGGCAGCGACATGAGGTTGCCAGGCAGATGGGTCCATACAGCAAGATAGTCCCTCTATCTTTACCATTCGACCAGAACAAACGCCGCCGTTCCCGCTCAACCGGAGACCCGACAATGCACGCCGTGCTGCTAGCTGCCACTCTGTCGCTGACCGCCGTCCAAGCTGACACCACCCACCTCTACCGCACACTGCTCGTCAGAGCGGGGCCCGGCAGTCTGCTGGAGCTGATCGACATGTACAAGGACAGATCGTCGTACTATGAGGCCAGTGGCGAGGGTCCACCGTTCATAATGCGGCATAGCCAGGGCGACCATTGGGACCTGCTGTTGATCTTCCCCATTGGGAGCTTCGAGGACTATTACAGTCCGAAGCGTACCGCCCAGCGGGCAGAGGCTGAAGCGCAATCTGGCATGAGCGAAGCCGAGTTCCAGCACGAACTGGGCAAGCACATCGCTTGGCGCGAGGAGCTGCACGTACTGGGACCCAGTTGGGATCTGGTCAATGCCAAACTGAACAGTGGCTCCTACTACCACGTCGAGATGTTCGTCGCTCTTCCCGGCAAGCGCGACGAGTTGTTCAGACAACGTGAAATGGAGAACGAGTACCTGGCATACATCGACAGGCCGGAGAACCTCATCTTCACCCGAGCCGGCGGAGCCGCCTGGGACTCATACACACTCGGTGTGTATCGCGACCTCAAGCACTACGCCGAGAGCGCGGATATCCCGGATGAGCTGCAGCAGGAAGCCGCGCTGGCAGCCGGATTCGAGGGTGCCGATCGGATCGGAACGTATATGCGGACGTTGATTCAACGGCACAACGACACGCTCGGGGGTCGGGCGAGATAGGGGCGCAGGGTACAGGGTACGGAGTGCAGTTCTTCCCCCTCTTCCCCTCCTTCCCCTCATTCCCCTCCTACTCAGGGATGTGTGGGACCGGGGGGCAGAGGCGGCAGCAGTAGCAGGAGCGACCGGTCCATCTGGACAGGCCGGCAAAATGCTGCTATTACGCAACTGACGACCTGCCCCGGAGGGAAGACAATGTCCGAACAGTTAGTCGGAACCGTCACTCATTTCTTCAAGGGCCCCGGCGTGGCCGTGGTGAAGTTGACCGAAGGCCATATCGCCCTCGGTGACCAACTGCATTTCGTCGGTCACACCACCGATTTCACCGAGACAGTTGATTCCATGGAAGTGGAACACAAGAAAGTCGATGAAGCCAGCGCGGGTGATGAGATCGCGATCCGAGTTGTCGACCGCACGAGGCAGCACGATCAGGTCTACAGGGTAACTCCCTGACCAACCAGCGCCCGGTTACTCTGGCGCTCAGTCGACTGCCAAGCCCCTGACACGACGGATCGCCGGTCACGCGCGCAGACGCGGACGGTCCGGTACAGTGGTTGGCTTATCCAGGCCCCGGGTTATCTGGATTCCCGATATCCAACTCAACTTTCCAGCTGCCGTCTGTCTGCTTGCGCCAGATGCTGACGTAGCTCCCGGTGGCCACGATTTCTTGTCCGTCCGGCCCCATGGCTCTCGTCTCCCAGCGGCCGATGGTGTACCCCAGGTCACCCGAGCTGGAAATCCTTGCCGTCACCGGCTCCCAGGTGAGTGAAGACGTCGGATTCGATAACGCCGGGGTCATCAGGTCACGAATAGCAGCATGGCCGGATATGGTTCCACCAGGGCGGAACTGCACACCGTCTTCCGTGAAGTAGGACACCCACCCGTCGACGCCATTCGCAGCGGTAGCCTGAGCAAATGCGCGATCGGCATCCATGATAGCCTGTCTGTCGGCTTCCAGATCGGGTGTCGTGCCGCACGCGCTGAGCGCGGCGAGTAGTGGGGTGAGGTACACTGCTGGTTTCATTGGATGATCTCCTGACAAGACCGAGATGCCACTGTTGACCCTGGGTGGAGCCAAAAGATGCCTGATATGCGTTTCCTTTGGCCTGTCAATTAGATAATGTCATCAGGTGCGGTACCCGCAACAGATGCATGGATGATCTAGCCATGACTGATACCGATAACAGAGGCGGCGTTCGACTGGACCGTTGGCTGTGGGCGGCGCGGTTTTTCAAGACGCGTTCTCTTGCGGTCGAGGCGATTGGCGGTGGCAAGGTCCAGTTGAACGGGCACCGGGCCAAGCGTGCAAAACTGGTTCACATCGGCGATGAGGTGAGAATCAGGAAGGGACCGTTCGAACAATTCGTCATTGTCCAGGGTGTCTCCGAGCGACGCGGCCCGGCAAAGCAAGCCCAGCAGCTATACAACGAGACGGCAGAGTCTCTAAAGAACCGCGAGATGATGGCGGCTCAGATCAAGTCTATCCCGACACCGACATTCAAGACCAAGGGTAGACCCACCAAGAAGGAGCGGCGGGACATCGACCGGTTCAGGAGCGGATGAAGTGCGTGCGATGATACTCCGGGCTCAGCGGGAGCCCCTCGAACTTGCGGACATACCGCAGCCGAGGCCCGGACCAGGTCAACTGCTGATCAGAACAGCAGCTTGTGCGGTATGCCGTACGGACCTGCACGTGTACGATGGCGATCTGACAGATCCCGCCCTGCCCTTGGTCTTGGGACACGAAATCGTGGGCCGGGTCGAGCAGCTTGGACCCGGAGTCGACCGGTTCACACCTGGCGACAGGGTCGGCGTGCCCTGGCTAGGCTGGACCTGCGCGCACTGCGGCTACTGTACGTCCGGGCGAGAGAATCTTTGCGAGCAGGCCCGCTTCACCGGCTACCAGATCGATGGCGGCTTCGCAGAGTACGCGGTGGCCGATCAACGGTTCGCTTTCCCGATCCCGGACGATTTCCCCGACCTGCAGGCAGCGCCGTTGTTGTGCGCCGGTCTAATAGGATATCGCTCTCTGGTGGCGGCGGGTGATGCGGAGCGTCTGGGGCTCTACGGATTCGGTGCAGCCGCCCACATCATCGCACAGGTAGCCCGCTACGAGGGAAGACGGCTGTTCGCCTTCACGCGGCAAGGAGATAGCGAGGCCCAGGCCTTCGCACGGGAGCTCGGTGCAGAGTGGGCCGGCGCCTCCAGCGAGAATCCACCAGAAGAGTTGGACGCTGCCATCATCTTTGCACCGGTGGGCGGTTTGGTGCCGGCTGCACTGCGCGCCGTCGCACCGGGAGGAACCGTGGTGTGCGCCGGGATCCACATGAGTGAGATACCCGCATTCCCCTATGACATCTTGTGGAAGGAACGAACGGTTTGCTCAGTGGCCAACCTCACGCGCAAGGACGGCGAGGAGTTCTTGGCACTGGCACCGAAGGTTCCAGTGAGATCCCGTGTGGTTACGTATCCGCTGGAGCAGGCGAATGAGGCTCTGGCAGATCTTAGGGAGGGGAGACTACAAGGAGCGGCAGTCCTGGTCCCGTAGCTCATGGACAGATGGAGGAGGGGAAGGAGGGGAAGGAGACGGCATTCCGGGCGGCGGTCGAAAATCCGGGACACCGAGTATCCGGGCCACTGCATCTGTCCTTAACAGATGACATCTCACGCTCATAGCCGTAAACTCCTGCTTGGCCAAACGATTGTATTACAGCCGCTTACGGTCCTCTGGCCCACAGGCATGCTTTTCGCCCCCAAGTGTGATATAGATCTGCGTTGGATGAGCGGACGCGAGGCAAATTCGGTGAGGCCGTTGGGCCGGGAGATCAGAATGAAAATCAATAGCCTTGTCTACACGATTCTGTTGACGGCAGTCGCTACGACCGCCTGCTCGAAAAGAGTGCTGGTTCCACCACGGCTGGATCTACACCCCTACCCGGCAGTCGGATTGGTGACATTCACCATGGAAGACTCCAAAGGTGATCTCGAGCGCCTGGCAACCGATCGATTCCTGGCAGAGATTCACAACGCTCAACCCGGCACGCCTGTCGTCGAACTGGGCGACTACGATCAACTTCTGGAAGAGTGCGGCCGGGACAAGCTCGACCGCGAGGCCCTGCAGATCCTGGCCAACGAATATGGGGTGTCGACGGTATTCGTGGGGCACATGACGGCGTCGGACATCAGCCCGCGTGCGTCCATATCCCAATTCCCCAGTGTAGGCGCAACCGTCAGTGTTCAGCTCACGGTCAGGATGCTGGAGACAGAGGTCGGAGCTACGCTCTGGACCAACACCGCCAAGGCTACCGAGAGCGTGGGTGAATTAGGCCTTTCCGGTAGCAGGATCGTGTTCGCGGCCCAGGACCCGAAAGAAGCCTACGGGGATCTAGTGAATCACCTCATCGCCCGCGTCGCAGCCGACATGTACGCCACCTACCGGTAGTCCCTGCCACGGCTCTCATCCCTGATTAGAAGGGGAAGGGGGGGGAAGAAGGGCCGCGGATTGACGCTGGAACATGCGGATGGCGCGGATCTGCCACGTACCCCTGTGTGCCTCCGTGGAGGAGCAGCCTTCTCGGGCTCGCTCCAAGACAAACCCACCCCCCAACACAGGGGAGCAGCCCTGCGACGGCTCTCCTCCACTCCGGTAACCACGGATAGCTGCACTCTGCACTCTGCACTCTGCACTCTGTACTCTGCACCCTGCACCCTGCACCCTGCACCCTGTACTCTGCACCCTGTACCCTGTACTCTGTACTCTGTACTCGTCATTCTGTGGAGATCAGAATGGAATTCGAACCCTCCGATGTATTCGAGATTCTGAAGAGCACGCCCGACACCGTGCGCATGCTGCTGCAAGACCTGCCAGATCATTGGCTGACATGTGATGAAGGACCCGACAGCTTCAGTCCGATTGATGTGATTGGCCACTTGGTTCATGGCGAAGAGACTGACTGGATACCCCGTGCCAAGATCATCTTGGAGCATGGCGAGTCTGTTCCCTTCGAACCGTTCGACCGGTTCGCGTTTCGCAAGAAGTACGAGGGCATGGACATCGACGCATTGCTCGATGAGTTCGAGAACCGGCGCACTCGCAACATCGAGGAGTTGATTCAGTTGGATCCGAGTGAGAGGCAATTGCAGTTAACCGGCATGCACCCGGAGCTGGGCCGGGTCACACTGGCACAGCTGATCGCTACATGGGCCGTACACGATCTGGTACATCTAAACCAGATCACCCGTGTGATGGTGAAGCACTCAGCTGACGCAATCGGCCCGTGGAAGGAGTACGTGAAATTGCTGCAGTAGAGGAACCGGTGCCCCGGTTATCCCGCAGGCTTGCTCGATGGTAGGACACAAGACGCTCCGCGAATGGGAGGACAAGAAAAGCCCGGCTCATGCGCCGGGCTTTTTGGTGCCGCTTACGTGTGGGGACTCCGCGTCATGCGAAGGCGGTCTCTATTTCGTGTAGCTTCACTTGCCGCTGCGCGGCATCCAGCTCCCGCAGACCTGCCTCGAAGAAGAACTCGTCTTCGCCGAATGCTGGCTTCAGGTCTTCCAGCCAGGTGGCTTCGCGATCCAACTTGGCAAAGAACGGGCGCCCTACCCAATCGGGATCCCGCGCCTGCAAGAACCTCAAGACCAGCACATCCTCGCCCTTGATCGTTGCAACCCCAGCGACCAACACCTTGCCGGGGGTAGCTGACATCGACGGCCCGCGAGCGGTACGCCCCAAGCCTGAGACCTGGTTGTAGGCCCCGATGAAGATCTCCCAAGCACGAACAAGCGGCACCCCGAAGTAGTCCTTCGGTCCGGTATCGCGCTCCACGAACATGTAGTACGGTACTGCACCGAGTCGAATCTGACGTCGCCACATCTCCGCCCACACCTCCGCGGAATCGTTCACGTGGCGAATCAACGGAGCCTGGCATCGCACTGTCGCGCCTGCATCTTGCACGCGTTTCACGGCTTCCTTGGCTATGTCCGGACCCAATTCGCGCGGATGGCTGTAGTGTGACATCATCGCGATGTGTTTCCCTGCTTTCCTCACGTCCTCAAACAGTCGCAGCAGATCGTCGGCATCGTTGTCGGTTACGAAGCGATAGGGCCAGTAGGCTAGAGCTTTTGTGCCTATCCTGATGCTATCGATGTGCTCGAGCGACGGATCCAATAGCGGCTCTATGTAACGGCGCAAGACAGACGCCTTCATGACCATCGGGTCACCACCGGTGATGAGCACACTGGTGACCTCAGTATGGTCTCTCAGATAATCGGCCAACATCTTGGATTCGCGGGCCGCAAACCTCAGCTCGTCGATCCCAACAAACTGTGCCCACCGGAAGCAGTAGGTACAGTACGTGTGACACGTTTGCCCGGCCGCAGGGAAGAAGAGCACCGTCTCACGATACTTGTGTTGTATGCCGGGAGCAGACTCATTCCCTACACGTGGAACATTGAGCTCCATCTGTCCCGCTGGGTGCGGATTGAGTGTGAACTGAATCCGCCTGGCCGCGGTCTTGATCTCCGCCCGTGCAGCTCCGCGCCGAACGAGACTCAACATCCGAGCGTAGTCCGACAGTCTGAGCATCCCTGGTTGCGGAAACGTCAACTGGTACATCGGATCGTTCGGTATGTCCGACCAGTCGATCAGCTCTTCGAGAACGTAGTTGTTGACCCGGAACGGGAGGACGGATGCGACGGCCTTCATCGCCGTGCGCTCCGTTGACGAAAACTGCCGGAGCTGGGGGATGTCGTCGATGTCCTTCCGCGTATAGACCTTGAGCTTCAGTGCGCGCGCGATAGGAGACCTCCTTCTCCGGCGTTGGTGTGCAATTAGACGCTAGCTAACCTTATAGCCTATTGCTCTCTGCTTTCTGCAGTGTTTTCGTACTTTATGTTCGGCCGTCCCGACACTGTCGAGGACGGGACCGACTAGTCTGCGGAGACAGCGGCGAGACACATGGGGTACTACGCCGACAACATCAAAACCACCGCGTCGTCATCATCCACCACCCTTAACCCGTACGACGAAAGTTACAGTCGGGTTGCACGGTGGGGGAAGGGTTGCCGCCACCCTTTTATGGTAACACCCTGCAATCAAATGACTTAGATTCAGCCATCAGTGGCGCCAGAAGCCACAATGAGTGCCTCAGCGCCGTTCCTCCACCGCAGCTCCGGAGGCCAAACATGAGCCTTTCGCGTCGTGAGTTCCTTTCCGCATCTATCGCAGGATGCGCAGTTTCTGTGCCAGGGCGTGACCTGCCTGCTAACTCGATCGGACAGGCTCAGGGTGCTTCTGAGTCTGGCATCTCAGTGACGGATTCTGGCTTCGATCCTTGGATCGAAATCGACGCGGCTGCTATCAGACACAACGTGCGAGAGATTGCCCGGCTGGCTGGAGACCGACCCATTCTCGCCGTGGCCAAGAACAATGGCTACGGCCTGGGGTTGGAGAGAGTTGGCCCGATTCTCGACGGGTGCAGCGAGATAGTCGGACTTGCAGTGGTCAAGGCAGAACAGGCAGTGAAGTTGCGGGCGGCGGGTGTTGAGAAGCCGATCCTGCTGATGGGCCTGTTTGACGAAGAGATCGGCACGGAGCTGGCGGCTCACGACATAGAGCTGGCTCCGCTCTCCAGCGAGGCCGAGTTTGTCCTTCCGCGGATCGTGGCTCGGCTCAACCACAACGTTTCGGTTCACTTGTATCTCGATACTGGGATGTCCCGTATGGGTGTCCCCCACGGTCGAGCCGCGGCATGGGCGGAGCGGATCGCAGGGATAGACGGGGTGCGAGTGAAGGGTACTTTCTCCGCGCTGACTGAAGAGGACAGCTTCGACGTGGAGCAATTGAAGCGACTGCTAGCCGTTCGACGGGAAGCCGAACATCGCGGGGTAGATCTGGGACTGCTTCACCTTGCCTCATCGCACGCGCTCTTTTTCCGGCCACAGGCTCTTCTGGAGATGGTTCGGCCGGGGCTGGTGCTCTACGGGGCCTATCCTGCGGGAGCTAACGAGACTGACGCGGCCGCCTTGCATCCTGCGTTCCGGCTGAGGGCTAGAGTGGTACGCGTGGAGCAACTCCAGCCGGGAGACGGCGTCAGCTACGGTCGCGACTACGTCGCCGACACACCGACCTGGGTGGCGACCCTTCCTGTGGGACATGCCGACGGTTAGCCGCGTGCGGCAGTGACCGGCTGCAAGGTGCTGATCGGAGATGCCGCATATCCGGTCATAGGGGCCGTGAGTGCCAGTCACAGCATAGTCGAGTTGGGACTGGAGCCAACCGTGAGGGTCGGTGACCTGGCAACGCTCGTGGGATTTGGCTCACCCGAAGTTCATCCCAACCTCGTGGCCGAGCGCGCAGGCATATCGGTCTACGACGTGCTGATGCACCTCGGAAGTGGCCTGCCGCGGGTCGTGTTGGACAGAGGAAGTTGACGTCTGGCGACCAGCAGACTGCGTGATATAATACAGGTCAAGGGCGCGCCGCCCAGCGACGTGATCCGCCGCTGGAGACCCTGGCTTTCCTGGCCCGGGATCAGGTACCGGCAGCATCGAACCTCGACGATGACGCGCCCAGAAGAGAGAAAGGAGACCCAAGGTGTTTGCTCGCAAGATCATAGGCCTGCCGATTGCCCTCGCTTTGCTGACGTTGGGCTGTCCTCCCGAAACGGGTGGCGGAGAAGAGGCCGCCGCGGACTCGACCGTCACTCGACTCTCCACTGTCGACGACCTGACCCCGGTCGTCGTGATGGAAACCACCATGGGCCGAATCGTGCTGCAGCTCGACAAAGAGGCCGCACCCAAGTCGGTGGCGAACTTCCTGACGCATGTTGAACGAATGAAGTTCTATGACGGCATGTTCTTCTATCGGATTCTGGAACGCCCGGCGGTGATTCAGGCGGGATTGCTGGATTCGACTTACGCCCGCCGCTTGAGCCCGACGGCATTCCTGGACAATGAGGGTAACAACGAACTCAAGAACGTGCGGGGTGCTCTAACTGTGGCACGTGCCAGTGACCCCAACAGCGCCAAGTCGGAGTTCTTCATCAATGTCGCGGACAACCCGATGCTCGACACTACTGAAGAAAAGTGGGGATACGCGGTGTTCGGTAAGGTGATTGAGGGCATGGATGTGGTGGATGCAATTCATGAGCTCCCCACCCGAACACGAGGGACGCGCGACTTCATGCCGGAGGAGCCACTGCCGACCATTCTGCGGGCCTATTCGTTGCACCATAGCGACTGGGAGGCAATGGACTCGACGGCCACCGGCACCTAGCAGGCCTCCAATTACAACCGCCACCGACCGTACCTTCCCACGCGGAAGCGGCGGTGGCGGTTTCGCGGGATCACGTCTGGGTTCAATGAGTTGAGTCATCCTTTCCGTACTAGGCAAGACCGCTGGTCGATCACGCCGCTCCGCTTCCGCTGCGAACTGGCTCAATGGTAGAGCGCAGTTCCCAGTGCCATCCCGGGCCGACGCTGCAATAGAGAGGAGACCGTGTGATGTTCGAATTCAAACCATTGTCTAGCGAAGGAGTGGAGCCCGCTCTCGAGAAGGCGCAACACTACAGGTTGCTGAA
>JBDGXD010000150.1:0-9941 GCA_039584755.1 Gemmatimonadota bacterium
CTCCTCGCTGCGCTGCTATCAATGCAGCAGCTTCAGGGCTCGGCAGTGGTGGATCGCCAAGACGCTGAGTTGGGCCAAGAGATCATGCTGACCATCACGGTGGAGGCCAGCGGCAACCGGGCGGTGCGGATCGTTGATCCGATCCTAGTGGGGCTCGAGGTGCGGAGTACGACTCCAACAACGGACGTCGCGGTCCGGGCTGGAATCCTCACGCGCGTTGTGACCCGTGAGGTGAGGCTCATCGCAACCCGAGTGGGAACCGCACGGATCGGAGCCACGAGAATTGAGAGCGGCAACGCCGTGGTGGTGACAGATCCGATCGAGATCAACGTCTCGCCAGCGAGCGTGGCTCCTCCGAGCGCCCTTATGCCGCACGTGCGGGCCCTGATCGAGCGCAGACGACCTGTTGGAATCACAGAGGACGAGGTTCTCGTCGAAGTAGTGACAACTGCCGACACGATCGTTCTGGGGGACAAGACGGATGTCGTGGTGGTAGCTTGGTTTCCCCGTCAGGTACGTTCGCGCCTCAGGAATCCACCAACCTTGGACCCACCGCAACTCCAGGGCGCTTGGACGTACACCGAGGGTGTGCCCGGTGCCGTAGCGATGAGCCGGCAAATCGGCGGTGAATGGTACGACATCTACGCGCATCATCAGGTGGTGTTCCCGTTAACCCCAGGGGATTTTGAGATAGGAACAGCGACCGTATCCTATAGCCTCCCACTCACATACTCGTTTCTCAGCAGGGAAGTGTTACACGAGCCTCAGAGTGAATCGCTGTCACTGCATGTGTTGCCGCAATCGACGGGTGGCAGGCCCGCGGACTTCGACGGAGCGGCAGCAGCGCAACTCGAGCTAAGGGTTGATACCGAAGTTGCGCAACTCGCCGTTGGTGACGCGGGCTCAGTGGTCGCCACCCTTTCGGGCAGGGGTAACGTGGCGTTGTGGCCGGAGCCAAGAATCGAGTGGCCGGAGGGGATTCGAGTATATCCACAGCCAGTCGATGTTGCCTTGGAATCCCGTGAGGACGGGATCTGGGGAACGAAAGTGTTTCGCTACCTGGTGGTGGCCCAATCGCACGGAACTCATTCCGTGCCTGAGTTCATGTATCCGTACTTCGATTTGGAAAGTGCGGCCTACAACAGGCTAACGGCACCATCCATTGAGATAGTCACCGAAGGAGGCGTCTTGGTCACTCCGGCGCCGCTTTTGCTGGAGCCATTGCCGCTCATGGAACCCGCGGGATTCATCGTGGCTGATAGACTGGTCAAGGCCTTGCCGTGGGCCATTTGGATCGTTCTTGTTGCCGTACCTCCCCTAGCCTTGCTCATCGTTCGATTCGCGCGACGCGTGCGCATTCGGTCCACTCAGCAACTGTCACGCTCGAGCGAGATGGGACAACTGGAGCATCAATTCGGTGTGGCGGTGCGTGCTTTGGTCAGTAACCCGGAACGGCTGGATGGGAGTCGATTCTCTGAGGCCCTTCGGGCAACTGGAGTTGATGAACCAATCGCAGTACATGCGGCGCGTGTGCGCGAGCGGTTGTGGCAAGCAAAGTACGGGCCCGCAGGTGAGATCGACCCTGCCGAGCTGACCGCTGAAGTCGAGGAGATTCTCCGGGCCTTAGGGGGCGGGGGACTCCCGGTGGAGCGGGCAGGCGTCGTGGGTTTCACGGTATTGCTGCTGACCGTGGTCGCTGCAGTGTCACTAGTAGGCCAGTCAGCCGAACGCTTGTACTCCGCCGGAGCTATGCGAGAAGCGGCCGACAGCTTTCGCGCACGAATTGAGGTGCAGCCATCGACTGCAGCGCACTGGTATAACCTCGGGAGTGCACTCTACAGCGCGGGCGAGGAGACGAGGGCTGTGGCTGCATGGCTCAGAGCAGGCCGACTCGCACCGCGCCATCCCTACATAAGCAATGCAATCGGTCTTGCGCCCTCACCGGATCGGTCTACTCGGCGGCTGACCTGGATAGCTCCTGTCTCTCCCGGAGAGGCCTTTTTCATTGCCCTGATGTTATGGCTGGCCGGTTGGATACTCGCGGGTGTTGGTGTTCGGAAGCAGGTGTTGTTGCCGATTGTGGCGCTCTCGGTATTGAGCGGTGCATACGCTTGGTACGTCTCCTCACACTACAGCCGGCCGGTTGCTCTGATTGTTGGTGAGGACACGGGCATCCGGGATGCTCCGTATGGATCGGCACGCGTGCTCCGCAATCTGGAACAAGGAAGCGCCGTGTTGGTTGACCGTATCGAGGGGCAATGGGTGTTGGTCGATCGGAGCGGTGAACTGGGTTGGATTCGACGTCACGAGATCGCACAGCTCTGATGGGCAGTATCAAGGTTCTGCCTGGTCCGGTCGCAGACCAGATAGCTGCAGGTGAGGTCGTCGAACGTCCTGCCTCCATAGTAAAGGAGTTGGTGGAAAACGCCCTGGATGCCGGTGCCACGGAGGTTGTCGTTGAGCTAGAGAACGGTGGCAGGTCATTGGTCCGCGTGTCGGACGATGGTGTGGGGATGGATCGAGCTGACGCAAGGTTGGCCCTCGACCGGCATGCAACGAGCAAGATCTCCTCCGCTGTAGAGCTGATAGGTGTTGCCAGCTATGGTTTTCGAGGCGAAGCTCTTCCGGCTATAGCGTCCGTCAGCATGTTCGAACTCGAGACCGCCCAGTCGGGTGACCCTGGCGAATCAGAGGGAACGAGAGTGGTGGTACGGGGTGGGCAGGTGGAGACGGTGGAGACTACCGCCAGAAGTCAGGGCACTACTGTGAGCGTTCGGCGGCTATTCTACAACACACCTGCACGCCGCAAGTTCTTGCGCTCGCAGAGAGCCGAGACAAGAGCGAGTGTACAGGCGCTGACGGTGCTTGCCTTGGCTCGATTAGATGTTTCTTTCAAGCTCACCAGTGATGGGAGAGTTCTCATCGATGCACCCCGAATCTCGGGGGTGGCCGATCGGATCGTGTCGCTGTTTGGCTCGAGAGTAGCGGAAGATCTGATTCCGGTTGACTACGCGGCTGGGCCGATTTCGGTGCGTGGATTTGTGCAACGTCCCGCTGACGCAAAGGCGAGCGGTAGAAAGGCGTTCCTGTTCGTCAATGGAAGACCCTTCAAGGATCCGTTCTTGGTACGCGCCGCCGAGAACGGATATCGTGCCACCATCGTAGCAGGAGTGAGGCCCAGTGTCTTTCTTTCGCTGGGACTGCCCGGTGATCGCGTCGATGTCAACGTACATCCGGCAAAACTCGAAGTAAGGTTCCGCGATCGAATGCTGGTGGAAAGGGCAGTCGAAGAAGCCGTGCGACATGCGCTAAGACCCATTGAAGCGGCTGCGGTGGTCGGTGGGTCCACAGATCGACTGATTGATACCGGGTGGGGCCCAGGCGCGCCCGGAATCGGTCAAGCCCGGACTGCCGGGGACACGGAGTTTCTGCCTGACCTCGACTTGTCAGTGCCACCGGAATCGCGCGTTCAGGGAGGGGCATTCCTTCAGGTCTTCAATACGTACATAGTCTTTGAGTCCCCTGAGGGGGTCACGATCGTTGACCAGCACTCGGCCCATGAGCGGGTCCTCTACGAGCGCACGATGTTGGAGCTCAAGGGAAAAGGAGCCGCGAGCCAACGATTGCTGCTTCCTCTGACCATTGACCTGGAGTCGAGCGAACTCGACGTTGTCGACTGTCATCGAGAGTTGCTGGAGACGATTGGCTACGAAGTCGAGGGGTTTGGCGGTAGATCTGTCGTAATACATGCGGTTCCCAATCCGCATCCGCGTTTCGACGCCCGGCGCTGTTTTGAAGAGCTCGTAGGTGACCTGGGTCATAGGAGGCTCGAGGGATTGAATCGACTGGAGCGCTTTGCGGCAACCTACGCTTGCAGAGCAGCCATCAAGGCAGGTCATGAGCTCGAACAGCAAGAGATGAGCAGGTTGTTGAACCGCCTGTTTGCCTGCGAACTCCCGCCACACGATGTGCACGGTCGGCCAACGATGGTTCAATTGCCAAAGGATGAGTTGGAGCGCAGATTTGGCCGCTCCTAAACCTCTCGTTCCAGTCATCGTCGGACCCACCGCAGTTGGCAAGACAGCAGTGGCGCTGGAGCTGAGAAGCCATTGGCCGATCACGGTCATTTCGGCGGATTCCCGACAGGTTTATCGACGACTCGATATCGGAACGGCGAAGCCCACACTGGCCGAACAGAAGCTGGTCCGCCACATCGGCATCGACGTGATCGAACCGGGGGAACGTTACAGCGCCGGCCGTTACGCTAGCGACGCGGCCGGTTGGATGACTGAGCTGCCACCGGATGAACGGCCGGTGGTCGTTGGTGGCACCGGATTCTATGTCCGTGCGCTCGCAGACGGACTGTTTCACGAGCCACCCATGGACACACACCGACGAGAGCTACTGCGAAACTGGGTGGGTCAGCGCGATGGTCTTGGTCGCTGGGCTGCCAGGCTGGATCCGGCGTTTGCAGGCGGCGGTCGACAGCGGGCCGCCAGAGCCATTGAAATGGCGCTGCTGACGGGTCGCTCACTCTCTTGGTGGCAACAAGAGGCAAAGGCCAAAGGCGTCATGAGACCATGGTACGTCTTGCTCACCCTACCTCGCCCGATTCTCCATGCGAGGATTGAAGAGCGAACACGTTGGATGCTGAAGTCAGGGTTCGTGGAAGAGGTCGAAGCCGTACTCAGTAGCGGGGTCGCATCCGATGCGCCTGGATTGGATGCGGTGGGCTATCGCGAAGTTGTTCAATACCTGATGGGTGACCTTCCGGAACGAGAACTCGCCAGCAAAATAGTCCTTAGCACAAGACGATATGCAAAACGTCAGGAGACGTGGTTTCGCCATCAGCTACAGATGGCGGAGGTATTGACCTTGGATTCTGCTGGAACACCGGCTGACGTCGCGCGCCAAATGGTCGAACACTGGAGACTGAGAGAGGGTCCATGAAGATCGGGCTAACGTGTTATCCCACGTACGGTGGGTCAGGAGCCGTTGCAGCCGAACTAGCACTCGCTCTTGGACGGCGCGGCCACGAGATACACATAATCTCGTATTCGTCGCCATTCAGGCTGCGGGGGTTTGTCGAGAACGTGCGGTATCACGAAGTGGATCTCTCCGGTACTTACCCCCTGCTGGAGTACTTCCCGTATTCGTTGGCACTGGCCGTGAAGCAGCACGAGGTCGCTCTACGAGAACAGTTGGACATCCTCCACGTGCACTATGCGATTCCTCATGCCCCCGCTGCATTTCTCGCAAAGGAGATGTTGGAGGAGGATCACGAAATCAAGGTGGTGACCACGCTACATGGAACCGACATCACTCTAGTCGGGTTGGAGAGTTCTTTCTTCACGATTACCAAATTTGCGATCGAGAAGTCTGACGCCGTCACAG
Source organism: Gemmatimonadota bacterium (assembly GCA_039584755.1). GTDB lineage: Bacteria > Gemmatimonadota > Gemmatimonadetes > Gemmatimonadales > GWC2-71-9. The sequence continues at coordinate 5,395 of JBDGXD010000150.1, forward strand.
CGGTATCAGCTTATCTGCGAGATGCCACTTACCAAGAGTTCGGATGCGTGGGCTGTGGAATCGAAGTGATCCCGAATTTCGTCAACGTGACTGAGTACCGACCAGCGACTGACGAAGAATCTGAAGAATGTGTTCGCATCGCTCCACCGAATCACAAGACCATCGTCCACATTTCCAACTTCCGCGAGGTCAAACGGGTTCCCGATGTCGTTCGGGTATTTGCCAAGGTGCGCAAGCAGATACCTGCCGTACTCGTGTTGGCCGGAGACGGACCGCAGAGACCTGAGGTAGAACACGAGGCAGAACGACTCGGGGTAATGGAAGATGTGCGGTTTCTCGGCAAAATCGATGCGGTTGCTGAGTTGCTGAGATCCGCAGACCTATACCTGTTGCCAAGCAGGTCGGAATCGTTTGGCTTGAGTGCGTTGGAAGCCATGGCGTGCGGAGTCCCCGTACTCGCGACACAGGTGGGTGGCCTCCCGGAGGTGGTGGAAGACGGCATAAGCGGCGCCCTCATACCCTTGGGCGATCTCGATGCAATGGCCCAGAAGGCCATCGACATCCTGACGGATGAGGCATTGCATGAGAGTATGCGGGCAGCCGGGCTCGAACGCGCAAGACGATTCGATACCGACCACATAGTTCCCATGTATGAAGATCTGTACCGCAGGGTGATCGCCTCATGAACTGGTGGCAAGGTGCAGTGTTGGGTGTCGTTCAGGGCCTGACCGAATTCCTCCCGATCTCCAGCTCCGGTCATCTCGTGGTGGTGGAGACCGCCTTTGGCCTGACTACTCCCGGAGTGCTGGTGGAGGTGGTCTTACACGTGGCCACATTGCTCGCAGTCCTGGTCGTGTACTGGAAACGGCTCTGGCAGCTGGCTGTCGGTGCGCTGAAGGGTGGTGGCACAGAGTGGCGCTACGTCGGATTACTTGTGATCGGCACTATCCCAGCCGCTTTCGTAGGTTTGTTGCTCGAGGATTGGATTGGCCAGGCTTTTGATTCTCTCATTGCCGTCGGCGCCAACTTCATCGTGACGGCAGCCATTCTGTGGACCACCAGGTGGACCCGAATCGGCAGCGCCAGCGAACCGTCATTCAGGGGCGCAGCTGGAATAGGCCTTGCCCAGGCTCTAGCCGTCTTCCCTGGAATCTCTCGTTCTGGCTCGACGATCGCCGCGGCAACCTGGCTTGGGGTGGAACCTGTGAAGGCTGCCGAGTACTCGTTTCTGTTGGCAATTCCAGCGATTGTCGGAGCCGGACTCCTCCAGATTCCCGCAATCTCACCAGCTGCTCTTGCCGGCGGTGTTGGACCTCTCGCTCTCGGCTTTCTGGTCTCGTTGTTGTCTGGAATCTTCGCGATTAGAGTCCTCGTTGTGTTGTTGCAGAGGGGCACATTCCATCGATTTGCTCCGTACTGCCTGACTTTGGGAGTGGCCACTCTCATCTGGGGTCTCGTCACGTGAGCTATGACGGTCTTGACAGCAGCGACATTGCGCGCATCGTCGGCACAACCAACTGCCTGGTCGTGGATGAGGTCACGAGTACCCTGGACCTGATCCACGACATGGCTGGCCGTGGAGCTCCGGCGGGGACCGTCATCGTAGCCGACCAACAGACCGCAGGTCGGGGACGCTTGTCCCGAAGATGGGCCAGCCCAGCCAACCGAGGCACCTGGCTCGGATACCTGGTGAGACCGGAGCATCCTCTCGAGGGGGGGGTGTTGGCTATCCGCGTGGGTCTCGCGATCTTGGACATGCTAGCTGGATTCCGTGTGCGAGCGTTCATCAAGTGGCCCAACGACATTCTGGTTCGCAATCGCAAGCTGGCCGGAGTACTTTGCGAAGTCCGCTCGCACAGCAAGTCGTCCATGTGGGTGGCAGTCGGCATCGGGATAAACGTGCACGCTCCGGTGGAGCCGGAGCTTGACGAGCTGGCCATAGCGCTGGATGAGGTGGCACCGGAAATCAATCGCGTAAAGGTCTTGGAAAAACTCGTTCCAAGGTTGCAGCTACTTTCGCATGAACGGTCCTTGACGGAACGAGAGCAGGAACAGTACCTGGCACATGATTGGCTCAATGGAATGCAGTTGACCGAACCGCTTCCTGGCTCAGCCTGCGGAATAGACGGCGATGGAGCGCTGCTGGTTTGCACTGAGCAAGGAGTCGAACGAGTCGTGGGAGGTAGTGTTGTCACAGCGTGACCTGCCACTGTGGGCCCGAGGAGCAACCGCGGCGCTGGTCCTGTTTGCGACCTGGTGGCTGCTGAACACGGAAGTGCTGCGCAACGCAGTTGGCGAATCGATCGCGATCCTGTGTCTGGGGGTCATCTCAGTTTTTATTTTGCGCGGTATGCACCTTCCCTTGGCGTTTTGGCCAGACGGACCGTGGCGCATCGAATTCTCACTGGTTGCCGTGCTTCTAACGGCTCTCGTCGTTGCGGGGATGCTGCTGATAGCAGGTCCCAATCAGCCGCCTGTCCTGGCGAGTCGCATCGATCCTGGCACAGTGGTCCTCGTGGTGACGGGTACGTTGGTCTGGGGATTCGCGTGTGGCGTCGTCAGGCAGAGACCGTTTCTGAACTGGTACGCGTTGGCCGCTGCCGTAGCCCTCTTGCCGCTTGTCACGAACCTTCTGGTGTCAGCCGGCGGGTCGGATATGGCACAGGGCGTCTGTATCCTGACTGCCGCGAATGCGGAACAGGAGACGGGGTGTCGGACGGCCGTGCTGCCCACCTTGGTGTTCTTGGTGGCCATTGGCGCTGGATCCAAGCTAATCACCGAGGAGATCACCTTTCGTCGCATTCTGATAGGTGATCCCAAGAAGGCCGGGCTCGTGCACGTTGCTGCTGCAGCAGCCATAGCAGTTGCCTGGTTTGGTGTGCTCGCTTGGGCCGGCATCGGCACTGGAGAGACGGCGTTGTTAGGAGGCGTTGCGGCGCTCACAGCAGGATCGATCTACGTACTGTCCCATTCTCTAATGGTGTCGGCGTTATACAGTGCCGTGTTTTTCGCTGGCTACTGGGCTGTGGTCCTTTCGCAGACAAGCGGTGGGACAACGAACCGGCTACCGGTGCCAGTGTCTTTTTGGACGTCCTCCCTGCTAGCCGGAATTGTATTGGCACTGGTAGTCGTTAGACGAAACGGTCTGCTGGGGCACTGGAGGATCAGGAGAGAGCCGTATGTTACTGGTGATTGACGTTGGGAACACTGAGATCACTCTAGGGCTCTTCGAGGGCGAACAACTCGCCAAGAGCTGGCGACTGACGGCAGGGACCAAACGCACGCCCGATGAGTGGGCCACCATCTTGACTTCATACCTCTCCCACGCAGGATACTCGCCGCAGGAAGTAGCCGCAAGCATAGCAGCTTCAGTGGCTCCGGCGGTGACGGATTGCATCGCAGCCGGAGTAGACTTGGCGATCGGCCACAGGCCCATACAAATTGGACCGAGCGTAACCCTACCGGTCGAACTCGACGTGGACGAACCTCTGCAGGTCGGGGCAGACAGAATCGTGAACACGATCGCGGCCGTAGGAATGTATCAGCGGGACACCATTGTGGTGGATTTCGGAACCGCGACCACCTTCGACTGCATTACAGCCGATGGCAGGTTCATAGGTGGAGTGATCGCCCCGGGTCTTCAAGTCGCCGCTGACGAGCTGAGCCAGCGGGCCGCAAAGCTACCCGCCACCGAACTCCTGCCACCCTCTAAAGTGATCGGCCGGCGCACGGAGGAGTGCATACAATCAGGTGTGCTGTACGGTTCGGCTGCTGCCGTGGATGGCCTCGTGAGGCGCATCAAGGACGAATGGCCCGGCAAGAGTACTCCGTACGTAGTAGCTACGGGAGGCCTGGCGGAGAAGATCGTTCCACTATCACAGGAGGTCGATGCCACCGAGCCGCACCTGACTCTGATCGGATTGAGACTTGCTGCTACTCATCTTGGTCTCACGTGGTAACAAGCGAGCCAGACCGACATCCCAACCGTCTCGTCAATGAGACAAGCCCATACCTTCTGCAACATGCGTACAACCCGGTTGACTGGTACCCCTGGTGTGACGAAGCCTTGGAGAAGGCTCGAAGTGAAGATCGCCTGATACTGTTGTCGATCGGATACTCGGCTTGCCATTGGTGCCACGTCATGGAACGTGAGTCGTTCGAGGACGAAACGACGGCAAACCTGATGAACCAGTCCTTTGTCAACATCAAGGTTGATAGAGAGGAAAGGCCGGATCTCGACGATATCTACATGGCGGTAACCGTGGCCATGAACCACGGGCAGGGCGGCTGGCCCATGACCGTTTTCATCACACCTGAGCTACAACCGGTTTTTGCAGGCACGTACTTTCCGCCGGTCGAAGGTATGGGACGCCCTTCATTCCGCACGGTTCTTAGGGGGATTGCCAAGGCCTGGAGCGAGGACCGCTCCGCCGTCACTGAACAGGCTGCAGCCGTGACCGGCTACTTACAGGACCGCAGCCAAAGGTCCAACGACACTCAAACTGTCGGCGATGCTGAACTCCGCCTTGCATTGGAACAGTTCTCAG
>JBDGXD010000151.1:0-21353 GCA_039584755.1 Gemmatimonadota bacterium
GATCTGATCGGCACTTGATAGATCGGGACCTGCCGCATAGTAGTCCGGAGAGTCATCGAAGTCCTGAATCACATAGGCAAACATGTCAGAGTCTTCGGCTTTAATGAGGCGTCCGACATTCGCGTCCAGCGACAGGAGTTGTTGCGGATCACTCCCCACACGTAGTCGCGAGTATCCGTAACGCTTACTCCATTCGCCGTAGGTGCTGATATAGAGCGGCTGTGACGTATCGATGTACTCTTCGTCCGGATCGAGCCGGACTCGACGATGTCTCACCCGGTCTGTAGCGCCGTTGGTGAGGTTGGTGGCGCTGGAGCCGTCCGGACTCAACAGCCAGATGTCATACTTGTCGTAGATCAGGACCGACCGGTCGTTCTCTGTCCAACCGGCGAAGTAGAACGGTGGTTTTTGCTGAACCGTGTGATCGTCTTCCACGTTCACGAACGATGTTGGCACGTCCTCGGTGATGTTGGTGTGTCTTCCGTTCGTCAGATCATAGGTCCAGTAATGATCGTCCACCAAGTATAGAAGATACCGACCACCCGAGCTGGGACCGAAGTTGTATTGCACGCGCTCCTTTATGAGGGACGCCGTGCCGTCTTGCAGGTCTATTCTGTAGATGTCGTTGTACACGGGTCCGAACATACGGACGTTTTCGTACGGCGTCTGGTCGGTACCGATAGCGAACTCGTCCCCATCTACGATAGTCACATCCTCCGTGAGTTCTGTGCCGACTCGAACGAAATCACCCGATGACAGATGCCAGGCAGAAAGGTGGTTCTCACGCCGATCGCGGCTCGCAGTCACCTTCTGCTGCGCATAGATGTCGACATCCTTTGCATGCCAAATCTGGACCGTGGTCGGATCGTCCGTCTCGACACCCGTGGAATCAGTCTCGGCCTCAGTAGTATCCGATTCGGCCACAGTAGAATCCGATTCGGCCGCAGTAGAATCATCGGGCTCTGTTTCCTTCTTCTCGCGCTGTTTGATGCCGAAGTACACTGTCCCGCCATCGTCGGACCACCGCAAACTGCGGTAGCTCACTACCCTCGTGTCGCGAGGAAAGCCGGCGGTGGAGTCGGGATCGAACACCCGCTGCTGCACACGTCCCTCCTGCAGTCCCTGCCAAGCCAGCACTACGTGAGTCGTGTCCTCATAAACCTCATCATCAGCCCGGACCCGCAACACGGCCAAATCGTCATGATCTTCTCGCCAGGTGAGTCCGGTGTATCGCGCCGCCTTGGAGTCCAGAGTTCGCAGCACGCCACTCGACGGCTCGTACAGCTGGACCCCGTTACCCGCCATTCCCTCGGCATCAACGACGATTGCCAGTAGGCCACCCTCGTCCTGCCAGGCAAACTCTGATACGTTGCCGAAGTTGGTCTCGACACCGCTGCTCAGATCTCGTACCACGAGATCGACCCCCTTGCTCTTGCGATCCTCCGCAGCACCATCAGGGGCGTAACGGCGCATGGCCAGGTATTGGCCGTCATCTGAGAATGCAAACGACGCAACTTCATCGATGATCAGACTGTCCCCAGTACCGAAATTGCGCAGGCCGAGTTTGTCGCGCACCGGCTTCTTCTGTTTCTCGAGCCTCTCACGCTGCTTCTCACTCACCCCGATCGAGTAGGCCAGCCACCGACTGTCCTTGGAGAACGTCGCACTCGTGCCGTAGGGGACGACCCAGAACTCGTCCCCACCGACCCGACGCACTCTCAGTTCGTTCTCCTCGTTCACCCGGGTGATTTGGTATGCCAACCACCCACCATCGCCCGACAGCCGGCCCGTACTCAGCTGTTCCCACTGACCGTAGTCATCAGGAGTGATGGGCTTCCTTTCGGTCTGGGCTGAGAGTGTGATGTTGGATACGGTGCCGGCTATGAAAAGGAGAGTTGTTACTCGGATATGGACACGCAGAGACATCTGGAAACCTCCAGCATCAGTATTTGATCGTCGCAAGTTACGGAGCCCTCCGACCCATCGCAAACGACCCGATGACCGAGAGCGAAAACCCGAATCAGTGTTTCTCGACGTAACCCACGGAGTAGGTAATGACACACACGGTCCCGTAGCGAGCGTGGTTCCCACACGAAACGCCCACGACCCGGAACTCAGGATTGAAGATATTCACTCTGTGGCCGCGGCCACGAACTCCATCGTCCACGATGAGCTGCACAACCACTTCACGCGCGCTGTCAAAACCGTAAGCAACGTTCTCGGCGATCTCACCCTCCCAGTCACCGTACCTGGCAACCCGGTCCCAGGGCTGACTGCCATCGGTTCCAACATGCCCTGTACTCCCACTGGGCCCCTGGTCGGCAACCAGATCGCGAGCACCCAATGACATGCCCCTTGAAGCATGCACGAAGGCCAGCGGAGCAGTCGATTCCAAGAACCGGATGGCCTCGTCTACTGCAGCACTTCCTTCCTGTGTCATTCGCACAACGCTGTCGGATTCCAAGAAGCGCTGACCATCGTAACGCGGTTTGAGCTCATGCAGGTACGCTGCGTAAGAAGCCGGATCGGAGCGGGCCAGGTTGTGCTCCGCGACTATGTCGCGTTCGAGCCGTGTGAGGTAGTCGCTCTGTGGGGCCGACGATGCAACTGGGATGACCGTGGCTGCGGTACACAGCGCAATCCGGACTGTGTGGTTCACGAAGATTGCAGCTTCGCGTCTTTCCAGTTCCACCACTTCAACAACTCGCGATCGTGAGTCTCGTTACTCGCAAAGTACACCGCACATCTGAAGACGTAGAGCACACAGCGATCCTGATACCCGTGCATATCACAGAGTCTGCCGTACATTGCCTCCGGATCCTGATCCGTCAGACTGGAAACGCTGTCGTAACCAAGCGTCCGCAGGTCTTGCGAGATACTGGGCCCCACCCCCGGGATTATCTGTAGTTCGTCCGCCGCCATAGTCCTGTCTCCAATTGTGTGGGCGGTTGGCTAGTCCCCACGCATTCGCGGTATGAACCGTGGCACCAGCTTGGAGTATCGTACGTAATCATCTCCGAATCTGCTCCGCAGTTCCTTCTCCTCTAACAATATCACGAGGTAGAGTGCCGCAGCACTCACAGGTATGAGGATGTGCATGGCCAGATAGTTGGTGAACAACGCGATCCCCAACATTCCAAACATGAAGCTCACGTACCGCGGGTGTCTGATGCGACTGTAGATCCCATCTTGCAGCAAGGTACCACCCTTGCCGCTGGACTCGAGTTCGGGTACACCGGCGAGAATGCGGAACTTGAGGTGTTTCTTTACCCGGAACTGGAGTGCGATTGCAAATCCATAACAGATGGCGCCGACTACGATCACTGGCAGACTGGTACCGTATTCCACCGAGAGGATCCAGTCCTTGGAAAGGAAGGCCGCAGCGGCAAGTGCCATAGAGATGACGAGAAGAACGGAATAGGCGGTCCACATGCCGAGCCGACGCCAGAAGCTCACGAACGGATGAACGATGAACCAGTAGGGAATGGCGAAAGAAACGCCGATCAGCATGAGAACGGCCAATATGTAGCGCGCTGTATCCATGGCACGGCCAAGGTTGATGGTTATTGGTTTAGCGCTTTTTATAACATAAATTAGGCACAACTAATTTACAACTACCGGGAGACCGTTACTCCCGTCCCTGGCGAGATCTCCGAACCAATCAACGCCGGCATTGTAGTACCTTACGCGACCTAGAATACATACCTGCTGTCCAGTGAGTTGGGGGAAAAATGAGTCCACACAGTCGTCTGTCAGCCAGTGTACTTCTGGCCGTGTTGTCTTCTACCGCCTGCGCATCCTCGGGTGGTGCGCCAGCGACCCAGGCACCTGCCCCGGATACTGCAGCAATTGCCGTAGCACCGGTGGCGGCACTACCCGACACACTGGTGGTAGACAAAAGGGACCCGGATGTGCTGTACCTAGAGCCAGGCCGATTTGACAGCGGCAAGATGTGGACTTTCGAGAACCCCCCACTCGGCTATTTCGAGGAGGAATACGGTTTCAGACCGACCACCGAGTGGCTGGACCACGCTCGGCTTGCGTCACTTAGGCTCCCCAATTGTACGGCATCCTTCGTCTCCCCCAACGGTCTGATCATGACCAATCACCACTGCGCGAGAGAGAGTGCGACCGCAGTGTCGCGTGAAGGTGAGGACCTGCTCGAGACGGGCTTCTTTGCGGCGACGCAGGAGGACGAGCGGCGAGTACCCGATCTGTACGTCGATCAGCTGGTGGAGATGAGCGACGTGACCAATCTCATCGAGGTGGCAGTAGCTCCTTTGATGACCGAAGAGACCGAGATGGTGGCGCGGGAGGAGAGGCAGCAGGCGGTGGCGGACAGTGCGGGGCAGGCACTTGGACTCGACTGCAACGTGCAACCCTTGTACAACGGAGGGAAGTATTCACTGTACTGTTACCAGCGATATGATGACGTTCGCTTGGTGTTCATTCCGGAACTCGACATAGGCTACTTCGGCGGCGATCCCGACAACTTCACCTATCCACGATATGTGCTCGACGTGTCATTCTTGCGCGTTTATGACGAGAACGGGGATCCGTTTGAGCCAAGCCACTACTACGCCTGGAGCCGGACAGGTGCCGCGGAGGGCGAAGCGGTTTTTGTGATCGGAAATCCGGGTTCGACGGAGCGCCTCAACACAGTTGCTCAGTTGGAGTTCAGCAAGGAGTTCGTAGAGCCCTTCTGGGTGCGGTTGTACCAGAGCAGGGCTGACGCACTCGTGCAGTTCATGGAGCATCACCCCGAGCAACGGTCCGAGCATATCAACGACTACTTCAGTCACATGAACTCCCTCAAGCTGTTCAAGGGAAGACACAAGGCGCTGCAAGACCCTCAGATCATGGGAAGGAAGCGGGGATTCGAGCGGCAATTCCGTGATGCAATACAGAGCGATCCGACGCTGAACGGCCTCTACGGTAACCTCTGGAACGAGATCGCTCAGATCAGAGCACAGATGGCGGATCTCACACCGACCCGCAACGGGCTCTGGTTCAGTGGTCCCCTGTGGTCTCAAACACTCGGCACAGCGGGTGACATGCTGCTCTACGCCTTCCGAGTCCTCAATGGGGTCAACGACGAGATTACCGAGCAACTCAGAGCCGACCTCGAAGAACGAACGTTCAACACCGATCTCGATGTGCATATTCTCGAACTTCAACTGGAGGATGCGGTTGACTGGTTGGGCGAGAGCGATCCGTTCGTGCGTTCGGCTCTCGCCGGGAGGAGCCTCAGCGAAGCTGCACGATCAATAGTCGATGGAGCAACTGCAGTCACGGACTTGGAGCAAAGACAGGCGTTGCTCGGTGACCCGCAAGCGATCCTGAATAGCAGTGATCCGGCAATGAGACTGATGCGAGAGGCCTTGCCTCGCTTCATCGATGCAGAGCTGGGATATCAAGAGTTGGCAGCAACAGAGGAGGCAAAGGTTGCCAAGCTCGCTCGCGCGCTGTTCGAGGTCCGTGGCACTGCGCTGGCCCCCGACGCGACATTCACACTGCGCATCGCCGACGGGGTGGTCTCCAGCTACAGCTACAACGGTACCAAGGCACCAGCCTTCACAACGTTCTATGGACTCTACGACCGGCACTACTCCCACGTTGGTTCCGAGGATTGGGCGTTACCGGACCGCTGGCTCAGCCCGTCACCCGAGCTCAACATGGGCACCCCACTCAACATGGTACACACCAACGATACCGTTGGGGGTAACTCGGGCAGTCCGTTGATCAACATCAACGGAGAAATCGTAGGGTTGTTGTTCGATGGCAATATTGAGAGCCTGTCGGGCGATTTCATCTACACCGACGCCGGAGCCAGGTCGGTTTCTGTCAGGGCAGAGGCGATAGTCGAAGCGCTGCGCCACATCTACGATGCCCAACGTGTGGTCGACGAACTGACTCGGCAGAACTGAAGAAGGAACCGAGCTGTTCGACCGGCTACGGCGAGAACTACCCGAGCGGCATTCCGTGGAGCGCGAGATCGCGCGCGGTGGCACCGGCTCGCCTGTTACGCTGGATTTGTACTGAAACGTTGCGATTGACTCGTTTTGATACACCTCCCCGGTTCTGAGCGACACTCCGCACAAGACACGTAAGTCATACAATTTCAACAACTTAACAAGTTAGAATCTGACAGTGTCAGTGCGGCATCGGCATTGCCCCTGGTGACCGGCAGAGACCGCACTCAGAAACAGCGGAGTGCCAAACCACAGACTGGGGGCAAGACAATGAAACGCTACACTTGGGCAATTCTCGGCTTGGCGGCGACACTCGCCGCATGCAGCGATGGCACCGGACTCAGCGACAACGGTCCTGGCCAGGTCTCACTATCAGTAACCACCACTCTATCCGGTGGACCCGCTGCCAGTAACGCCATGTTCATGCTGGCGGGCGCGGACACCCTGACTGACGGCCAGAACCAGCTAGTTATCACCCAGGCCGAGCTGGTACTACGGGAGATCGAACTAGAGCGCATCAACGACGACGCCTGCGATTCGCTCGCTGTCGACCACGACAGATGCGAGAAGTTCGAGACCGGTCCGATCTTGCTCGATCTGCCGTTGGACGGTTCTGTGGAGCAGGTGCTCGCTATCGTGCCGGACACCGGCACCTACGACGAGATCGAGTTTGAGCTGCATAAGGTCAGCAACGACGACCCCGAAGATGCAGCCTTCCGTGCCGCGTACCCCGACATGGTCGGCAAATCGATCCGCATACAGGGATCGTACAACGGTCAGCCGTTCACCTACGAGAACGATATCAACGACGAGCAAGAGTACGACTTGGTACCACCGCTCGTGGTCGACGAGATGACAACCGATGTGAACGTGACACTCAGCATCGATATCGATAGTTGGTTCCGCACCATGGCCGGCGATCTGGTGAACCCACAGAGCGGCAACAAAGGCGGCGCCAACGAGAGTCTGGTGAACGAGAACATCAAGAACTCATTCCAGGCCTTTGAGGACGACGACCGTGACGGCGAAGACGATGATGATGGTTCCTGACCACTGTGGAACACGCGGTCAAGCCCGGGGTTCAGTTCCCCGGGCTTGCTCCGCCAAGTGGATGAGCCGGCGTGGCGTGTATCACTCAGCGCTAGGTTGCGTCAGTGGATGGGATCCATTAGGTACAGCATTTGGTAAACGAGAGGAACACCGATGAAGAAGATACTGCTGGTCATGTCGTTGATTGCATTCACTGCGTCGTGCAGTGAATCCACGACGCCGACCGTATTCAAGAACGTCCAAGTTTCGTTCGCGACTCAGCCGGCTGTCACACCCCTAGCGAGCGTTTCTGGCTCAGCCGCACAGAGCGTGTTGCTCGACGACACTCTGGTCAGTGGCACGGATACGCTCATCATCACCAGCGCACAGATCGTGTTGCGTGAAATCGAACTCAAGCGGATCGACGCCACCGACTGTGACAGCATAGTCAATGGTGACGGCTGCGAAGAATTTGAAACTGGACCGGTACTCGTATCGCTCCCGCTGACACCAGGGGTCGAAACTGAGTTCGAACTGGACATCCCGCCAGGCACGTACACGGAGATCGAATTCGACATCCACAAAGTTGAAGACGAACCTTCGGACATCGTGTTTCTGCAACAACATCCGGAGTTCGACAGGCTGAGCATCCGAGTGACGGGAAGCTACAACGGCGATGCATTCCTTTACGAATCGGATCTGGGTGTCGAGCAAGAGCTAGATCTGGTGCCTGCCCTCTTGGTGGAAGAGGGAAGTGGCAGCACCAACATCACCGTCTTCGTTGACATCGATGAATGGTTCAGAGACCAGTCGGGTGGTTTGATCGATCCCGACACGGCCAACGATGGTGGGCCCAACAAGAGTCTCGTTGAGGACAACATCAAGCAATCGATGGAGGCGTTTGAGGACGACGACCGGAGTGGGCAGAGCTAGGCGCGCAGCAGACTCTCGAGATTGACATGGGCCGGACGCTTGCGTCCGGCCGCCCATTCGGGTCAACGTTGGGTCACTAACTCACCGGGAACGAAACCGTGACCGACATACCGGCCCTTGCAATTGTGAAGCTGTCCGAATCGTTCGCGTCATTGTGGCAAGATCTTGCTCAGGAGCTGGGTGTGCAGAGTCTACTTTTCGACACCGAAGAACTGGGATCAGCTAGCCAGGAGCTTGTCGCGGTTTTAGTGGCCGCCGGTGGAGAGGAATCTCAGGGTTTGGACGCGCTACTCTCGATTCCCGAATCCAAGAGTTCCCCGATCTATCTGATAGGAGCCAGCACATCTCACCGCTTTGGTGTTGAGGCCCTTCGCCGCGGCGCTGCCGACTACTTTGCGCTGCCCGATGACGTCGACCTGTTGCGCAGAACACTTGCGTCCAGACTCGAAGCTGCCACAGAGCGGCGATCAGGAGCCCATGCAAGACCCGACGGCATCTTCGCAGCCATGATCGGCGAGAGCAAGGCACTCAAGGCCACGCTGGAAAAGGCGAGACGCGTGATCTCCCACAGAGATATTACGGTCCTCATTGGCGGGGAAACCGGAACCGGCAAGGAGCTGCTGGCTCGAGCGATACATGATGGTGGACCGCGTGCCGGCGGACCGTTCGTTGCGATCAACTGCGCGGCTATTCCGGGAAGTCTGTTGGAGAGCGAGCTGTTCGGTCACGTCAAGGGAGCGTTCACCGACGCGCGAACCAACAAACCGGGCCTGTTCGAAGAGGCTAACTCTGGGACTCTCCTGCTCGACGAGATCGGACATCTGCCACTCGAGCTGCAAGGCAAGCTACTGCGGGCCTTGGATGAGAAGCGCATCAGGAGAGTGGGTGGTACGGAGAGTAGAGCGGTCGACGTACGCATACTCGCCGCAACGCACGTCGACTTGGAACAAGCGGTTGCACGGGGTGAGTTCCGTCAGGACCTGTTCTATCGTTTGAACGTGGTTGCTTTGGATTTGCCACCGCTGCGTGACCGTGGCAGGGACGTGGAGATCCTTGCTCGCGTCTTCGCCACGTCGTTAGCGCAGCGATACAGCATGCCGACCCCAAAACTGAGCCCTGAAATACTGCTGACGCTGCGTTCTCATTCCTGGCCCGGCAACGTACGTGAGTTGCGGCACGCGATTGAGCGGAGCCTATTGCTCTCCGAGTCCGGCACACTCGATGCTGCAGAGCTGATCAAGACAGGCAAACCCAAGGCAAAGGAAACAAAGAGCGAGTTCCCGTTCCCGACGACGTTACGTGAGCTGAACCGGTTGGCTGCCCACCAGGCTGTCGACGACTTGGCCGGGAACAAGAGCGCAGCCGCCCGTGCGCTCGGGATATCGCGTTCGCGGCTACAGCGCCTGTTGGACGACAGCGAGTCTGGCGACGATCATGACTGATCGCAGGGAGACTCCCGTGCACGATCCTTTCCGGAGTGCGCGCCAAGCGGTGTCGAACGGCCGTTTCCGCGAAGCCTTGCGATTGCTCATGAGTATCAGCCGCGAGCAGAGCTTCACACCGGAGTGGCATCTCTTGATGGCGATGGCATCATGGAGATTGGGCAACTTCGCTGAGAGTCATGAGGCGGCAGAGAGTGCTCTGACCGGGTTCCGTGCCAGGGGTGATGCGGACGGTGAGATGAGAGCTCGTAACGTGGCGGCCGCCGGGTCTTTTGCGATGGGCAAACTGGCTGAAGCACGCAGAGGCTTCGCCTGGGCTCTAGCCCTTGCACAACAGTTCTCAGACAAACTCATGATGGCACGTTGCGCCAACAATCTGGGCAACGTCGCATACTACCGGGGAGACGACCGAGAGGCATTGAGGCACTACTCCCACGCCGCCAGCCTGTTCGAACAGGTTGGCTCCTTCCATGGTACCGCGGAAGCATGGCACAATACCGGAGTAGTGCTGCGGGAGAGAGGTGAATACGAAGCGGCGGCGGAGGAAGACCGTCCGACCGAGACAGACTGTCTACGCGTGCTCTCACAGATTGCCGTAGCCGAAGGCGAGTTCGACGAGGGCGTTAGGCTGGCGCTAGCGGCGGTGGACTCAGCCGAGGGGATCGGGAATCCGTGGATGGTGGCCCGTACGCGGCAACAGCTGGCCTCAACTCTCTTTGCACTTCATCGTGAAGCCGAGGCAGCAGAGGCCTACTCCGCCGCTGCCACAGCCTTCGATCAACTGGGGTCCGATCGCCGGGCCGAGACCATGAGAGTCCTCGCAGCGCGGTTACGCTGATTACCTTGATACGAGTGACAAGCAGTAATCAGCGGGACCGCGATTCAACAGCACTGGAGACGTGGATGATGAGTGAGCCCTCAGACAAAAGCCTGAAGCGCATGCAGGTATACACGAAGAAGTATTGGGAGAAGACCGGTACTTCACCCCACCCGGATGCAGAGGTGACCAACTCAGTCATAACGGGGCTGGCGTTGCATATCGACGAATTGGGCCGGCCGCTCTGCCCCTGCAACTTCTATCCCGACAAGCAAGCGGAGATCGAGCGCAGTCGCGAGTGGGTGTGTGCCTGCGACGAGATGAAGCAGTACAAGTATTGTCACTGCTTGCTATTCGTGACTCCTGAGGGACTACCCATAACCGAGTATCTGCCCGAAGACCACGAGGGCCGTCAGTCTTATGGATTGGTCAAGGACCCGACTCCTGACAAAGGCCGCGAAGCTCGTCACAAGGTCGCTAACGACTGACAGCGCTCCGCAACCTCGGCTCGTGGGCTACCTTTCGAGTATCACTCCAAAGGAGGGGATACGCCGGAAGACAACCGCAATACCCCGGCAACTTATTCCACGGAAGAGGCTCGGCTGATCCGGGAGACCTTTACGCAACACGAGGTTGCACTGATCTGCCCTCGTTGTGACACAGAACTCCAGATCAGTTCACCCATCCAACGGGCTGGTGGCAGCATGCAAGAGGTCTATTGCCCATCCTGTTTTCGCTGCGTCATAATGCGTGACGCTCCCGAGAGACCGGCCACGGTATGATGCCTAGCTCGATCGATCTCTAGGACCATGAAATCCAACAGCAGAAACGCATGAGAGCGACGCCAAGTCCAGAGTTCATCGCCCTACAGGAAGCTCTGGCCGGTAGATACTCCATCGAGCGCGAACTCGGGCGGGGTGGCATGGGGATCGTGTTGCTCGCTCGCGATGTCGCACTCGATCGACTGGTGGCAATAAAGATGCTGCCACAGGCACTTGCGGCCGATGCTGCACTGAGGGAACGCTTCATCCGCGAAGCGCGCACTGCGGCCGGCCTATCACATCCCAACATCGTGCCGATCCACATCGTTGAGGAACATGGTGATCTGGTCTTCTTCGTGATGGGTTTTGTCGATGGGGAGACCCTGCGAGAACGGGTGGAGCGCAACGGCCCGCTAGCACCTCGGGCCACAATGCGATTGGTGCAAGAAGTGGCCTGGGCGCTGGCCCACGCACATCAGAGCGGCATTGTCCATCGTGACATCAAGCCTGACAATATCTTGATCGAGCGCGCATCCGACCGGGCGATGGTAACCGACTTCGGAATCGCCTGGGCAACTGCGGGAGAGGGTCCTGGCGCCGAGGGTGAAGTGGTTGGAACAGCCCGGTATATGAGTCCGGAACAGGCCTGCGGTGAACCGGTCGACGCCCGCAGCGACCTCTACTCACTCGGCGCGACCGCCTTCTACGCACTAACCGGGCGGTCGCCATTCACGGCTTCCAGTGTCCCGGCTCTGCTAGCGAAGCACGTCAGCGAGCCTGCACCGGAAGTGAGTGCAATGCGACCTGAGGTGCCGGCGAAGCTGGCCACTCTGGTGGACCGATGTCTGGAGAAGAACCCCGCGGATCGCTTTCCTTCAGGTGACGAGTTAGCCAAGGCGGTGAGTGATGCCCGCGGGCGGGAGCTGAGAGCGCCACCGCTGGTCCGCAGTTTCTTGAGGAATGCGGAGGTGAGCACGGCGGTGATCCTCGCGATAGCAGTCGCCGGAGGGTCAGTGGAAGTGGGAGCAGGCGGATCTTCGTTCAACCTCCTACCGTACATACTGTTGATCCAGCTTGGCTACGCAGCCCGCCGTCTACTGCGCAACGGCTACACGTTTGCCGACATAAGGGCAGCTCTGTTGGCGGAAGCCCGGGCACAGGAAGAGGAAGCCGAGGCGGTGCAGTCAAAGAAGTGGATCCGGCGCATCTCTGGAGCCTGGCATCGTATCTGGGCGAGCAAGTTCGGAGGTTTCTTCTTCAAGGTATCCGGATTGGGACTCAAGGAGCCCGAACGCAGCGTCCTACCCTCATCGGATGCGACCGAGTTGGTTCTGGGAAGAGCGGCAACCGAAATTTACGACGAACTACCCTCGGACGTGCGGCACCGCTTGGGTGACGTAACCGGAGTGATCGGCCGTCTCGAGGAGGACGCCGAAAAGTTGAGAAAACGCGGTGACACAGGTGACCGCTTGAGGGAGGCTGTGGCTGCACTCGAGAACGTTCGCCTGGGTCTGCTAAGGCTCCGAGCCGGCGTCGGTTCGGTGGATGACCTCACCGACCACATTGAAAGAGCGCAGGAGATCGGCGAGCGGATAGACGCCGAATTGGCTGGGCGGCGCGAGGTGAGGAAACTTCTGCAGTAGGCAAACCGAGACGATGGGAAGACGATGCAACGGAGGGTGCATGTTTGACCGAGTGATCCGATTGTCCGCACGTATTTCGATACTCGGAGCGGTATCTGCCGCCCCTATCCTAGCACAGCAGGGTGTACCGACCCCCGAGTCGGTGCTGGGATTCCAGGTCGGCGCCGACTTCAAGTTGGCCAACTACGACGAGTCGATGGAGTACTTCCGGCAACTCGATGCAGCGTCGGATCGACTGCAGCTGATAGAGGTCGGACGGACCTCAGAAGGTCGGGTTTGGTCTGTGGCACTCATCTCGAGCGCCGCGAACCTCGCCAACGTAGAACGATACCGAGTTATAAGTCAGCGACTAGCTCATCCCAGCGGCTTGTCGGATGAAGAGGCACTGCAGTTGGCACGTGAAGGAAAGACGTTCGTCCACATCGACGGTGGCCTGCATGCGTCCGAAGTAGCGTGCGCACAGCACACCATCCAGTTGGCATACAACCTACTCTCTGCATCCAACGATCCCAAGATTCAGGCGATCCTCGACGACGTGATCTTCATGCTTTGGCCGTCAATCAATCCCGATGGCCAGAACATGGTGGTGGACTGGTATCGGTCGAATGTCGGTACGCCATATGAAGTATCACCCATGCCGAAGCTTTACCAGAAGTACATCGGTCACGACAACAACCGTGACGCGTACATGCTGAACATGATCGAATCACGTGTCATCGGTCGCTTTTGGAGACATTGGGAGCCACATATCATCCACGTTCATCACCAAAGCTCGCCCTTTCCGACACGCATCTGGTTGCCACCGTTTGCCGAGCCGATCGCCACACAAGCACCGCCGCTCATGTCCCGCGAAGTGAACATGATCGGAATGGCGATGGCACAGGGTCTGGAGTCCAAGGGTCAAGTGGGTGCGACCCATATGGTCCCATTCGACGCGTGGTATCCAGGTTACATCGACTACCTGCCGATGTTTCAGAACATAGCCGCGTACTGGACCGAGACAGCGTTATACCGCTACGCTACTCCGCACTTCTACACCATCAACGACTTCCCAGCGAGCGCGCGTGACCTGCGGCCACAGACACTGTACTCGAGGTGGCGCCTACGGGACGCGGTGGATTACATGGTAACTGCTTCGCTGTCGGTACTGGACTATGCCGCCAAGTACCGCGAAGATCTGTTGTACAATCGCTATCAGGCAGGACGCAACACGATCCACAAGTACCAGCAAGAACCGCCATACGCGTATTTCATTCCTCAGGATCAAGACGATCCAGTATCAGTAGTTGAAATGTTGCGGCGACTCGCGTTCAACGGTGTGCGGGTGAGCCGGCTGATCAGGTCCATCTCCTTTGATGGACTCACCTACGCGCAGGGCACCTGGGTCATAACGATGAACCAGGAGTATGCCGAACTGGCGCGCCAGGTTCTGGACGAGCAGAGCTATCCCGACCTGCGGCAGTACCCGCAAGGCCCACCCGAGCAACCGTATGATGCCGCTGGTTGGACGCTGCCATACCAGATGGGTGTCAAGGTATACGCTGCAGCGTCTCCACTCACGGATGATGTTCGAGCGGCCATCGAGCCGGTGCGCGGGGCGCCGATCGACTGGAGATCGGCCGACGAACTCAGCGGTGGGCCTGCCTTCGACAGTCCACCCGGCGTTGGTTTCGACACTGACTCAGTTGCAGTGGGGATCCTCCCGCCTCCGGGACGAACGACCGGATCGGGATCGCGCCTCGCGGTCGATCCTGCGCAGAACAACTCGTTTCGGGCGTTGAACCGGGCGTGGGCAGCGGGTGGCACTGTCATGTTTGAACCCGGGACAGCTGGCAGCAACGGCCAGTCTGGCACAAGTGGCCGCTACGTTATCAGTGGCGTGCCCCAGTCCACGCTCAACCAATGGGTCGATGAACTGGCGCTGCAGGCCGAGCGTACCGGAGGCTCCAGCGGCGCAACGGTGCGGCAGCGGGTAGCGATGTATCGGCCATGGCGAGCCAGTATGGATCAGGGTTGGTCCAGATGGCTGTTGGAGCAGTACGATTTCGATTTCGCCCGCGTCACCAATAGCGAGATCCAAGCCGGTGAGCTGAACGCGCGGTTCGACGTCGTCGTGCTGCCGGCAGAGCGGCCGCAGAGTCTGATGAGCGGCTATGCCAAGGGATCGGTGCCGCCACGTTATGAGGGTGGGTTGGGTGAATCCGGTATCAGGGCCCTCGACGAGTTCGTACGCAACGGCGGCACTCTCGTATGTCTCAATCAGAGCAGCGACCTTGCCATCGAGCAACTACACCTCCCGGTTGAAAACGTGGTTGCCGGCTTGGACCGAACCGAGTACTTCCTCAGCGGATCGCTACTCGAAGTCAAGACCGATCCTTCGCATCCAGTAATGGCGGGTATGCCACAAAGGGCCAAGGTGTTTGTGGGTTGGAGCCCCGTGTTCACGACACTCGAAGGCTTCGAGGGCGTCGCCTTGGCGAAGTACCAAGAAGACGGATCACCGTTGCTCTCGGGCTACCTACTAGGCGAAGAACACGGCGGTCACGTCATATTGCTCGGATTCAGACCGCAGTGGCGCGGCCAATCCTTCGCTAGCTTCAAGGTCCTGTTCAATGCTGCGCTGTACGGCGGCGAGCTGGC
Organism: Gemmatimonadota bacterium; assembly: GCA_039584755.1. Lineage (GTDB taxonomy): Bacteria > Gemmatimonadota > Gemmatimonadetes > Gemmatimonadales > GWC2-71-9. The sequence goes on from JBDGXD010000151.1 coordinate 15,238, forward strand.
GCGCACCGTTCACGGCAGTGCCGAGTTCTGGAATGCCCCTGAAGAGGACGAGGAAGAGAAGGACACCGACTCCGGGCGTTCCGAATAGGGCCAATGACCTCCTCGAGCAACGATCGCGAGAGACCCCGTGTGGCACTTTTCGTCACGTGCATGGTCGACACGTTGTATCCCGAGGTAGGACTGGCAGCGGTCGATCTACTCGAGCGCAGCGGAGCAACGGTGGTCTTTCCCGAGGAGCAGACTTGTTGCGGTCAACCGGCATTCAATGCTGGCTATCGCGACGAGGCACGTCGCATGGCGCAGCATTTCCTCGATGTGTTCGGACCGTTGATAGCAAACCACCAGGCCGATGCGATCGTGGCACCGAGCGGTAGTTGCGTGGCCATGGTGAAGCACTTTTACGAAGTCCTCTTCACCGACTCCGGGCAAGAGGAGCAGCGACAGCTGGTACACAGGCTGAGCGCTGCAACGTACGAGCTCACGCAATATCTGGTTGACGTCCTCGGCGTCGAGGAAAGCGCAGCTGCATACGATGGCGCAATTACCTACCACCCTTGTTGTCACCTGCTGCGAGAACTGGCAGTCGACTCTCAGCCGCGGCATTTGCTCTCGACCATCGATGGTGCGGAGATTGTCGAGTTGCAGGCGGAACACGAGTGCTGTGGTTTCGGCGGACTCTTTGCTCTCAAGAACGCCGGCATCAGCACTGCCATGGGACAACGCAAGGTCGAGTGCATCATCCAGAGTGGTGCCGACGTCGTGGCGGTGAACGATGTCAGCTGCATGACACACATCAATGGACTGTTGGGGAAGACCGAACATCAGTGTAGGGCTGTGCACATAGCAGAATTGCTTGCCGGTTCTGCACCAAACAGCCGGGACGCCCGGTGACTCGGTTGCCCGGGCACCAGGCATCGCGGGTCGGTTTACCCCGGACCGAAGCCCGGGGTCAGGTCATGGGTGAAGATTCCCCACCCCCTCTGCCATGAACATCGACGTCTCAGCCCCTTACCAGCAGCGCGTGGCGCAGGCTCTCAGCGACCACAACCTGCGGACGGCACTAGAGCGGGCGACGTCGCGCTTGAGCGGCAAGCGCGACGTATCGGTGGCCGCTATCGAATTACGAGAGCTGAGAAATGAGGCTCGGGCGATAAAGGAACACGCGATCAGGCACTTACCCGAGCTGTTGCAGCAGCTCGAGAACAACTTGATCGCCAACGGGTGCCAGGTTCACTGGGCTCAAACAGCGGATGAAGCAAATGCCATCGTTGCGGACATTGCCCGACAGCGTGGTGTTCGCCGTGCCGTCAAGTCCAAATCAATGACTACCGAAGAGATCCATCTGAACCATGCGTTGGAGGACGCGGGCGTCGGTATCGTGGAAACCGATTTGGGGGAGTACATCATTCAGTTGGCTGACGAGCCTCCGAGCCACATAACCGCACCGGTCGTTCACAAACGCGCCGAGGACATCAGTGAGTTGTTTCAGCGTGAGTTGGGAATGCGCCCAACGAACGACCCCGCTGAGATGTGCGCTGCAGCCCGTGAACGACTGAGAGGTGAGTTCCTGGCAGCGGATATGGGAATCAGTGGATGCAACTTCGCGATCGCGGAGACCGGAACAATCTGCATCGTCACCAACGAGGGTAACGGCCGGATGGCCACCAGCATGCCGCCGGTGTACGTCGCGGTGATGGGAATCGAAAAGGTCGTGCCCCGCGTCGAGGACGCATTGCTATTGTGGCAGGCAGTGACACGCAGCGCAACGGGACAGGACGTGACCGTCTATTTCTCCCTGAGCAGCGGACCGCGGCGTCCCGGCCAGCCTGACGGTCCCGAGGAGATGCACATTGTGCTGGTGGACAACGGGCGCTCACGAATCATCGAACGGGGGTATGCCGACACCCTGCTGTGTGTGCGCTGTGGTGCCTGTCTCAACTCGTGTCCGGTCTATCGTGAGATTGGCGGCCATTCGTACGGCCAGACAGCCTACAGTGGGCCCATCGGAGCAGTAGTTACCCCACTACTGGCCGCCGATCCCGCCACCGCCAAAGACCTGCCATTTGCCAGCTCGCTATGTGGTATCTGTCGCGAGGTGTGCCCGGTCAAGATCGATCTGCCCAGATTGTTGCTCGATCTGCGCAGCGATTTGACCAGGGTGGGTACGCCACCGAAGTACGAGAGATCCGCGATAAGGGCTTACACGCATGTCGTGGAGCGGCCTGGTCGCTACCGCTGGATGCTCCGCCTGACACGATGGCTCTCGCGGTTGTTGCCTACGAGCAGGTCAGGAGACATCACGAGATTCCCGCCTCCACTGAGTGCCTGGACTCAGAGTCGTGTGTTTCCCCGCTTTCCCAGCCAGAGCTTCAGGCAGTTGTGGCACAAGCGTCAGAATCAGCCACAGAGACCGTCCGACAATGGGTGACCGATCCGCGCAGGCTCGCGAGGAGATCCTCGATGGCTTGAAGAGCGCGTTGCAGCAACAGCAGGCGCTGTTCCGCGAGACTGTTGGTCGGGATCTGCCGGATCCGCCGATGACGGTGTTCCCACCACCCGAAGATCGATCTCTGGTCGAGTCGTTTGCAGCAAGGCTGACGGCACTCTCCGGCAGCTGTGACGTGGTACGCCAGGACGAAGATGTTGCGGCGCGGGTCGTCCATCAGATACGGCAGTGGGTTCCCACCTCCGCCGACGAGCCGATCGAGGTGCTCAGCTGGGAGGCTGGCGAGCTTGATGTTGCGCGACTCGAGCAGTCGCTCGCCGAAGCCAACATCACGTGGTTTGCACCCCACGAACTTCGGGAACAGAGCGTCAGGGATCATGCGGCGGCGCTGGTGGTGGGCCTCACTGGTGTTACAGCGGCATTTGCCAACACCGGCTCGATCGTGCTAACACCGGGACCTGGCCGCAGCCGCGCGGCCGGACTCCTGCCCCTACACCACCTGGTGCTGGTTCCGCTGAGCCGCCTCTACCCCACGTTCGAGGCCTGGCTCCTGGTACTGCGGCAACAAGGACGGTTGGAAGCTCTTGTGCGTGATAGTGGCCAGATAGCATTCATAACCGGCCCCAGCAAGTCGGCCGACATCGAATTGAACCTCACTCTGGGAGTTCATGGACCCAAAGTCGTACACGCGATCGTATTCGATGACACGTAGGTCCTCGAGAGAATGACCCTCACCCTCCAAGCCCTGATAGCCGTCGCACCGATCCTGCTGGCTGCGGTGCTGCTAGTCGGATTCCGGATACCAGCCAAGTGGGCCATGCCCGCGGTCTACGTGACAGCGGTAGTACTGGCCTGGGGCGTCTGGCGGGTCGATGCCCAGCACATCGGGGCGTCAACGGTGCAGGGATTGTTCATAGCGCTCGACATTCTGGCGATCATCTTTGGTGCAATCCTGCTACTAAAGACAATGGAGCACTCCGGTGGCGTGGCAGCCATACGCCGCAGCTTTCACGGCATCAGTGATGACCGACGCGTCCAAGTGGTAATCATCGCGTGGTTGTTCGGTTCGTTCATCGAAGGTGCTGCGGGTTTCGGAACACCGGCGGCGGTTGCCGCTCCATTGATGGTGGCGCTGGGATTCCCGGTTACTTCTGCCGTAATGATCGGCATGATGATTCAAAGCACCGCAGTGACGTTCGGTGCTGTCGGTACGCCGATCCTGATCGGCGTGTGGGATGGGCTGGCCAGCCCGGAACTCACCGCGCGACTGAGTGCGGCCGGAATCACCTATGACGGCTATGTCCGCACGATAGCGGCGTACGCGGTCTGCCTGCACGGCATTACAGGCACGTTGATGCCCACGCTGATGGTCATGATGATGACCCGGTTCTTCGGGACCAAGAAGTCGTGGACCGAGGGCTTGTCGATCTTGCCGTTCGCGATCTTTGGTGGGCTCGCGTTTACAGTCCCGTACACACTCACGGGAGTGTTGCTGGGACCCGAATTCCCCTCGCTGCTGGGAGCTGCAGTAGGACTGGCCGTCGTCACCTACGCCGCCCGGCGCGGTTTCCTGGTGCCGGCGGACACATGGGACTTTCCACAGCGTGACAGCTGGCCCTCCGACTGGCGCGCTACGAAGTCATCGACCAGTGAGCCGGAAACTGGGCGACGGATCCAACCCGTGCTTGCGTGGGTACCCTACGCGATCGTCGCTGCACTGCTGGTTCTTACCCGACTGCGGCAGCTACCGGTAGGTGACTGGGCCCGGAAGTTGGAGATCAGCTGGCCCGACATTTTCTCCACCAATATCAGTGCGACAACCACACCGCTGTACCTCCCCGCGACGATGCTCGTGATCGCCGTCATGGCCACCTGGTTCCTCCACCGAATGAACCGGCGTCAGATCATCGCGGCGATTGGTGACTCCAGCCGGGTGCTGTTGGGCGCGGGGTTCGTACTGCTCTTCACCGTGCCGATGGTGCGGGTGTACATCAATTCCGGAGTCAACTCCTTTGTGCTCGCTGACGGCAGCGCCCTCCCATCCATGCCAATAGCCATGGCAAGCTGGGTCGCCGAGAACGTAGGCGGTGTGTGGCCCATGGTTGCTCCGTCAATTGGTGCACTCGGCGCCTTCATTGCGGGGAGCAACACGGTCAGCAATCTCATGTTCAGCCTGTTCCAACACGGAGTTGCTACGGAGCTGGCCATTAGCGGTGCCATGGTGGTCGCGCTCCAAGCGGTCGGGGCTGCCGCAGGAAACATGGTCGCGATACACAACGTGGTCGCTGCATCCGCAACCGTTGGTTTGCTGGGGCAGGAAGGCACGATCCTGCGTAAGACGATCTTGCCCACGTTGTACTACCTCATGGTGGTGGGGATCCTGGGCCTCACGGCGATCTACGTCCTTGGCCTGCCCGACCTCCTGGCCAGTCCATAGTCATGACCCCGACTCGCACCTATCCTCCTTCCGCAGCAACCTGACTAACCCCCTGTATCGGAGTGGAGGTTGGCCCCTTGCGTGATTGTACTACTTCTCGTTCCTTCGCGAGTGAGGCACTGGCGTCAGGCAGCCGATTGAAATCCCTGCATCGATCGGACTGGCCAACCGGACCCTCGAGTGTGGCTAGAGGTTGGGAGACGAACTCTGGTCGGTTCAACAATGTGCTTTAGAAGAAGCTGCTATGGCCTCCCCTGAGTAGCTGGACACGACTGTGGCCGCCAAACATACTTGAAACGGGGAAAGGAGTCTTTTTAGCGATTCGATGAGCATCCTATGAGGAGGCCTGTGTGACAATAATCGGTGGTGAAATAGTGCGACGCAGCCGCGCTCTGGTGTCCATGATGATTCTCGTTCCTCTGTCGATCTCGGCTCAGCAGTATATCGATGCGTCGGGCAGAGTCAGCATCGTCATCGTAGCCGACCCATACTCCGACACCAGAACAGGACCTGAGTTGGTCGATGGTCCCGGACTCTTGCTGGCCGGAGGAATCGAGGAACTCCTGCACGGTTTGGACGCTGATGTGGTGAGTGCTACAACCGTTGAGATGTCGGAAGATCTGGAACGTGAATACGGGGAATGGAATCGGGCCTCCCTGACAAACAGTACCCTGGCCAAGGTCATCTATGAATCCGATCTGGGTGAACATTTCTTCATCGGCCTGCTTTCGGGCAGCAAATCTTTGGTGGGAATGCTCGCTGGGCTGCAGCATCTGGGACCAGACAGAAGACCTCTCCAGGACAGCCGGGGACGCGATATCATTGGGTTGCCTCGCCTCGGTGAAAGCAAGCCACTCAAAGTGGGGTTGGTCTGGATCAGTGAAAGAGGCGATTTCAATACGCCTAACACGACGACCGAAGGCGATATGGGTGGGATGAACGTGGCTGTGGCCGCGGGACTCTCAAATGCCACGCTACGACAACAAGCAGGCCTCGACCCGCCACTTTCCACCAAGCACATCGTCATGGCTGGCGTTCAGAATACGAATCCCTATGAACAGTTGAATATCGACAACTCTTTCATCGAAACCGTCTCGGTCGATGAGATGAGGAGTCTGTCTGGCGCAATCGATACGCAGATGGAACGACTCAGCAGCATGACGGATGTCATCTACGTTCACGTGGACCTGAGCATACTTTCGGCTGCGGAAATGCCTGAGCTGCCGTCCTCTA
>JBDGXD010000152.1:0-12713 GCA_039584755.1 Gemmatimonadota bacterium
GCTGCGCAATCAGCAGGGCAAGCAGGTGTTGCTCTCCGTACGCTCGGGTAATGAGTCGCGCAACATGATTGTCATGCCCACGTCGAACGAGCGCAACCTGCGGTACAGTGACTGGGAATACACTCGGCGACAGGCGGTGGAAAGAGACGGTGGGGGTTCGGTTGGTTACGTCCACTTGCGAGCGATGGGTGGTGGCAACATCACCGAGTGGTATCGCCAGTTCTATCCGGTGTTCAATCGCCAGGGGTTGATCATCGACGTACGTCACAACCGGGGTGGTAACATCGATGCCTTCATCCTGGAGAAGCTGATACGACAGGCTTGGATGTACTGGCAAGGACGCGTGGGCCAGCCCACGTGGAACATGCACTATGCATTTCGCGGTCACATGGTGGTGCTGGTCGACCAGGAGACTGCTTCCGACGGCGAAGCATTTGCTGATGGTTTCAGACGATTGGGACTGGGACCGGTGATAGGTGTACGCACATGGGGTGGCGAGATCTGGCTGAGCTCGTCCAACCGGTTGAGCGACGGCGGACTTGCTCGCGCTCCGATGACCGGCGTATACGGTCCTGAAGGTGAGTGGTTGATCGAGCAGATCGGTGTATTGCCGGATATGGTGGTAGACAATTTGCCACATGCCACATTCAACGGATCAGATGCGCAGCTAGACGCTGCGATTGAGTACCTCAAGCAACAGATCGAGCTTGATCCCAGAGAGGTGCCACCGCCACCGAGATTCCCCGACAAGTCGTTCAGATATCGTGCGGCAGGTGGGGGAATGTAGAACATCGAATGTAGAATGACGAATGTAGAATGCAGTGGAAACGTAGAATGTAGAAGTTCCGCCGCCCCACCTGGGGGGAGGAAGGGCCTTCTACATTCTACATTCTGCATTCTACATTCTGACTTCTTCTTGTCTTGACTCTGCAAATCGAATGTGATACGTGTGAGCCGTGCCGAACGATTCAAACCAACCGCTACAGGAACGAGTGAACGCCGCTTTGGCGGGTTCGTATGAGCTAACCCGAGAGCTGGGCGAAGGTGGCATGGCGGTTGTGTTCCTTGCTCGTGATATCAAACACGAGCGGGCCGTCGCGATCAAGGTTTTGCGGCCCGAGATCGCATCGCGGGTTGGCGGCGAGCGGTTTCTCAAAGAGATCAAGACCACCGCAGCACTGGTTCATCCTCACATCGTCAGCCTGATAGACTCGGGCGAGATCGACGGCATTCCCTACTACGTCATGCCCTACATCGAGGGTGAGTCACTTGCCAGCAGACTGATTCGTGAAAGACAGCTTTCTGCAGATGACGCGCTAAAGATCACTGGTGACGTAGCCGCGGCACTCGATTACGCACACCGTTCCGGCTTCGTCCATCGCGACATCAAGCCAGCCAATATCCTGCTGCACGACGGCGAAGCCATGGTTGCGGACTTCGGTATCGCACTGGCCGTGCAGGCGGCTGGCGGAGAGCGTCTAACGGGTACGGGATTCGCCGTCGGCACGCCGCAGTACATGAGCCCTGAACAGGCGGCTGCGGATCGAGAACTCGATGCGAGATCAGACATCTACTCTCTGGGGGCTGTGCTGTATGAGATGCTTGCCGGGGAGCCACCACACTCCGGTGCCACGGTTCACGCCGTGTTGGCCAAAGTGCTTTCCGAGCGACCTACCAGACTGAGCGTGGTACGGGACGTCCCCGAGTACGTCGAAGCGGCGGTGAACAAGGCACTATCCAAAGAACCCAGTGACCGTTTTGGATCTTGTAGCGAATTCGTCACCGCCCTGGCGACACCCGGATCGGTGCGGGGACGTCCTTGGAAGCTGAAATCGAGGGAGATTCGAACTGTCGTGACGTTCGGCTTGGGATCGGTGGCTGTGGTCGCCGTGGCCGCGCTGCTCATCACCAGCCTCGATCGTGGCAACTCCGGTGGGCCGGACCCCATCACTCGGCAGATCACGTTCTCCGGCAGAGTACAAGAGGTATCAATTGCGCCGGACGGCGAGATGATCGCCTACCTGGAGAATGATCGGCACGATCTGGTGGTGAGAGATCTAGCCAGCGACCAAGAGATACGCCTGGTCGAATCCAACACAAGGTTGGGGTCACCGCGGTGGAATTCCAGTGGTACCGCGATTCTGGTAGCCGGGGAGATTGACGGCGAATACGGATTGCATCTGATCCCGCGCCTCGGAGGTGAGGCTCGGCTAGCGGTGGGCGTTGCCAGAGGAGGAGACATCAGGGGGGAGAGGCCGGGTGGTCCCAGGGGCCGGCCGGAACAGATGAGTCAGCTCGTGTTGGGGGGGTACGATTTTACGGCAGACGGGAATGGCTACCTGGTGACCTGTTGCGGGGGCCGGGTGTTCCGTGGCTCAGAGGGTAGCGCTATCCGAGCAGTTGGGCCCGATTCGTTCGTGACGCAAGGAGGCGGTTTCGTTGATGTCGATGCGGAGCTGTTCCAGATCGCGAGCCTCACTGTTTCGCCGGGCGGTGACTGGTTTGCATTTGTGGCTGTGGCTACCGATCGACAAGTGGTGCTCGGTGTGTCGGCTGTCGACGGATCCCGCATGACCGCCGTAACAGAAATTGGTGATATCGGGGCGGTTGCGAATCCGGGTAGGCCTATGACCGTGCGTTGGCCCGCTCCGGGCGATGCCATCTTCTTCAATCGCCAACTTGGTCACGGCACCAACATCATGACGGTCCCATTCGATACCAGACGCGGTGTCGTGACCGAAGAGCCACGATCCGCGAGATCGGGGCTTCCACTAGGTGCCGAGTTCGATATCTCGTTTTCGCCCAGCAGGCTCGTGTACGCTGGTGGTCCCCGCCGCGCGCAGCTCGAGTTGACCGTGTTGAATAGCCGAGGGGGAGATCCGGCTCCTGCCATGCGGATAACGGAGGGTACCTGGTTGCACTCCTCTCCGACTATTTCTCCCGATGGTGAATCGGTGGCGTACTTGAAGGGCAGCGGCGTGGATTGGGATATCTACCGTCGGCCAATAGAGGGCGGTGCAGAGGAGCGATTGACTCGCGATAAGGCTCCTGTCGGCGCGCTAGCATGGTCACCCGATGGGTCCAGCATCGCCTATGTCGCTTCAGCCAACGAAGGTATCGGCCTCAACGTGCTGGACTTGGCAACGGGCCAGGCTCGGCAGGTGGGCCCTAGCCAACGGGCGCTAGAGGTGCGACCCCAATGGTCGCCCGACGGCGCAACGTTGCTATATCAAGCTCGCTCACCGGAGGGTGGGTCACGATCGGTGGGCAGTGAAGTGGGTCGCCGTCGTCCACGGCTGGTTGCTATCGATCTGCGGACAGGCTCCGAGTCTGATTTTGAACGGCCCGGTTTCTTTGGGCTGATTGGACCAGTGTTCTCCCCAGACAGTAGGGCTATCGCCGCTCTTGGAGCAGGCCGCGCGGGTGAGCGCGGCTTTGGCATGTGGGTAATCCCGGATGGCGACGGATCACCTCGCCGTCTCGTCGAAGGTGCGGCAATGCCGCTGATCTGGACGACCGATGACACCATCTACTTCATTCGTGATGTCTTTGGCACCGCAACCACCAGGCGGATCGAGCGGGTGTCGGCGGTTGGTGGAGAACCCGAACTGCACGTCACCCTGCCATCTTCTTGCGACCTGAGTGACATGGCAATCTCGCTCGATGGCAGCAAGATCGTCTGTGTCGCCGTTGATGTGGAATCAGACGTTTGGGTGGTGGATTCCTTCGAGCCAGGTCCATAGCTGAAAGCAGCTTCCAGCGCGTCACAAACTCATCTAGCACCTACCACTCCATTGATGCACGGTAGCGGACCTCTCCTGTAATAGGTATTCTAAATACGCAACCTGACGTGGAGTCAGCGATTTTGGCAGAGATAGTGGATCGCTTGAGAACGGCGCTGGCTGACCGCTATGCGATAGAGCGAGAAGTGGGTAGTGGTGGGATGGCAACCGTCTATCTCGCGCACGACAGGAAATACGATCGGCCGGTAGCGATCAAGGTGCTGAAGCCCGACCTCGCTGCCGCTATCGGTCCCGAGCGCTTCCTGCGCGAAATCAGAATCACCGCACAGTTGAATCATCCCCACGTTCTCCCGTTGTTGGACTCGGGAGATGCAGCCGGGTTCGTCTACTACGCGATGCCGTTTGTTGCCGGTGGTTCCCTGCGTGGACGACTCAACCGGGAAGCAGGACTGCCACTCGAAGTCGCTGTTCGCGTCACGCAGCAAGTGGCTGCGGCGCTCGAGCACGCTCACCGCAACGGTGTAATTCATCGCGATATCAAACCCGAAAACATCCTGTTTTCAGATGGCCTGGCGATTGTTGCCGACTTTGGGATCGCTCGGGCACTAGGTTCGGCAGGACGCGAGGCACTTACCCGCAGTGGTTTTCCCCTGGGCACACCAGGATACATGAGTCCCGAGCAGGCTACCGGAAAGACAGCGTTCGATGAACGCACGGATGTATGCAGCCTGGGGTGCGTCACCTATGAGATGCTGATGGGAGAAACACCAGGTGTCTGGTCCACTCCCGATGAGGTTCGGGTTCTGCGGTTCCAGGAGTTATCCCAGGGACATCGCGAGAAGTTGGACCGTCTGCCCGGTAGAGTAGAACAGGTCTTGGTCCGAGCGCTGGCCATTCGCGCGTCTGACAGATTTGCCACACCACTCGAGTTCGCCGACGCGCTCGCCAATGTAGCCGCAGGCAGCGATCGACTGAGTGACAATCAGGTGCGAGAGATTCTCGGGAAGGCGGCAGAACTAGAGGCGCAGCAGCCCACCGAAGGCGCCTTGTCAGTTGGAGCGGTTGAGCAAGCGGCGGCCGAGGTTGGGATCGCTCCGCAACGGGTGAGAGAGGCGGTGGAACAGCTCGACAATCCGGCAGCACACGCCGTGGCGCTGCAAGGTGGGGTGCTGCCGACGCAGTTTCACAAGGAGAAGCTGCTACTCGACCGGTACGTGCATGGCACCGTTACGGCTTCACAGCATGAGGTGTTGGTGCAAGAAATCCAATCGGCTCTTGGAATCGTGGGACACATCTCGACCGTGGGTGATTCACTCACCTGGAGTCCCGCGGCGCCCGGTACCGAAAGCCGCAAGGTCGTGATCACTGTAACACCGCAGGGCGACAAGACCCACATCCACGTCGAGGAGCGGTTCGAGCTATCGGGCTGGCGGCTCTTCGCTCCGGGATGGGGTGCCGCAATGGGTGGCTTGAGCGGTTTCGGGTTGGCTGCGCTACTCGGCTTGGGAGAACCGGCAGTGGTCATCCCGGCTCTCATAGGAGCGTTTGCTGGTGGATTCCTGATGGCGAACGGGATGATCCGGATTCCCGCGAAACGCCGTCGCCCCGAGCTGGAGAGGCTAGCCGATCACTTGGCCGCAATCTTGGAGAGTGCGGCCGACGACCGCAAAGAGCTGGGCAGATAACACGAGTGATGCCGCGTATCGAGCAAGGAATGACGAGAGGCTATTCCCACAACGTCGCCCTTCGTCATTCCTTATTCGATCTGCGGCAATCTCTCAGGGAATTACCACTCCTTGGACTCGCGTTGCTTCGCACCTGTCCCCATCTTCATGATGTGCGTGGCAAAAACCCTGCAACCCGACTGAGAACATGAACAGAGAAAGCATGATAGACCGGCTGCGCGATCGGTCGGACCCGTGGGATATCATAGTGATTGGGGGTGGCGCAACCGGCATGGGCATAGCCGTCGACGCCGCATCACGCAGGTACGATGTGCTGCTGTTGGAGCAAGCTGATTTCGGCAAGGGCACTTCGAGCCGTTCAACGAAACTAGTCCACGGCGGTGTGCGATACCTCCAACAGGGGAACATCTCCCTTGTGATGGAGGCACTCAAGGAACGCGGGTTCTTGCTGCAAAATGCGCCGCACTTGGTCTCCGACCTGGCCTTCGTGGTCCCCAACTACGAGTGGTGGGAAGCTCCATTCTACGGAGTGGGCATGAAGGTCTACGACGTCATGGCGGGTCGCTATCGTTTCGGGCGGTCGAAAAACCTCTCAGTTGAAGAGACCATCGAACGGCTGCCCAATATCGAACGAGAAGGACTGCGCGGCGGAGTGTTGTATCACGATGGCCAATTCGATGACGCCAGGCTGCTGATAAACCTGGCCCAAACCGCATTCGAGCAGGGTGCTACCGTAATCAACTATGCCCGCGTTGTCGAACTTCTGAAGGACGATGCGGGTTTCCTGTCCGGTGTTCGCATCGTCGACGTAGAATCAGAAGAGGAGTTCGCCGCGTTCGGCAAGGTGGTGATAAATGCGACTGGCCCCTTTACGGATGGTGTGAGGCGGATGGACAGTCCCGATGCTGCCCCGGTGATCCAGCCGAGCCAGGGCGTCCACCTCACGTTGGACCGGTCCTTCCTTGCCGGCGACTCGGCGATCATGGTGCCGCGCACGTCTGACGGCAGAGTGATGTTCGCCTTGCCCTGGCACGACCACGTGATCGTTGGGACTACCGATACGCCGATCGACAACATTTCACTGGAGCCCCGCGCACAACAGGATGAGATCGACTTCATTCTGGAAACCGCAGAGCCATACTTGGTTCGCGATCCGACGCGGGCTGACATTCTCTCTGTCTTCGCCGGGATCCGTCCGCTCAGGCGGTCGGTCGGTGCGGAGGACACGGCAACACTCTCACGCGAGCACAGTATCGATCTGTCGGCATCTGGGTTGGTCACCATTGCGGGAGGCAAGTGGACCACCTACCGCAACATGGCCAAGGACTGCGTCAACCATGCGATTACCGTGGGTGATCTGCCGGAGCGCCCGTGCGTCACGAAGTCACTGAGAATCCACGGTCATATGCGTGACGCGGAGCGATTTGGCCAACTGGCGTCGTACGGGTCTGATGCCGCGGCCGTTCGCACTTTGATCGAATCAGAGGATAGGTACGGGGTGTGGCTGCATCCGGCGTTGCCATATCGCCTAGGTGAAGTCGTATGGTCCGCGAGGTTTGAGATGGCACGTACTGTCGATGACTATCTATCACGCAGAGCCCGCGCGACGTTCCTCAACGCGCGGGCTGCGATGGAGATGGCGCCTGCCGTGGCACAGATTCTCGCCGAGGAACTGGGTCACGATGACGTGTGGGAGCAGAGTCAGGTCAAACAGTTCGGAGAGATCGCCGCAGGCTATCTGCCCTGACCAACACCGACTCGGCCGGCAGGCTTCTGTCGTGCAGCACATAAGGCCGAGTCGGAACGTTGGACTGAGCTTGCCCTACTCCGTTCGCAGGTTGTCGATCGGGTCGACCCGCGCGGCACGGTTGGCTGGAATGCAGAGCGCGAGAAGTGCCACACCCAGGAGGATGGCTACGACTACTGTCAGGTTCATTGGGTCAGCGGCGTTGACGTTGTACAATTGACTCTGCAGCAAGCGGGTCAATCCCAGCGCTCCACCGATTCCCACAGCGAGACCAATTCCCGCCAGCACGAGACCACGCTTGATCACCAGAGCAAACAAGCTGGGCCGAGTAGCTCCGAGTGCCATCCTGAGTCCGAGTTCGCGAGAACGCTCTCGCACCATCTGCGCCATGATGCCATAGATGCCCAACGATGCCAGCAGCATCGCCAGGGCAGAGAACAGCGTCAGTAGTTGCATCAGCAATCGGCGGTTGCCCATGGATTCCGCTATTAGATCATCCATGATCCGAATTCCCGCGATCGGCTGGTTGGGATCGACGGAGAACACGGTCTGGCGAAGAGCTGACACCATTGCCTCAGGCTCGGTCTCGGTACGGAGTACGAGCATGGCCCCCGCGCTGCCCCACTGGCGGTTTGAGAAGTAGAGTTGTATCCGAACATCATCGTCCAGACCCGCGTGTAGCGTGTGCCCCACGACCCCGATGACGGATATCCACTGTGCGTCTGGGCTCTGTGGATTGCTGAAAGTGATGCGTTTGCCGATTGCGTTTTCGTTGGGCCAGAAACGTCGGGCCATCTCCTCGTCAATCACGACCACTGGCTGTGACTCCGGTCCGTCTGTCATGTCGAAGAACCGTCCCTCGAGGATCGGGATCTCTAGCGTTTGTGCGAGAGTCGGGCTGACGATTCTGATGTCGCCCCATGGCGCGGGGTTGTTGTCATCCGGCACGTAACCTTCCACGGAAAACACCGACGTGCTCCACCCACCACCGAACGGAAGCGTCGAAGTCGTAGCTGCGGCCCTTATCCCGGGTACTGCCTGCAGCTCCGCGAGTAGGCGATCAAAGAACGCCACCCGCGTTTCTGTGTCAGGGTACCGTGCCGCAGGTATTCGAATACTCGCAGCGAGTAGGTGATCGGGTTTGAATCCGGGATCTACATCACGCAAGTGTGAGACGCTCTGAATCATCAGTCCCGAACCGGCCAGCAGAATCAGAGCCAACGCGAACTCGCCTACGATCAACGCGCGGCGTAGACCGCTGCCGCTTCGGTCTGCCTGCGATGCCTGCCCCCCCTCGCGCAGGGTCCTCTGTATGTCCCGGCCGGTACCCTGCAAAGCGGGTGCGAGCCCGAACAGAACGCCGGCGAACAGCGACACTCCTAAAGTGAAGAACAGCACCGGCAGATCTATCGTTATCTCAGTGCTCGCCAATACGTTGGGTCCGATAGCCACCAATGCATTCACTCCCCAGAAGGCCAACAGCATTCCAGCGGCGCCTCCCAGCAACGAGAGCACCATGCTCTCCGCAAGCAGTTGACGGATGACCTGCCGCCGACTAGCCCCCAAAGCCTTGCGGATGGCTATCTCTTTCTGTCGGCCGACACCCCGAGCCAGGAGCAGGTTGGCGACGTTTGCACAAGTAATCAGCAGGACAAACCCCACGGCGCCGAACAGCAACAGCAATGTGGTCGCGTAGCCACTCTTGGCCCACTCGTCCAGCGAGGTAACTCGAACGGTCCAACCAGGTGGGTAGGTTCCCGGCAACTCGGCCTTGATTGTCTCGGCGAGGTCGCTGATTTCTTGAGCGGCTGCTGTCACCGTGACAGCAGGTTTGAGCCGAGCCACTGCGCGTTGGCTTTCGCTTATGCGGAAGTTGTCGCCATATGCATCCGGTGGTAGCGCGATAGGCACCCAGAACTCACGGTTACTATCGTAGAAATCTTCAAAGCCTGGTGGCAAGACACCGATGACCTGAAACGATTCATCGTTCAGCAGAACCGACCTGCCGATTACGTCCGGCGCGCTGCCCAGGCGTCGTTTCCAGAACCCGTCGCTGATAACGGCGACATGTTCGTTGCCGGGCAGGTCCTCTTGTGGGAGAAAAGACCGGCCGTTCACCGGTACAATGCCGTAAGTCTGGAAGTAATTGGCGGAAACTCGACTGCCGGTGACACGCACGGGATCTCCCAAACCCGTCAGGTTGGCCGACCATCCTCGGGTGATCGCCACATTGTCGAAGCTCTGTGTTCTGTCGCGATAGTCGCGAAACCCGGGCGCCGAGATTCCAGTCACCAGGTCAACTGAAGGATAGACGTGGTTGAGTGTCACCAATTGCCCCGGCTCCGGATACGGGAGCGGGCGCAGCAACAGGCTGTTCACGATGCTGAAGATCGTCGTGTTTGCGCCAATGCCGAGGGCCAGTGTGAGCACAACAATGGTTGTGAAAGCGGGGCTGCGAACCAGCCGACGCACCCCGTAACGAATGTCCTGCAGTGAGTCGCTCATCGTCAGTCTCCTGTTGATCCAGCCGCTGCCCGGTGCGTCGGGCAGCAAGGAGGACCGCATCCTGGCCGAGCTGTATCGCACCACCAGCGCCATGGCAGCCCGCCAGTACCAAGCTCTGGCGGGTGACACTCCGATGCGTAGGGCGAGTTCGCGGTATTCCTCGCGGAGGTCACCGGCGATGCTCAGCCCCGTCACACCCTTGGGAAGCAGCAACCGCAGTAGGCGTTCTGCGGTTGGCTAGGGGTGAGTTCACCGCTGTGCCTCGAGGATTGTCTCGAGCCCTTGCCACAGGCTGAGCAGGGTGTTGCGGGACGCGCGCAGCGCCCGGATTCCACCTGTCGTGACCTGGAATCGCCGTTGCGGCAGTCCACCTCTGGAGTCAGACGGTGGAACCGTCTTCCACTTCACGTATCCTTTGGTCTCGAGCCGGTCGAGCGTAGCGTAGAAAGCTCCGCGTGACACCTGCCTGCCGGCGTGTTGCTCCAACTCGCGGCGGATACCCAGACTAAAGGCGTCCTCACCCCGCCGCAGTATGGCCAACAGCACGAGTTGTTCGAATTCGCCCAACGGCGCCTTGCGTGGCATGGTCTTCTCCTCCAGCAGTCTAGATCATAGACCGTGAGTCTACAATATAGACTCCTGTCCTAGAATACGGGAGGGGGGCTCACGTAGTTTCACGGGCCATGCGCTTGACCGGGTGAGCCAATTGGGGAGTATTGAGGGCATGGCAGTGGTCTCCTGTTCGGGAGTCTTCATGTAGTAGAGCAGATGAAGTTCGCTTGGCCTCGGCCGGATGGTCGGGGTCGTTTGCGTTTGATTCGGAGTTTTGAGACAGCGCTCGGTCAGCTGGAGGAACTGATGGATCTCTTTATTACCTCGGTAGCGGTTGTACTGATAGTCTCGGCCTTGTGTTCGCTGTCGGAGGCTGCGCTCTATGCAGTGGCACCTGCGTACGTGCGGCAGCTCGCCGAGTCTAGCAGCCCGCAGGGCAAGATCCTGACGCGGTTCAAGGAGAATATGGGCCCACCGATAACGGCGATCTTGATCCTGAACACGGTGGCCAACACGGCGGGTGCGGCTGTTGCCGGGGCGCAGGCGCGGCTGCTGTTTGGCGAAGCGGCGCTTCTGTGGTTTGCAGCAGCGTTCACGCTTGCGGTTCTGGTTCTGTCCGAGGTCATTCCCAAGGTTATTGGAGTGAGCCGTAACCGGGCTGTTTCCCGAATGATTGCGGTTCCTTTGAATGGAATAGTCCGCGTGCTGAAGCCGTTCGTATGGCTGACTCGTCGATTCTCTGACGCCATTGCCAGTGGTCGCGAGCCCTTGGCGCCGGAGTCTGAAGTACACAGGATAGCGGACCTCAGTGCAGAAGAGGGAAGTATCCTCCCTTCCGAAGCGGCGTTGGTCAAGAACGTGCTGAGGATGGATGAGATAAAGGCGCGAGACATCATGACTCCGCGAACTGTAGTGTTCAAGGAGTCTGACGATCTCACGGTAAAGGAGATATCCAAAGATGCCTGGGCGTTACCCCACGCCCGCATCCCGATCCACGATGCTAACGACAGCGACAACTGGACCGGTCTAGTGTTGCGCCGCGACATTCTTGCGTGCCTCGGTCGCGATCAGTTCGACGTAACCCTCAAGTCATTGGCCAAGCCACTCGGTTTTGTCCCTGAAACACTGCCGGGAAACGAACTGCTGAATCTCATCATCAGAGGACGCAAGCATCTCTTCGGAGTGATCGACGAGTACGGCAACATCATCGGCATCGTGACCTTGGAGGATGTGCTCGAGTCGTTGATCGGTGAGGAGATAGTAGACGAGACGGACAAGGTCGTCGACATGCGTGAAGTGGCTCGGAAGCGCAGTGTGCAGCAGTATGGCGATGCTTTGCCACAAGGCGAGAACGGAGCAGACAAGGGCGAATCGCAGTAGGCGACGACAACACACAGTTGTCTCTCCCATCCGACATGTGAGAAGTTTCACAAGTCCCACTCTGGCGCGAATTGGATCGTCGTTGCATTTTGTGCGGTCGCCCTCGGAGCCGGGACCGTGGCTGTAACCCGTCATAGCCTCTTCCCGTAGCTCTTCAATTGAATGCGGCCCCTTGGGTCGCTGCAAAACAACCGTTCGCAACACGATCCCGAGCAACGTCGGCCGTGAGCGGATGGGTCACTCTGCGCTGGGCTCGAGTCCACGAATCGAATCGAGCCGAGATGCAAGGAGGAGAGTGCTATGGCAGTAGCAGGCAGGAACTGGGGATCATTGCGGCACCTGGCAATCTGTGCCGGTGTCGCGTGGTTGGCTGCCGGATGTCAACTACGCGCCGAGGAGCGGTCTGACTCCTCTAGTGAGGAGAACGCTCCTCACGTGATGGCAGGGTCGGATGTGGAAGCAGGCCGGTATCTGGTGATCATGGGTGGCTGCAATGACTGCCACACCGACGGATACATGCAGTCGGAGGGGAACATACCGGAGGAATCATGGCTGGCCGGTTCGCCAGTCGGCTGGCGTGGACCCTGGGGTACCACCTACGCGAGGAATCTGCGTCTATTGGTTCAAGACCTCTCGGAGGACGCTTGGGTCACGACTCTGAGAGAGCGCAAGGCGCTGCCGCCCATGCCCTGGATGAACGTGAATCAGATGAGTGAAGCTGATGCGCGTGCACTGCATCGCTACATTCGCTCGCTGGGTCCCACCGGCGAACGCATGCCGACCATTGTTCCGCCAGGGCAAGAGCCCACAACACCTTTCATTCTGCTGGAACCGGTGGCACCAGAGTCGAAATAGGGTCGTGAGCAGGTATGGGTGAACTCCGCGCGAGCGGGGTTCACCTGCCTCGTTCAAGTTCTGTCGCAACACTGCCGATACTCATCCATGGCATAAGCTAGGACGAATCTTGTTGCGCAGACTGCTACTCCTGCTGGTGTTCACCGTGTGGATGACCGCGTGTAAGGATCCCACGGGGGAATCTCCGCTGGTCGACTTAGCCAACCGGTTGTACCTGCAAGGCGAGTGGACTTGGTCGGACTCCAT
>JBDGXD010000153.1:0-9882 GCA_039584755.1 Gemmatimonadota bacterium
GGCCGTACCGAGTAGTCGTGGTGTCACACTCGTTCTGGCAATCGGTACTGGGCGGAGAGGCCGCTGCGCCCGGACGACAAATCGAGCTGAACGGCCTGGCCTTCGAGGTAGTCGGTGTTGCTCCCCGTGATTTTTCCGGCTTCGGGGGAGGCGCAGAGCTGTGGGTGCCACTGGGTGCTTACGCTGTGTTCCAGCCAGGCGTGCTCCAGCAGGCCGGCAATCATGTGGCATGGGTTGTGGGGCGCCTCCGCCCGGGAACCACGGTTGCGGCGGCTGATGCACAGATGGAGGTGGTCGGCCAAGCGATTGCCGAAGAGTGGCCGCGACCAGACCCCTACGGGGCAGGAGTGCGCCCGTTCACAGAGTTATGGACCAACCCAAACGCACGTACGGCGTCAATGTTGTTGACATTCGCCGCCGGTTTGGTGCTCGTCGTAGCATGTGCAAACCTGGCGGGGTTGCTGTTCACCAGGGCTCGCAGGCGGATACGTGAAGGGGCTGTCAGACGCGCCCTGGGCGCTTCCCGCTGGCGTCTCATTCGGTCATATCTCCTGGAGAGTCTCACCGTCTCGGCTCTCGGTGGAATAGCAGGTCTCGGCTTGTCGCTGTGGGGCATGCATCTGCTTTCGGCGGCATGGCCAACCCAGTTTCTCCAGGGCAACAACACGGGACTGCAGGTGATCAACCCCGATGGCCTGGCACTCGATGTGCGCGTGATAGCGTTCGCAGTCCTGGTTTCAGTCTTTGCGGCACTACTGATCGGACTGATACCGGCGCTCAGGATGTCATCATTCAACATCACTGACCACTTGAAGGACGGCGCCGGCGCAACCGGGCGTCGCACGCCGCTTGCAGGCGTCGACCCGCAAGCTGCACTCGTAGGTGCACAGGTCTCTCTCGCCTTGATGTTACTGGTTGGAGTTGGCCTGATGGGCAGCACGGTCGGGCGTCTCCTTGGAGTCGATGCGGGATTTCAACCCGACAGGCTGCTCTCATTCGAGTTCTCGCTGCCGCAGGCTGTGCCACGACTCGACCCGCGCGACGAGGCGATGTGGCGTTCGCATATCGTTCTCTCGGCGCAGTTCGATGACCGGCTGCAGCAGCGCCTGAGCGCTGTGCCCGGTATTGAAGGAATCGCATTTTCTTCCGGCGCTATCCTGAAACATTTCGAAACCGTGCTCGGCGTAAGGATCGAAGACAGCGAGTCTGGTATGACGGATGCCGGCAGCCTCGGGGCAGTCCCGATCTCGGACAACTATTTCGATTTGCTCGGCATCCCCATTGTGAGGGGCCGCGGGTTCAACCAGTCAGACGGGCTCCACGGTCCACCAGTCGTGGTGCTGAGTCAAACGGCGGCGTCGAGGTATTTCCCCAATCAAGATCCGATCGGTGAGAGGGTGACGACATTCTTCGCGCTGCCCGGCAGGGAAACCGCCGAGGTGGTGGGAGTCGTCGGTGACGTGATATACACCGGTCCCGATCAGGCAAGATGGCCGGTAGCCTATTACTCGCTGCGGGAGCGAAGCGGACCCAGATACGCGACGGTGCGGACTGCAGGAGATCCAACCGAGGCAATCCGGTCGATTCAAGACGAGCTGTTCGCGCTGGACGCAACCGTTGCCATGCGCAACGTCACCACGATGAACCGACTCATTGCTGGTTCGGTCGGCGATCGTCGCGTCATCTTCTGGCTGCTTGCTGTTTTCGCCACAATCACCGTTCTACTCGCGGCCGTGGGCACCTGGGGAGTGGTCGCATACTCAGTCGCGGACCGTCAGCGAGAGCTTGGGCTGCGCATCGCACTGGGCGCTCAAGGCACACGTGTTCTTGGCCTTGTCTTGCGAAGGAGCGTGCTTACCGCTCTGGTTGGGGTGGTGCTCGGTCTTGGTGGCGCATGGGCCGGCAGTCGTGTGCTGGAAGCGTTTCTGTGGAACACGAGTGCACGTGATCCCGGAGTTTTTCTGGGTGGAGCGGCGCTCCTCTTTGCCGTAGTTCTCGCTGCCAGCTACCTGCCGGCCCGGCGCGCGGTGCGGGTGGATCCAGTCGAGGTCATGAGAGCGGCGGAGTAGCGGGAAACGCATGTCGGTGAACTCTCTCCGCGCGCGGCAGTGAACGACCTTTCGGAGAACAGCGTCCTTAGAATTTCCCCGGACTGAAGCCCGGGGTTAGGTGGAGCCACCGACACGAGGGTGTTCAGTGCGCGCCCGGGAAAGCCCATCCGAAGCATCCGCCGAATCCCTAAGCGACACCATGTGTGCAAGTCGTCGAGAGCAGGCCCACGCACGTGGCCCCAGCGCTGGGCGTGTCGTTCTGGTAGAATGATATGGGCTCTTGTGCCAGGGAGCATCGTCATGCACAGACCAGGCGCGGTCATTTTCGTGTTGGCGTTCGCGTTGGCGCTCAACGCCCGCGAGAGCGTGGCGCAACAGATCCGTGCGGTCGACGGGATCGTGTGGTCGGTGGCGGATACCACACCGCTTGCGGGCGTACGAGTGCGCGCGCTCGAAACAGCGTCCCAGACCGAAACGAACGCCGACGGCCGTTTTGCGCTCGCCAACCTTCCCATGACCGCTATCCATCTCGTATTCGAGCGGATCGGCGTGATGACCGACACGGTCGAGGTGGCGCCGGGTACATACTCGGTTTCGGTCTTCCTCCAGCCGCAGGCCGTCCGGGTGAGCCCCTTGGTCGCCGAAGGTGCCATGCCGGCACGTCAGCGGTTCGAGGCAGTGGCGCAGGCCAGCACAATAAGCCTCGACCCGATCGACCTCGAGAACGCGCCGATGCTGCTCGAGCCCGATGTCGGGCGCGTTGCGCAACTCCTGCCCGGCACAGTGGCCAAGAACGACTACAGCGTGGGGATCAATGTCCGGGGCGGTGAGGCCGACCAGAATCTCATCCGGCTCGATGGCATCACCGTGTTCAATCCGTTTCACTTGGGCGGGTTGTTCAGCACGTTTGACGCTTCGTCTGTGGAGCGCGCCGATCTGATCACGGGCGGGTTCCCTGCCCGCTATGGTGGACGGTTGAGTAGCGTGATGGACGTCGAGCTCCGACGGGGCAGCCGTACCCAAGTGGGGTTACACGGCGCGGTGTCGCCCCTAGCGACCCGTGTCCTGGTGGACGGCCCGATCGGTGGCACGGGAGCCACCTTCCTGATCGGCGGCCGCCGCACGTACGCAGATGCGCTCGCAAACGCATTCTGGGACAACCCCTTTGATTACTATTTCGCCGACGGATTGGCCAAGCTGACCGTTCCGGTGGGCAGCGGTCGTGTCTCGGCCACGGGGTATTGGGGCCGTGATGCGCTCGATCTCCCCTGGGTGGAATCGGAGCCAGGTCGCGACGGCGTGGATTTCGCGTACTCCTGGGGCAATCGTCTTGCGGGACTCAACTGGCTGCAGCCGATCGGTGCGGCCGTACTCAATTCTCACATCGACATCAGCGAGTTCTCGGCCCAGTTCGGACTGGTACCGGGTCAGTTCACCGCAGAGAACTCGGTGCGGCAGGTCACGGCACGCACCGCACTCGTGTTCCCTCTGGCCGAACAGAACGACGTCCAACTGGGAGTGGGGATCGAGGACTACCGCATCGGATACGAATCCAGCAACGCGTCCCTGAGCATCGAGGTGCCGGACGGCGTCTCGGTGGATGACCAGAGGATCCCGTATGACTTCGGGGAGGTGGTCCTGACCAGTCCGGGACTCGACCTCGAGTACCGGCCACGGGTCTGGTTCGCGTACCTGGACGACCACTGGCGACCCGTTGCGCCCCTCATCCTCCGGTTGGGTCTGCGGGTGGAACATGTGGACGGCGGCGCAGACTTCACCGGCCTTTCTCCTCGCATTGGTGCCAAGGCGTTCGTCACCGACGACTTCGCGCTCACTGGATCGGTCGGGCGCTACTACCAGCCGATCCACTCGATCCGCGACCAGGAGATTCCCATCACGGTCTTCGATTTCTGGATCGGCGCAGACGAGTTGACACCGGTTGCTCGATCGGATCAAGTCGTGCTCGGCTTCGAGCGATGGTTTGGACACGATGTGTCGCTCGGGCTCGAAGGGTACGCCAAGACGTACGACAACTTGCCGCTTCGCAATTACGAAGACGATCCCAGAGCGCCGGGTGACGAATTCCTGATCGCAACGGGGAGCGCTTGGGGATTCGACCTCCTCGTCCGGCGGCATCGGGGCACAATCCGCGGGTGGATTGCCTACAGTTACGCCACGGTGACTCGCGAGGTCGGCGACGAGTCCTTCCCGCCTGCTCACGACCGTCGCCACACGGTGAATATCGTGCTCCAGGCTCCGGGACCCCTCGGAAGCGAGATGAGCGTACGGTGGGGGTACGGATCGGGTCTACCCTACACGGGGATCGTGGGACAATGGCTGCATCGGGAGTACAACGCAGAGTTGCATCTCTTCGAGCTCCCTCAGGAAGAGGGCGTGAGCACGACGATCAACGGGGAACGCTACCCGCACTATTCCCGCCTCGATGTGGGCTTCCGTTGGCAGTTCGCATGGCTGGGCGGATCGTGGCGGCCCTATGTGAACATCGTCAACGTGTACAACCGCCAGAACGTTTTTGCGTACACCTTCGACTATGGCGCTGTGCCGCCCACGCGTTCAGGGTGGTCGCAGTTGCCGTTTTTTCCGACGGCCGGCGTGGAGTTCAACTGGTGATGGGCGGCACCATGCGCGGCGCGCAGTGCGCAGTATTGCTCGGCACCCTTTGGCTCGGCGGTTGCCTGTTGGAGGACGTCACCATATCCGCTGGAGAGCAGATAGTGTTGGTGTCGGCCGTCATGCGACCGGATCTGCCGTACCAGTACGTGATCGTCGAGCAGTCGTTGGACGGAGTGGTGGATCGTCCTGACTCGCTGCAATTTCCCGTGCCACCACACTCCCCGCGCATTCCGATCGAGAACGCCCTCGTCACGGTGGAGAATCTCGACCTCCCGGGTGACACGTGCGGCAGTCCAGTCCAGTTCCGCCACACGCCATACGCCCCGAGGACACCTGCGAACCCGGGAATCTACTGGGCGCCCGGCGGTTGCCCCACCATGCGGCCTGGCGACCGGCTGCAACTTCGGGTGGAGACTGCCGCTGGCGACGTCGTCACGGGCGCCACCCGCGTGCCGGGGATGAACGGCGCGTTCCTCGCGCTGGGAGACGATTCGATCGCGATGGGTGGGAGAGATTCGGCACTGACATTCAACCGGGACGGCGACACCCTGCGGTTCGGTGTAGATGCGATCGTGGGCCGGCTGCTCCAGCTCGATGTGCGGCGCGATGGCTACCTCTCGGACTTCGGCACCAAGGTCCAGGTCGACACGACAGAGTTCTTGCTCGCCGGGACTGCCATCGACGTGTTCGTCTCGGGAACGGGAAACGATGTCTTCCGGGGCGGCCGAAGCTATGCCGTCACGCTCACCCTGTCGGACACGAACTACTTCGACTTCACCCGTTCTAACAACAACGAGTTCACGGGCCGTGGGTTCATCAATCGTCTGATGGGCGGGATCGGTGTGTTCGGCAGCGCAGTTGCAGCGACCAGCCGAGTGTGGGCAGTTGCCGACGCTGACGATCCGCGAGAGGGGCTCTACTTCATCACCGGCCAGATCGGTACGGTCCCGATCGACGCCGAGCTCCGCGTGTACCTGCACCGGCAGACGGAAGAATCCGAGGTCTCGGCGTTTCTGGAAGGCGGGTGGTTCACGGAACACCCCAATGCGGGCAACTTCGGTGCGCCGGACTGGATCACGAAAAGCGTGGCGGGCAAGAGCCTGGACGGGACCTTCACAGGGGAACGGTTGCACCTGGCGATTTCCGACACGCTTGCCGGCGCCTCAGTGTGGTACGCCACGCTCGAGGGGCTGTTCACGACAGCCGATTCAATCCCCGTGGTAGTGGCCGACTCCGGCATACTCGGGGCATTTCCGATCGACACGTTGCTCGCCGTGCGCCAGCGCGAGCAGGACTAGCTGCTCAACCGGGCCCAGGTGAGCGCCAGTATGGGTCGCAGTAGACCCGCACGGTGATGAGGCCTCTACTGCGGTCGCGGAAGTTAAAGGCGGGTTCGAGAGGACGTACGGACACCGACGGTTTCGCGGACCCGCTCGGATGAAGGACTGCATATTCACTGGCCGAGATCTCACCGAGCAAGAGCGTTTCGCCCTCCGCGCCGTTATACAATAGGATGGTCTGATCGAAACAGTTGTACACCTCAACCGCCCACCTGCCATCGCATACTTTTGGGCTCGCGAAGGTCTGGTTCGACGGTGGAACGCAGCCAGGCGCAAGTGCTCGTCTCCTGGTTATAGTCTCGCTGGGCATATCCGTGTCAGCGCTCACCAGCACGTTCACTTCGACCGTGTCGCCGGCTTCCACCATGTACTCCCCGGAGTACGTAGTGCGGTACCCTCTCGGATCCGCCCGAACCTTGTAACGGCCCGGCGCCGGCGCGACGAGCTCGTACCGGCCGGCAGAGTCCGTGATGCCGACCGCCCACACCTTGTAGAAGAAATCCATGAGAGTAACAGCGGACACCAACACGGGCTTGTTCGACTCGCGGTCGAGCACCACGCCGCGGAACACCTGCGCCCGGACGGTGCTCGCGAGGGTAACGATAGCCACAAGTGTCAGCAGGCAGACGATCGTGCGTCGCATCCTGATCTCCCTGAAAGGGCATGGTTGAAGTCTACAGGACATGTCCCGTGAGAAACAGAGGAGGACGGCAATCCTCCTACCGTATCGGAATGCCCGTCCGACGGGTCAGGGGGGCAACGTGAGCTGTGCTCTACTGCTGGCGAGGGTCGGGATGGATCACCGCGCGCCGCGAACCGACCGTCTCGGGCGTCGCAGGCTGCGGGACCAGCACCGCGGAGGGCGCAATCCCGATCTGTCCCACGCGGTATTGCGAGGTGTTGACGCCATCCAAGTAGCTGTGAGTGATGAACCCGTCCATTGTGTCGACGTCTCCGTCCGCATCCACGTCGCCGTTCACCATGTAGGTCTCATCCACGCTGTATCCCAGGGCGTAGAGGTAGAGCTGGCCCACATCGGTCATGTCCACGATGGCGTTGCCGTCTACGTCGCCCCACACAATCTGGGTAAGCTCGTCGACGGTCAAATCGAAGGTGATCACCCCGCTGACATGCGAAACATTGCGGATGGCAAGACCGGAGAGCCCCCCCTGGTAGCTGAGACTGTTGGGCATCGAGCCGGCATCGAACGTGGTGTTGCCCGTCGATCCCGGGTAGGGATCACCCGGGTCTCCTCTGTTGACTGAGCGATCCAGGTGCGCCAAGCCGTCGGCCTCCTCGAGATCGACTCCCTTGTGGTGCGCGTCGCTGTTGACGCGGTTGTAGAACGACTTGGCATCGATGACATCGTCATCAATGTGCCAGATGAGCAGGCCGGTGTTATGCAGGTGGAGATCAGATCCGGTTCTCTGCCGGTTCGCGAGCAGGAAGTACTCCCTGGTTCCCGGTACGTCGACGCGAACTACGGAGCGGCTCGACTGAATCGACTGCAGCTGCAAACCGGCCTGATTGCTGACAGCCACAGTGACGTCGACCCAGCCGAGGAAGTCCTTGGACCACGCACTCATGTGTGCCGGAGACAGCTGCTCGTTCCAATTGCCGCTTGCCATCAGGCCCCAATGCCCGATCCCTTCCGAGTCGGTGCCATCGCCCTTATCGGTGTCGTACAGGTCGGGTAGATCGAGACCGTGACCCATCTCATGGGCGATCGTGCCACTGCCCATTATTCCTCGGTCCCAGCACTGCAGTCCCGCTTGCACGACGTAGTCAGAGACCCGGATGAAACCGCCACTGGCCGATGCATCGTTGGTCGTGTAGGCAGTTCCCCAATGTGCCTCATACCTCCAGCGGTGCGGCCAGATGCCCGGCCCGCCGCAGCTGCTCGCTTCCGCGGGATAGATGAACGCGGCGACATCAACGTAGCCGTCATCGTCCCCGGAATTGGGTGTTCCGTCGGGGCCGTCGTTGTCGAACTGGGAGAAATCGACGGCAGCGTCGGCGCCGGTCAAAACGTCCCTGAGGAACTCGCCTACGCGACCGTATCTCTCATCGGTCAGTGAGTCGGGTTCGTAGTAGCTGGCCGGACTGCTCAGAGATATCCAGTTCGAGACCTGACCGCTCAGCGAGAACAACCCGCCTGAGATCTCCTGGTAGTACTCGCTGAGAGATACGGAACCGGCACCGTCGCCAAACAAGCGATTCTGGTATTCGGCCTGTGTATAAGGCTCGCTCGCATCACCATACAATCCGGCCAACACGGGGATACTCATGGTGCCGGTCACTGCCGCCGCGTTGGCCGCCAGCTGCGCTGACGAGTAAGCCGGCGCGAGCATCGGTGTTATCCGCTGACGGGTTTGCCGAATCGCGCGTACCTTGTGCTTCCATGCCCTGCGGAACTGAAAGGCCGTCGGATCCTGCTGCAGTCGATCTGTGACCCACGCAGGTGGCGTGATGCCATTTGCCTGGCCCTGACGCAACACGTCTTGCGCGCTGAGATCGTTGGACGCAAACGCGAGTAGTCCGAGGACAATGAGGAACCGGGTGATGAGCAGTTGCGGTCGCACGTGCCGGAATCTCCCGCTAGCGTATGATCAGGACACGGTCTGCGCCGACCGCACCCGAAGTGAAGTCCACGAATATCCGTGCGGCGATCAGCTGATCCAGCGACACGCTCAGGTTGCTGGCGGCTCCCGCAGCACCCACCACATCAAACACCAACGCCACCGCGCTGAAGTTGCCAACGATGCCTCCCGGTTCGCTCACTACGAGGCGACTCCGGCCTAAAGCATTGTCGTAGTGGCCCGTGAAATAATGGGTGGCAGCAGCATTGGCAGCGTTGAACTGCAGTACCGCCGGATCCCAGCTGAGGGTAGCTACCAACGCTCCCGTGGACTGAGCCACTCCGTCGGCCAGCAGACCCAGACTGACTGTCACCTGGCCGCCGGCGTCCGCCGAGTCCGGCATGTCCAGCACGGCTACAGGAGTCGGTCGCACAACCAGTATCCGCGAGCCTCTCACTGTGTCCGCCGTCGCGAAGATGGAAGCAGTCCCAGCGCGAACGGCTGTCGCCATTCCGGCCGCGCTTACGGTGGCAACTGAAGGAGCTGACGAAGTCCAGGTTGGGGTCTTGCCACTCACCGAGTTGCCGCGGGAGTCGGTGAGTGCTGCTGAGAAGGTTACGGTATCCCCGATGATGATCAGCGTGTCTCGGGAGGAACTCACTGCAATGGATGCAGCAGCCTGGGCCACGGTGAGTGTGGCACTACCGCTCTTGCCATCAACGGCAGCGGAAATGTCGGCGGAACCGTTGGCGACGGCGGTCACCTGCCCCGCCGAGTTCACCTTTGCCACAGTAGTGTCGGAGGAGGTCCACACAAAGGTCTTGCCGGCAATGGTGGATCCGGCCGCGTCCTTGGCGACTGCATTGAATTGCTGAGTCGCACCGATTGCTTTGAGGGTGTGAGTTTGGGTGGTTACAGAGACAGATGCCACCGTCTCTTGCGAGCCGGTGGGCGAGACTGTAGACGCGGTCTCACCGCATGTAGTCACAACAAACGCTAGCGCGCCAAGAGCCGCTAGCCTGAGCAAGCTGACACTTTGAACCACGAATACCTCCGAAGGGTCCCGCTCGAGAGGTGGCCTCTGAGGGCGTGGGTAAACTGTAGCACGAACCACACCGGGGATAGTGGGGTGTGTTCCGACGCCGAGGCGCAAACACGCGTCCTTTAGGACGAGTCGCGTAGCGCCGAGCGGAAGCTTCAGCTTTCGAGCAAGCGATACCGGGGGGCTAGCGAAGAACGGGAGTGCGAAAATAGCAATGTCGATTGTTGTGTGTTCCC
>JBDGXD010000154.1:0-9860 GCA_039584755.1 Gemmatimonadota bacterium
AGCAGGAGCTGTGCACGGGAAGACCGCCATCTACCGCAAGAAGACTGCGTGCGCAAGTGCAATCCCTGTGGCACGTTACCTGCTTTTAGCTACTAAACGCCCAAAGAATTGACTGCTTGCAGTCAACAGCGATCTCGGTCAGTTGCGGTGCATTTGGGGGTCTACCGATGCGACGCATCATGCGTGCAGCTGTTGTTGCAGCGGCTATCGGCTCGGCGACTGTCCTGCTCACCACCTGCCGTCTGGATGAGCTGATCAGCCCTCCGCCGGCCGGCCCGCTCACGACCTCTATATCCCAGATCGTCGACTCAGCGGCTGTGGGTAGCATCGAGCAGCGTGTCAAGACGATCAGGGTAGCAATAACAGGCGAGCGGAAGGTGTCTTGGACAGCCAAGCTGGCCAGCGCCAGCCCATGGTTGTCGTTGAGCGCTGCGTCCGGCACGGTCCTTGACGATCTCACCGCTACCCTCATGCCGGCCAATCTTCCTGTTGGGGTCTTCCAGGACACCATCCTCTTCAAGCTGGGAGGAGGGTCATCGGCTGCCACCGCACTGCCGGTGCGCTTCACCATACATCCTTGTTCCGTGATCGACCTCTCGCTGGACACGGTGGTCACCGATTCGCTCACCACAGCCAGTTGTGCGGCACCGTGGCTGGCGAACCGCTTCGCCGCCGTGTTTGGCTTCACTGCCGCGGCCGGCGACTCCGTTTCGATCCGGCTGACATCGTCCGATTTTGCCGCTCACGTCGTGCTCGATAGCACCACAGACGCCTCGGTGCCGCCGCTGGCCGAAGCCGACGGCTGCCAGGGCACGGCTGGTGACGCCTGTCTGACCTACGTGCTGTTGAGCGACAGTGGCCGGTACTTCGTGGGCGCTACCACGGCAAACGCACGGGAAACAGGTGAGTTCAGCCTGGAGCTCAGCCTACCGCAGCCCCCGTCAGTGCCGAGCCATCTCGCACAGTTTCAGCAGGACAGCGTGACCGAGCTGCCACTGGGCGGTGCGGTCTCCGACAGCTCGGTGTTATTGAAGGCGGTGCTGCATGACCCCGACCTGACCGACAGTCTTCGTCTGGAGGTCGAGGTACAGCCGGTCGATTCCGCGTTTGGCGATAGCGCAACCGCAACCAGTTCTCTAGTCGCTAGCGGTGATACTGCCCTCGTCGTGGTAACGGATCTGGCTGACGACACCGAATACCGTTGGCGCGCCCGTGCTGTGGAGCAGACCGGTCGTACAAGTGATTGGGCGTCGTTTGGTGGGAATCCGGATGATGCTGCGGATTTCCGCATCACCGTGCCGGACGCACCCAATCCTCCAGCAGGCCTGGGGCAGTATCGCAGTGATGGAGTCACGGTCATTCCGTTGGGCCAGACGACGCCGGAGCGGACCGTGGTCTTCGATGGGATTGTCAGCGACCCGGACCCATCCGATCAGCTGCGGCTCGAGGTTGAGCTGCGACCCGTCGGCGTCGCGTTCAGCGGCGTGCCTGTCGGGGCCAGTGTGCTCACTGGCAACGGCGACAGAGCGGTGGTGTCGATACCGGGACTGGATGACGATACTGACTATCACTGGCAGGCCCGAGTAGTCGACTTGGATATGAACACCAGCCAGTGGATACAGTTTGGTGGCAACCCGGAGACCGAGGCCGACTTCGAGATCGCGGTACCCAATGCGCCGTACGTTCCAGTACTGCTGGAGCAACTCCGGGCAGATGGCATAACCACCATCGGCGTCGGCGATACCGTCGGCGAGACCAGCGTTGTTCACAGGGCGTTGGTCAACGATCCGGACCCTGGGGACCTGCTGCGTCTGCAAACCGAAACCCGACCGATTGGAATACCGTTCAGCGGTTTCCCGACCGACTCCAGCGCACAGATCTCGGGTGGCAATCCCGTCTCGCTGACTGTCATCGGCCTGCCGGACGACATGTCATACCATTGGCGGGCACGCGTAAGCGATCAGGATGGCAACACGAGTGCCTGGATGTCCTTTGGAGACAACGCCGACGGTGAGGCGGACTTCACCGTGGCAATTTCCGCCGGCGCGCTGGGCTACGCGACCCAACCGAGTGACGTCAGATACGGAACCACGTTCCAACCACCGGTGGCCGTCGCTGCCTTGGAGCCCTCCGGCCTGACCGATACCAGCTTCACAGGGGAGGTCACGATCGCCATCATGGCCAACACGGGGACGGCTGGAGCGCAGTTGGCAGGCACGACCGTGCAGAATGCCGTGCGGGGTGTCGCGACTTTCGCCGACCTGACGATCGATCTGATTGGAACCGGCTATAGGCTGAAAGCGACGTCGCCGGGGCTTCCATCGATCAACAGCGTGGCGTTCGACGTCCTGCCCGGAACGGCGGGAAGACTCGGTGTCGTGGTCCAACCCTCGGCGTCCGCCCAGAGCGGCGTGCCCCTGGTGCGGCAACCCAGCGTGCAGGTGCAAGACAGTGACGGTCACGAGGTCAATGTCGCCGGGTTGACCGTTACCGCAGAAATCGCTAGCGGACCGGCCGGTGCCAATCTCAGTTCGGCGACGGCGGTCACCAACGACAAGGGGGTGGCAACGTTTGTAGGGCTGACTATCACTGGACGAGTGGGCGACTGCTTGTTGAGATTCGCCAGCCCAGGTCTCCTGCCAGTTGTCTCGGAAACGATCACGCTCACCCCGGGAGTGGCCGATCCGGCAGCCACGACTGCAGTGGTTCCCAACGGGACGGCCGGCTCGACTACCACAATTGTGATCACAGTACGGGACGTGAGCGGCAACAACTTGACCGGCGGCGGCGAGACAATAGCAGCATCGGTAACCGGTGCCAACGTTGCTACGCCAATAGTGGAGGATCGCGGAGACAGCACCTACGCTGCGACCTACCTTCCGACTCGCGCGGGAATCGACAGCGTAGCCATCACCCTCGGTGGTCAGCCTATCTCGGGGAGTCCATACACCAGTGCAGTCACCGCTGTGATCGCATCCCAGATGGCTCTGCATGACGGCGATGGCCAGACTGCTGCGGTCAACCTGGCTGTTGCCGTGCCACCTGCAGTACTCGTCACCGACGAATACGGCAACGCAACTGCCGGGATCCAAGTTTCGTTTACTGTCACCGCTGGTGCGGGAAAGGTGAGCCCGACAAGTCCGGTGCTCACGGATGCCGCCGGGGTCGCGCGAGTCCAGTCCTGGGTACTTGGTCCAATCAGCGGTACCAACCAACTGACTGCAACGGCATCATCGCTTGTCGGGAGTCCGGTCGTTTTCACCGCGACTGGTAAGGCGGGGGCGGTCTCCCCCTCCCAATCAACTCTGGTGGCGACACCTGAGACTATAGTCGCCGACGGGTCGATCAGTACGGTGACGGTCATCGCGCGTGATGCCAACGGCAATGTCATCAGTGATGCAGCCGTGGTATTGGCTGCGACGGGTAACGGCAACAGCCTCACGCAGCCTGCCGCAGCGACAGATGTGAGTGGAGCGGTCATTGGAACGCTGAGCTCCACGGTTGCAGAGGTTAAGACAGTGTCGGCCACCGTAGCTGGAGCGCCAGTCACCCAGACGGCGACGGTGGTAGTGGCAGCCGGGGCTGCCAGCCAGCTGAGCATAACGACGCAACCATCGGCGTCGGCCCAGAGTGGAGTGCCCTTCGCGCAGCAGCCGGTGATTCAGCTCCAGGACGCAAACGGCAACAGCGTGAGTCAATCGGGGGTGAGGGTAACGGTGTCGCTTGCCTCCGGTGGGGGTGTACTCCAGGGAACGCTGTCGCAGAACACGAACAACGCTGGGGTGGCGATCTTCGACCAACTGTCAATTGCTGGACTGGTGGGACCGCGTACCCTGCAATTCGAAGCGACAGACCTCGCAGGTGCGACGTCGACGACGATCGACCTGACAGCCGGTGTTGCCAGTCAGCTGACTCTCGCTACACAGCCGTCGGCGTCAGTGCAGAATGATATTCCGTTCCCGAGCCAACCTGTGATCCAGTTGCTGGATGACAACGGCAACGCTGCGAGTCAAGCAGGAGTCGTGGTGACGGCAGCGATAGAGTCCGGTGGAGGCACGTTGGGTGGAACTCTGGTGGTGACGACGGACGCCGCCGGGGTCGCAGCGTTTACCGACTTGGCGCTCACGGGTGCCGTCGGTGACCGCACGCTGCGGTTCACAGCGCCTGGTATGTCCGAGGCGCAATCCAACACCGTTACCGTGACAGCCGGGAATGCGAGCCAGTTGACCGTCACCACACAGCCGTCGGGCTCGGCGGTGAATGCAGTGCCGTTCGATCGGCAGCCCGTTGTGCAACTGCAGGATGTCAGCGGAAACACTGTGAGTCAGGAAGCAGTGCCGGTCACTGCCTCGATCGAAACCGGTGGCGGCACGTTGGGAGGGACTCTCACGGTGACGACGGACGCCAATGGTGTAGCGACGTTCACCGATCTGTCACTGGTTGGTTTGATCGGCGATCGTACGCTGCGGTTTGACTCCCCTGGTCTCACGGCAGTGATATCGAGCAAGATCGATCTCAAGGTGGGGGTTGCGACACAGCTGAGCATCACGACTCAGCCGCCGGCCACGGCACAGAGTGGCAAGAAACTCGATGTGGAGCCGGAGGTTCAGCTGCTCGATGCCGGGGGCAACAATGTGAAGCAGAACAAGGTAATCGTGACCGTGTCGATAGCTAGCGGTGCGGGAACGTTGAGCGGCCCCTTGACAAAGGAGACGAACAACAACGGGGAGGCGAAGTTCAAGGATCTGGTCATTACGGGAGTAGCGGGTGATCGCACGCTGATGTTCACGGCTCCCAGTTACACTGCCGTCATTTCAAACCCGATTACTGTGACGGCGGAAACGGCTGCTGCGATCCCAAGATAGTTGGTTAGAGTCGCGACGACGTGGCGCGGCGCTTCAAATGTCGCGCTTGTCTTGTACCGTCAGTACCCCCATGGTGGCGCTGGTGCCGGCCCTGTGAATCGTGGTCCTGGCTCTATGCGGCTTCGTAGACGGTGAGCACCTGTTCCTTGGCGCCATCGAGTGCGGCCACGACCTGCGGATCGAATTGAGTTCCTGCTCCCTCTTGCAGGATCTCCACAGCCTGCCAATGGTGCCGCCCCGCCCGGTAGGGGCGGTCGCTGACAATCGCGTCGTACGCATCAGCCACTGCCAGAATGCGGGCACCGATGGGGATTGTCTCCCTGCCCTCTTCGTAGCGCCGATGGTGATCCAGCACGATCGGAATGGCACCCTGCAATACGGCACCAGCCGAGAGTAGCAGTTGCGCGCCGAGTTGCGTGTGGTTATCCACTTCCGCCTTCTCCGCCGGATCCAGTGCAGTTGCTCGCTGAATCAGTTCGATGACCTCGATCTTGCCGATGTCGTGCAGTAAGGAAGCGATCCAGATATTGTGTACGTGTTCGGCTGAGAGGCCGAGCCGCGTGCCGAGCTCGCTCGAGATGGCAGCTACCCGTTCAGAGTGGCTCTTGGTGTATGCATCGGCTGATTCGAGGTATTTGGTGAGGATCGCGATGATGCCCAGATATGCGTCCTGCAACTGGGTCATTTGCGCCCGGTTCTTCTCTTGTAGCTGGCCGACAATTGCCCCAGTGAGGGTGAGGAAACTCGACCAGATTACCAGATTCCAGTAGCTGGACTCGGCGTTCGGCGTGATCCTGCCGTCACCATGCACCACCGTCGTATACACCACGAAACCGGTCGCCAACAGGGCGGTGAACATCGCTTGCCTTGTGCCCAGGTAGAATCCGGCCAGGAGTACGGGAATGAAGTAGAACAGCAGGAATGCATACTTGTGGACGACGAAGAAGTCGATGAACAGCAGACTACCGAGCAGCACCAGCACCAGGACGGCTTCGAAGTGCTGAAACAGCCGTGCCTTGACTGTCACAAGCCAGTCGTCGCCATGCTGGGCTCCGGGGGTCCCCGGGGCTGGATCGGCGGTCAGCGGTGGAGCGGTCAACAGCCCCCCGAAACCTGATGTTTGTGTGCCACGAGCCTGGTGCATAGCGCCTTCCCTTTGGAAGCTCCTCACGATTCTGCCCAAAAAATAGGGCTGTAAGGGCGCTGCAACGTGTGAGCGTCGTCACCAACGGGGTCCTGGGTCGATGTAAGGGTTTGCTGGCAACCGCGGGGGCCGGGTTGCGCTGAGCTGCGCGGCCTCCACCGCGGAGCAACTTCAAAGGATTCAGTCGAAACTAGGCGGGCGAGCCGTGGTGGTCCCACCAATCGCGGGCCATCCCGCGAGTCCATGCCGCATCGGTCTCACATGCCCCCAGCATCTCGGACAACTCCTCGGCGCTCTGGGGCCGGTCAGCTGGCTCTTTCTCGAGACATCTTAGCAGCACCCGTTCGAAATCAGCCGGGATCTTCATTTCAACCCGCTGCGACGGAGGTATTGGTGCGGCGTGGATGTGATCGGCGATGATCCGTGCCGAACTGGTGGATTCGAACACGAGGCGCCCCGTCAACAGCCAATAGGCGACGCAGCCGAGTGCGTAGATATCGGTTCTGCCGTCCACCTCTTCTCCCGTCGCTTGTTCGGGGGCGATGAAGCCCGGCGTTCCACCCGCGAAGCCACTGGTCGTCAGGTTGACGTCCTCGCTCGCGTCTGCGTGGGGAACCTTGACCAACCCGAAGTCCAACACCTTGACGAAATCGAGATCTCGTCCATAGCGACACACGAAGATGTTCTCGGGCTTGATGTCACGGTGGATGAGACCTTGCTCGTGCGCCTCGGCCAACGAATGACAGGCCTGCCGGAGGAATTGGATCGCCCTGGCGGGCGGCACCGATCCGAACCGACCGACGATGGTTCCGAGGTTGAATCCTTCCAGTAACTCCATCACGTAGTAGAATGAGCCATCGTCGGAGACCCCGAAGTCGTATAGTTCAACGGTGTGTGGCGAGCGCAGCGACGCGGTGGTTTGCGCCTCCTGCTCGAACCGCTTGAGCATGATGTCACGACTGACCGCGTCGGTTACACCGGGCATATCCCCATGGATCACTTTGATGGCTGCCGGTCGCAGCAGCAAACGGTGTTTGGCCTTCCACACCGCTCCCATACCGCCCTGGCCCAGCAGTTCGGTGAGTCGATAACTGCCCAATTCCCGGGCACGCGTCACTTCGGTTCCGAGCTGGTACACAACCCGTGCACCAACGTAGGCCAAGATCGCCACGAGCAGGTACGGGAAGGTTAGGCCGACAAAGACCTGGCCTGGTGTGATCGGCTCGATTGTCGGTGGGCCGAACTTGATCGTGAGCGACGCTGTGATTGGTACCGCCAGAGCGGAACCCACCACAGCCAACAGCGCCTTGCGTGGCGGAGCCGGCACGACTATGAAGAACAGCAGCATCCACACAGCCACATATGACAGTCCCAGTCCACCATAATCACCGGGGCTGTGTTGGATCGGCGCATAGATCTCCGAGTATTCCGCTGCAGCGATCCCAAAACTGAAGACGACCTGGAATATGAGACCGAGGTTCAAAGTCGTTTCCGGCGTGAACCGAGGACTCTTGGTGGCAATCGCAACGATCAAAGCAATCGCTATCGACAAGACCGCAGGCAGCCAGTGACTGGTGTGGGAGAGCATGCGTTCGATGGGGTCGGGTTCCAACAACGGCGAGACGAAGTTGGCCATCAAGAATGTAAAGGCACCCAACAGTGCCATGGTCCGCAGCCGTCGGGCCGAGTCCTGCAGCAGGTCGGGCGGCAGCCCCGTGGTGCGGGCCCGGCTGTCGGGAGCCGATCGAGCAGGCTTGGGTTGGAGCAGCGTCTCGCTCACTAGAGATCTCCACTACGTGGTGCGATATCGTCGCATTGCCAGATCACAAGTTGCACGTGAAGTCCCACAAAAGCCAACGCTGAAGAGAGGGTAGCAGGGCGCCGCTCGATTCCCTGAATCCCTGAGACCGCACATCCGTAGTAGGACTATCGACCAGACCACGTGACAGCGTGGCCTGGTGCGGCATCTATTGAGGAGCGAACCATGGAGACATTAGTCCAGGACCTGCGCTTCTCCATCAGGACCCTGCTCAGGAATCCGAGCTTCACACTCGTTGCTGTCTTCACTCTGGCTGTCGGCATCGGTGCCAACACGGCGGTGTTCAGTGTCATCAACACAGTGTTGCTGAGTCCCTTGCCGTACGAGAACCCCGATCGACTCGCGGTGGTGTGGACCCAATTCGGTCCTGATCTTCCGCAGAATTGGGTATCGGGACCGGAGTTCGTGGAGATGCGGGAGTTCAACACAGCATTGGACGGCATCGGTGTAGCGGCCTTCACCACGATGAGTGTGACCGAAGGTGGAGAGCCAGAAGAGGTGGGGACTGCTGGAGTCTCCGGTGAGTTTCTCCAGGTGCTCGGAGTCGACGCCGCACTTGGCAGGACGATCATGCCGCAAGACGACAGGCCCGAAGGCGACAGAGTAGTCATGCTGAGCCACGGGTTCTGGCGCCGGCGGTTCGGGTCTGATCCCGCCGTGATCGGCACAACGATAGTAGCCGGCGGACAGAGCTACACCGTGGTGGGTGTGTTACCGGAGGATTTCCGGTTGCTCCATCCCGATCTGCAGGTCCCCGACGAAGTGGGTCTATGGGCCCCGATGACACCGGTGCTCGGCGCCGAGTACGCCCAAATGGGGCGCGGCAGTCATTTCATGCGTGCTGTAGCGCGTATGAAACCGGGTGTTTCACTGGAGCAAGCCCGGAGTGACATGAGTTCGGTAGCCAGCCAGATCCAGGAGAAGAGCCCCCAATACTATGACTTCGAGGGTTGGGGTATCGCGGTCTACTCGCTACACGGAGATCTGGTGGAGGACGTCAAACCCGCGCTGTTGGTGCTACTCGGCGCAGTCGGTTTCGTGCTGCTCATAGCCTGCGCCAACGTGGCGAACCTGCAACTCACCAGAGCGGTTACACGGGAACGCGAGATCGCTGTCCGCATCGCCATCGGTGCAGGACGTGCGCGGCTCACCCGGCAGTTCCTCACTGAGAGTGTCGTACTCTCATTGGCAGGAGGTGCCTTCGGTTTGCTGGGTGCATTTGGACTGGTACGGGCACTGGTAGCGTTTGCTCCCGAAGCCTTGCCACGCCGCGGCGACATCGCGATAGATGGCGTCGTTTTGGGATTCACGTTTGCGGTGGCCGTGTTGACCGGTGTGTTGTTCGGGCTCGCTCCGCTGTTTCACAGCTTGAAGGAATCGCTCGTCGTCTCACTCAAGGAAGGTGGCCGCGGTGCGGGTGCCGGTCTCCGTGGGAGCCGTACACGCAACGGTTTGGTGGTTGCCGAGATGGCGCTCGCGTTGGTGCTCTTGATCGGCGCGGGGCTCATGATCAAGAGTTTTACCATACTGCTGGCGGCCGACGCCGGTTTCCAATCCGACAACGTGCTGACGCTGCGCGTCGCTCTGCCGCAAACGAAGTATGACACACCGCAGAGCATAGCACAGTTCTACGATGGCCTACTCGAGGGCACCAGGGCACTTCCCGGTGTGGTCAGTGCGGGAACCATATCGCACCTGCCGCTGAGCGGCGCGTACGCATCCGGCACCACCCGGGTCAACTCCAGCGAGACCGTGCCGGAGGATCAGTGGGCCTTCGAGGCGGAGCGTCGCTTTGTGAGTCCCGACTACTTCCGCACCATGTCGGTTGGTATCGTGCGTGGCAGGGCGTTCAACGAATTCGACAATGCCGACGGGCTGCCGGTGGCGATGGTCGACGAAGAATTCGTGCGCCGGTTCTGGCCCAACGAGAACCCCATCGGCAAACGTATCTCAATCAACCGTGACGCCGAGGGGGAACTCATCTGGCGGGAGATAGTCGGTGTAGTGCGACACTCCAAGCACTATGACCTGA
>JBDGXD010000155.1:0-9780 GCA_039584755.1 Gemmatimonadota bacterium
CGACGTTCGAGCGAGCCTCTCCGGGAGGCTCAGTAACGGGCCGCACACCACCCAATGCGTAACTACCGTATGACACTCTCAGGTCCCAGTGCTCTAGAAACGTCGTCGCCGGCAAGAGTACATCGGCAAACGCCGCAGTATCGGTCATCACCTGATCGTGGACCACGCTGAAGAGATCTCTCCTGCCAAGCCCCTGGAGGACGGACGTCTGGTCGGGCACAGTCACGG
This sequence comes from Gemmatimonadota bacterium, assembly GCA_039584755.1. GTDB lineage: Bacteria > Gemmatimonadota > Gemmatimonadetes > Gemmatimonadales > GWC2-71-9. The sequence continues at coordinate 229 of JBDGXD010000155.1, forward strand.
CAGGGTTACAGTTATAGACGAATAGACCTTTTATGGGTGGCTCGATTGCTTCGTTCAAAACGGCGCCAAGTCGTGTCATGTTGATGGTGCGGCTGTCCCAGCCGGAAATATCGAAGAGCTCTTCCGCTCGGAAGGCAGCAGCGGCGCTGTTGCTCATCGTGTAGCCACCACCACGGACCCCAAACTTCCCGAGCAACGTCGGCAGCGCCAGAACCGCGGCAACAGCCTGCCCGCCGTTGCGATTGCGCTCCAAACCCCAGCCACAGCGAATCACGGTCGGTGTGCTTTCAGCAAGCATTCGTGCGAGGCGAATCAAATCGCGTTCTGCAACACCCGATTCGGCAGCGGCGCGCTCCAGGGGCCACTCGCTCGCTGCCCGGATCAGAGGATCGACGTTCTTGGCGTACCGCGACATGAAGTCGTGATCCAGAGCGCCGGCATCATGCAGTCGGTTGATCAGACCAAGTGCCACCACCACATCCGTTCCGGGCCTGACTGCCAAATGAAGATCGGCTTCGTCTGCAGAAAAATTGCGCACCGGGTCTACCACCGCGATGAACGCCCCATTCGCCTTGGCGCGACGCAGGTATGGGACCAGATGGATGTTCGATGCCTTGGGATTGGCACCCCAAATGACGATACACTTCGCATGTACGTAGTCTTCGAAGGCAACACCGGGCATCTTGCCGTACATACCAGTGGCCACAGCCGTTGTCGGGGCCGCGCAGAGCGTCTTTGCCAAGCGTGACGCACCCAACCGCGCGAAGTAGAGATCGTCCAACAGACCGTCGGTCAACAACCCATTCGAACCGCCGTAATGATAGGGCAGGATCGCTTCCCCTCCCCACTCTTGCTTGATCCGCGCGAACTGCTCGGTGATCTCCCCTATGGCATCGTCCCAGCTGACCCGGGCAAACTCCCGGCTCCCCTTATCACCGACCCGTCGCATCGGATGCAGCAGACGGTCTTCGTGGGTTAGCCGACGTCCAAACCTCCGCACCTTGCCACATATGAAACCGGAAGTAACCGGGTGCTCGTGGCCACCCTCGATACGCTCGACGCCGCTCTGTCCCACAGTCACCTCGAGGGCACAGCTGTCAGGACAGTCAAGCGGACATGTGGTCGTTTTCGCGGTGGGATCAGTCATGGTGGGAGAATCTAAAGAAGGGGAAGGAGACAAGGGAGATGAAGCGGGGGAAGAAGACAAAGGAGATGAAGGAGAGAATAGGAACAGAGGAGGGGGAGGAGACGCGCTGTCTCCTCCCCCTCCGTGCTCTCCTTCCCCTTCTTCCCCTCCCAATCTCTCTGTTATCTGGTCCTCACCCTCACGCTCTTCCGCACTTCGGTCTTGATTTCCCTCCCCAACCGGCGCATATCGGTGCGAAAGTCCCGTTTGCTATCACAGCTTTTGTGACTCATGTGGTTGCACGGCAGGTCGTGCTCATCCAGCAGTAGTGACGCCTCGTAACCCAGGTCCTCGAACACCACGGTTCCGAAGGGAACGAGACCCTCGGTATCCGACACACAGTGCATGAGGTGTTTCCAGCCTTCAGTGGGAAACGTGTCCTCCATTGCTTCAGGATCCAATAACAGCTTGCACTCGCTCACATGTTTGGCATGCGAGGCGTCCTTGGACCTGACCACAATCCGGAGACTGTCGACGTCACCCGCTGCCTGCCGCAGCACCACAATGTGATCGAGCTTTCCGACCTTATCACCGTCTATGTACATCGTCGAGACGATGGGAAAGCCGGACACCTGCAATACCACAGGGTCAGAACTGTGCTCCAATTCGTAACCCCACGTTTCGATCTGTCGCACCAACTGCGATCCTTGGTGATAGACCCAAACGGCGCCCAAGCCCACCACCAAGATCAGTGGTGCACCAATCGCGACGAACAACCTGCGCACTGGCTTCATGATCGCTATCCCTTTGAGATTACATGGGTTGCATATTGCACTACGGGTCCGGGAGCACACCGGTTTCAGGGCGCCCTTCCTTGACACCGTGGCCTACCTCCACTTACGCTCCCTTGCCTAGTCCAAGGTACCCTTGGAGGAACCTCGATGACCGCGAGATTGGTGTTTCTCACTGGAAGTCGCGCTGGAACGGCTTTCGACGTTGAGGAAGAGGACATATCGGTTGGTCGGAAATCCGAACTGACGATCACGTTCGGCTCCGAGGACGTGCTGGTGTCCGGGCAGCATGCAACTCTGCTCTACCGTGACGGGATGTATGTCTTGCGTGACGATGGCAGTCGCAACGGGACATTCGTCAATGCAGAGAGAATCACCGAGCGGGAACTCAAGGACGGCGATCTAGTCCAGTTTGGCGCCGGCGGTCCCGGGGCCCGGTTTATCCTGCAACCCACCGTGGACGCCTCTCCCACGCTCGATCCCAGCGACTTGGCTGAAGCTTCGGAGATGTTGCGGCGCACAAAGCCAGCCGAACGGGCACCTGGTTCCCTGGATACTGCTTCACGGGCGCTGACCACAACCAGGGAATTGGTGGTCATGGCCGTGCGGCGGGGCAAGCGCAATCGCCGTTGGCTGCTGGCGGTGGCTGCCGTAACGATTGTCGCCATCAGTGCGGTTGTGGTCCAACAGCAGCGTGCCAAAGCAAACCTCGAACGGACACTGACCGATTTGTCAGTCTCGCTGGCCGCTGAGAGAGCTTCTCGTACGGAACTGGAAGAAGACCTAGCACAGATACAAGACCAGGCTGACTCCTTGCGGTCATTGATAGAAGGCGAACAGGGCATTCTCGCCGCCGATCCCCGAATAGATCCGGACGTCATTCGGGAATACAGCCGCGGCGTGGCGCTGCTCGTGTTCACCTACGGGTATGTGGAGGAAAACGGATCGAGGCTGTTGCGCTATGTAGTCGACCCACAAGGCGGTGTCGAGATGTCGCCAGGCTCGGCAGGACAACCCGTACCCAGCATCACATTTGGCGGGTCAGGCCCACCGATCCAACACCAGGGTACGGCAACCGGGTTTCTCATTGACACCGCCGGTTTCATTCTAACCAACAAGCACGTCGCACTTCCTTGGGAAGAAGACGATCAACTCGAGGCCATGAGGCAGAACGGACTCAGGGTAACCGGCCAGTTCATTGATCTGCGGGCCTTCTTTCCGCCGGGAGGCGACGGACGTCCGTTGGTGGTTGAACGGGTTGCGGAAAATGCCGACCTCGCCCTGGTGCGGCTGCTGGGTCCCCCCATCGACGCACCGATCCTGCCACTCGCCAGGCCCGCAGAAGACGCCAAGCCGGGTGACGACTTGGTACTCATCGGGTATCCAACCGGCGTCCACAACTTGCTGTTCCGGGTCACCCGCGAAGAGCGGGGCGAGATCTTTCAGCATGCGGGCGGTGACGCCAGAAGGCTAGCCGAAGAGCTGGCACGGCGCCGTTTGATCCAACCTTTGGTGATCCCCGGCAGCATCAGCGACACCACGGGAACCGAGGTCATTCACACTGCTTCGACTACGGTGGGTGGAAGCGGTGGTCCCCTGATAGATCTGAATGAGCGGGTGATAGCCGTACACTACGCCAGTGTGCGATCCCCCGATCCGCTGGACTTGTTCCAGACCCAACGCGGAGTTCCGGTCAGATTCGTGTGGTCAATCCTGCCGAGCAGAGTGAGACGGACGATCGAGGATACCTTGGAGCGGGATTAGCCAACTGCGCTACAGTCGAGCTGGCCTACTCAAAGAGACGATGGCCTACAGGCGATGGCCCACAGAAGGATCCTACTAGCCGATGCCGACGCATTCTACGTAGCCGTTGCCCGCCTGATCGATCCGGACCGGGCGGGCAAAGAGCCACTCCTCGTGGTGGGGGGATCAGCGGAAGGCCGCGGAGTCGTAACATCGGCATCCTACGAAACAAGGGCGTTTGGAGTCCGCTCTGGTATGCCAATGGCGCAAGCCCTGCGGCTCTGTCCTCAGCTTGTCTGTGCCCCGGTTTCCGGCAGGGCCTGCCGTGAGAAAAGCTGCGCCATCCGTACAGTGCTCGAGCGTTTCACACCGGTCGTGGAACCAGCGAGTATCGATGAGTTCTATCTCGATCTAACCGGCACTGACGAACTGTACACTGGTGAATCTCTTGCCGTCACTGCCGGGCACATCAGAGATGCTGTGATCACCGAGACCGGGATCGCAGTCTCCATCGGCGGCGGCACCTCGAAGTTCATTGCCAAGCTCGCCGCCAAGCAGGCGAAACCACACCGCGATTGCACAACTGGTGTGAAGGTGATTCCACCCGGGGCCGAGGCCGCTTTCCTGGCAGAGCGGGAACTCTCTGACATCCCTGGGATAGGCCCGCGCTTTCAGGAACGGCTCGCGCAACGCGGACTGCACAGCGTGAGAGACGCCCTGGAGTTGGAGGAGGGTACGCTCATATCCTGGTTGGGTGACCGCACCGGGCAGTGGCTGCACCGCCGCTTGCGGGGCATTGATGCAGCCCCAGTAAAGAGTCATATCGGGGCCAAGTCGATGAGCCACGAAGAGACCTTTGCCGTCGATTTGCACGAAGACACTGACTTGGAGCGCGAGCTGATCCGGTTGGCCACCCGCTTGGCTGCGGATCTTCGATCCAAGAATCGACAGGCACGGACAGTGAGCGTGAAGCTACGTGATGCGGACTTCGTGACACGACAGGCGAGCCACTCATTGAAGCGGCCAGTTGATTCCGATCGGCCAATCACCAACGTGGCCCGTCAGTTACTGCACAAGTTGCGCGCAGCACGACGAACGGGGGCCCGGTTGCTGGGTGTTGCTCTCTCCAATCTCAGCGAGCGGCAGGCGTCAGGGGGGCAACTCCACCTTTTCGAGTCCCCTGAAGAACCTGCCGCGGAGGTGGAACGGGACCATCAACTGGCGCGCGCCGTGGATGAAATCAACACCAGATTCGGCCGCGAGCGGATAGTACCCGGCAGCATCGTAGACCCGTTAGACTGATGGAGTTGACGCACAGGGGCGTCACTTGGTCTCAAAATGGGGACGAATCGAGCCGAACACAAGAACGTTAACTGCATATATTACAACATCTTACGCTCTGGCACACATCTCGCTAACAACATATGACGTTGGAGTGGGTACCACTCCACGTGCACCCGGTTGCGAATCGAGGGGCAGCGACCCAACTTGGGTGAGTGCCCTGTAGGCGTCGTCCCCTTCGACAGTTGCAGGTTGCACGTTCAGCCATCAGCTCTTTGGAGGTTCTTATGCTGAGCGTTGCACTCCTCTCGATACTGGTTCCCACAGCGGGCGCCGCCGACATCACTGCGTCAGCGACCCTCATGCAGCAATCCAATCTTCCTGTCCAGGTTTGGCTGAACACACGTGACGTGGACTTGGGTGACCGGGTACGAGCATACGCCCGTACCGACACTGACGGCTACCTAATCGTGCTACATGCCGAACCAGACGGCCGCATCCGTGTCCTGTTTCCGGTCGATCCGGTGGACGACAACTTCGTACCTGGTGGAAAGGACATCGAGATTCTGGGTCGCGGCAACCGTGAGGCATTCCGAATCTACGCATCGAGTGGTGTCGGAACGGTGTACGCAGCGTTCTCCCGCGATCCGTTCGTGTTTGAGAAGTTCCTGCGAGCTGAGCATTGGGACTACGGACTGCCCGACACGTGGTTGGTACTGAATGACGCGGAGGCTGATCTCACCGACATAGCGGTGACCATGGCATCGGGTGCCTACTTCGACTACGACATCGTTCAGTACGGCGTTGGCCAGGTCGTGGCCGAATCCCAAGCGGCGAGTCCTTCGCTCACGTACTATGGCAACACCTATGTTGGGGCTGCACCGGGCGCGTGGGGCTGGGGCTATCCGTACGGTTGGGGCTATCCATACGGCTGGGGCCTTGGGGTCGGGTTTGGCTTCGGCAGCTTCAACATCGGGTTCTCGTGGGGGTGGGGCGGCTACTACGGCTATCCGTACCACTACGGCTACTACGGTTATCCGTACCACTACGGCTACTACGGTTATCCGTACCACTACGGCTACTACGGTTATCCGTACCACTACGGCTACTACGGTCATCCGTACCACTACGGCAACAGGTACTACCGTGGCCACACATATGCTAGTTACAACCCGAGACTGAGGTATACGCCGCAAGTCTCACCGTATAACAGCCGGAGTCGCACCCGGAGAGTCTACGCGGCGAGCCCAACCAGCAGCGGCGCGCGGCGCCTCACCGGAAGTGCTACACCGACGAGCCGGGGCGCAACTGCAACCACCAGGCGGGTCAGTCCAACGGCTGCAACCACTCGACGCGTCAGTCCGACCAGTCGTACGGTCAACACAGCCGTCCGACGCAGCACCAGCCCGGTGACGCGAAGTACGTCCTCATCGAGTCCGGTGACCCGGCGCACCACCACGTCGAGTAGGCGCGGTTTCCCGCAGCAGCCTGCCCGCACCGAGCCCGCCAGGCGTGAGGTGACAGACGGACTCGATAGGAGAAGCAGTGCCGCCGCGACACCTGTGGACGGAGTTCGCAGCCAGCCGACCGCGAGACGGGTGACATCCACCCGCTCGCAGAGCCCGAGCTCCGCACGAGTCAGCCCGACTCCACGGTCGAACACTGGTTCAGCCCAAGCGCGACCGGCGCGGCAGACTGGCACGCGGCTTCAAGTGACTTCCCCACGACGGGTTACTCCTACGACAATTCGACCGTCATCGGGGAGCAGCTCCGCTCGTACAACCCCGACGGTGAGGCGACCCACAACGTCACAACGCCGAGCGTCGCCGAGTTACCGCGCTCCCAGTCAAAGGCGGCCAGCCACGCTGCAGCGGTCACCAACTCGGATCACCGCTCCGACCATGCGGCGGCCGTCCCCGGCGACCAACTTCAGGACTACTATGAAGACCACGACACGCACTACAGTGAAGACGACTCCTCGTCGCAGAAGGCCGTAGTCGTCTGGAGAGTGTGACATGGAAGTGTCGACGGGCTGAGGTCATCTCCTCAGCCCGTCTTTCTACACCAGGCAGTCCTAGCCACCAGCGCGGCGCATCGTTGCCTTGATGCGGGCCACGAACCGGGGTGGATTTATGGGCTTCCTGATACAGTCATCGGCACCTTCGTCCATGAGCTTGACTTCCATCTCTCCGCCGTCGGACCCAGTCAGAATGACAACCGGCAAGCCCGCGGTGGCGACATTGGATCTCACGCGGCTGAGCACCTCCGCCCCATTCAGTTCCGGCATGTTGAGATCCAGCACCATGAGATCGTACTCATGACCGGCTTCGAGATGCTCCAGAGCGGCTGCACCGTCGACAGCCTCGGTCACCTTGAAACCGCTCTTCTCCAACAGTGTCCGCGCGAGCTTCCTGATCACCAGATCATCGTCCACCACGAGCACATGGGTCTTCGTCAAATGCTGCCTCCGTCTTACAATGCCGCTCCAAGGTAGTCCATTACTGCCTGATACTCGTGCAGTACCAGTCCCAACAGCCCGGCTGCCTTGCCATCGTCCCCAGCCCGGCCTGCCGCTTCCACCTCACCCAGTAAATCGGCCAGCCGACGTGCACTTATGGTTCCTGCGGCCGACTTGAAGGCGTGAGCCGCCTGACTAATCCGCTCCACATCTTTCACCGCGACTGCTTGCTCGAGCTGCTCAGTTCGTCGCGGCGCATCTTGCAGGAACGCCTTGAGCATGGACTCGACTGCCTCCTCGACCCCCGCCTCTTTCATCGTGTCGCGGAATCCCTGTAAATCCACCGGTGCTCCATCGCCCTCGATCTGAACGGCCGCCCGCGATCCCGCCGTCAGACTCCAGCCTTCCACCGCAGCAAACAGTTCGTGCGGCTTGAATGGCTTTGCTATGTAGCCAGTCATGCCGGCTTCGAGGCAGCGTTCTCGATCGCCTGACATGGCATGAGCCGTCATCGCAATTATCGGCAGCTTGTTGCCAGAACTTCTGATTTGCTTGGTCGCGCTTATTCCATCGAGCTCCGGCATCTGTACATCCATCAGGACTACGTCGTATCGCCCCGCATTCAGCGCGGCTACCGCCTCACGTCCATTGGGTACGATATCCACGTGATGGCCGCGCCTGCGGAGCATCGTGGCCGCCACCTGCTGATTCACGGGATTGTCTTCCGCCAAGAGAATCTGCAGGCGCCGGCGGGTTTCATCGATCGTGTGCCTGGTTACCAGCCCGCCCGGATGTTCCTTGGGATCCGACTCGGCAAGCAGCGCCGCAGCTTCGATCAGGTCAAAGCGTGACACCGGTTTGGGCAAATACGCAGAGATACCCAGCTCACGGCAACGGCGCGCATCACCACGCATTCCCGCCGAAGTGAGCATCATCAGTCTCGTCTGGGAGAGTTGGGGATCGTCTTGCACCAACCGCGCGACCTCAAACCCGTCGAGACCTCGCATGTGAGCTTCCACGACCGCCAGACGTTTTGGTGATTGCGCATCTGCTGCCTTGCGGAGTGCTTCGAGCCCTGCTCTTCCCGAGTCGGCCTCCTCCACTTTCACACCCGCCAGCTCGAGCATCTCCTTCACCATGCGCCGGTTCGTATCCTTGTCCGCTATTACCAGGGCCATCAGCCCATCGAGGGCCGCTCCGTACGCCTGCCCCGCCGCCAACCCCTGGGTTGTATCTTCACGCACCCGCGCTACAAAAGTGAACTCGCTGCCGACACCGACCTCACTCGTCACCGCAATCTCACTGCCCATCAACCGTACGATCCTCCGCGAAATCGCAAGTCCAAGTCCTGTGCCACCATACTTGCGTGTGGTTGATGCATCGGCCTGGCTGAACTCGGTGAAGATGTGACCGAGTTGATCGTCGGCAATCCCTATCCCAGTGTCCCGCACCGTAAAACGGACGTCGGCGTTGTTATCAGTCTTGCCCTCTAGTGAGACCGTCACGACCACTTCACCCTCGTGCGTGAACTTGACAGCATTGCCTACGAGGTTGGTCAGAACCTGGCGCAATCGGCCGGGATCACCACGGATAACTCGGGGAACGTCCGGTTTGACCTCGTACACCAACTCCACTCCCTGTTCGACAGCTCTGATCGCAAGCGGCCGGACTGTCGAGTCGATCAGACCTGCGAGATCGAACGGGATCTCTTCGAGTTCGAATCGACCACCTTCGATCTTGGAGAAATCCAGTGTGTCGTCGATTATCCTCAGCAGAGCTTCAGCCGAACTGTGTACTAGTTCTGCCGCGCGACGTTGTTCAGCAGTCAGCTCGGTATCCAACAAGACCTCTGTCATCCCAAGCACACCATTCATCGGCGTACGGATTTCGTGGCTCATGTTCGCGAGAAACGCGCTCTTTGTCTGTGCCGCCTTCTCCGCGGCTTCGCGGGCTTGTCCCATTGCCTCCGCAGCAGCCGCACGCACCGTCACATCGCGCGCAGTTCCCCGTGCCCCGACGATTGCCCCCCTATGATCGCGGACCGGGCCAGCCGAAAAGCTGAGGTGTTTGAGGTCACCGTTTACGTTCCGGTGCACAGTCTCATAGTCAGTGATTTCAGCACCACCGAGCACTTCGCGAAATGCAGCGATATC
>JBDGXD010000156.1:0-9761 GCA_039584755.1 Gemmatimonadota bacterium
CTGAAGGTCGACGGCGAGTGGATTCCAAACCCGATGGTCGTAACGGACCGATTCTTGGATGAGTTCGGCAACATCGTCTACGGTGACTTCAAGTCCGGCGCGGACAAGCAGGTTGCCAAGGATGTGTTGGCAAAGGTGGAGACCGACCTGAGCAAGCTCGACGGGGCCGTGGATGGGCTGTGCACCAAGATTCTGATGTTGATGCCAGACTGTGTGTCCAAGACCGTCAACGGCCTGCGCAAACACAAACAATGGCACTGGGACAACACGAACGTCACCAATCGCGAGTGGCTGGCACTCAACATGATGACCGAGGCTAAGGCCGGCTTCCGGGCGTTCAACGAAGGCCCGAAGAACCAACGCGAGGTGGACTTCATCAAACTGCGTCAAATGTTGGCTAAGGGTCACCCGTGGGATGATGAGTTGATCAAGGCGATATCGCCGCAGTACCAGTGATGGAGTGGCCGTCAGCAAGGCAGGCCTGAAACAGATCTAAACCAACGCGTATCACCATTCAACAGGGTGACGTGAAGCTACAGGGAGAAGGTAGCTATGGACCTAGGCTTAGAAGGAAAGAACGTCATCGTGACGGGCGGCAGTCTCGGCATCGGATCGGCGATAGCCGTTGAGTTTGCAAGAGAAGGCTGCAATGTGGCAATCAATTACCGCCGCCATGACACCGAGGCGAAGAAGGTCGTCGAAGAGATCGAGAAACTCGGACGCAAAGGGTTGGCGGTCAAAGCAGACGTTGCCAGCCATGATGACGCCGAGAACATGGTGCAGACAGTCGTCAGAGAGTTTGGACGCCTCGACATTATGGTGTGCAATGCCGGCATCAACTGGGACGGGGTGATCTGGAAGATGACGGAGGAGCAGTGGGACACCGTCATCAATGTCAATCTCAAGGGTTACTTCAACTACAACAAAGCCGCCGCACTGGTCTTCAAGGATCAGAAAGGCGGCAAGATAGTGAACATCTCCTCGATCAACGGCATGCGCGGGAAGTTTGCTCAGACCAACTATGCTGCGTCGAAGGGTGGTGAGATTGCCCTGAGTAAGTCGTTGGCCAAGGAACTCGGGAAGTTCAATGTGAACGTGAATGTTGTGGCTCCCGGGATGGTGATGACTGAGATGGCCAATGCAATCCCGCCGGAGTTCCTCACCAAGGCCATGGATGAGACCGCTGTCGGACGCTTTGCGACACCGGAAGAATGCGCCGATGTCGTGGTGTTTCTGTGCTCCGACAGGGCACGGCACATCACTGGTGAGGTGATCAAGGTCGACGGTGGCCAATACATGTAGACAACAAGCGAGATTGCAATGACAAGAGTCGGGATAATCGGTATAGGCCACGGCGTCTTTGGACGGCGTAGCGATGCCACTGTTCAGGAATTGGCGTTTGAGGCTTTCAGGCAGGCGATAGAGGACGCGGGTATCGAACCGAAAGAGATCGATGCCTCGGTGATCGGCTCGGTTCCGGAATACCACAAGCAACGCTCATTGGCAGGAGTGATCCAGGAGTACTTGGGTCTGTTTCCCAAGCCCACCTGGCTCACCGAGGTTGCCTGCGCGTCGGGAAGTGCCGCACTGCGTACTGCGTGGATGGCGGTCAAAGCAGGCGTGCACGACATCGTGTTGGTGATGGGTTGCCAGAAGATGACCGAACTGTCGACCCCCGAGATTCTGGCACTGATGGGACGTGTGGGAGAGGTCCAGTGGGAGTCGGGCTTCGGCACGACATTTCCCGCCTACTATGCAATGTTCGCCAAGCGTCACATGCACGAGTTCGGGACGACACGTGAACACTTGCTGGACGTCGCGGTGAAGAACCACTACTACGGTGCAAGGAATCCCAACGCCCTGTTCCGCAAGGAAATCACCATAGAAAAGGCCAAGGCCTCGGAGGACGTCGCTACACCATTCCAGGTATATGACTGTTGTGCCAATGCCGATGGGGCGGCTTGCGTGATTGTAGCTAACGAAGAGAAGGCCAAGGCGTTATCCGAGCAACCAGTATGGCTGGATGGTATGGCGTGCGCTACGGCAAGCATGTCGGTATTGCGACGGCCGCACCTGGTTGGTCTGCCAAGCGCCGAGGAAGCTGGCAAGGCCGCATACAAGATGGCAGGCATTCGACCGGGCGATGTCAAAGTGGCGGACGTCCATGACTGTTTCACGATCGCCGAAATCATGGCCTATGAAGACCTCGGGTTTTGTGAGAAGGGTGAAGGTGGGCCGTTCGTCGCCGATCGCCAAACCTATGTCGGTGGTGAAGTGGCCGTGAACGTGGATGGTGGGTTGAAGGCAAAGGGGCACCCGATCGGTGCCACCGGGCTCTCGATGACCTACGAGATAGCGAAACAACTTCGCGGCGAGGCAGGAGAACGCCAGGTTCCCGATGCCGACGTAGGTCTGACACACAACGTCGGTGGGATTGGTCAATACTGCTTCGTCCAGGTAATGAAAAGGGACTGATCATGTTCAAATGGTTTGGCAAGGTCAACTACACGCCATACACGAAGGTCACAGACTTCGCACAGTACCTGAAGGATGGCCGCCTCATGGGAACGCGCTGCAAGAAGTGTCAAGCAACGTCATTCCCACCACGAGCGGACTGCGAAGCGTGTATGAGTGATGAATTCGAGTTCATCGAGATGAGCGGCAAGGCTCAACTCCATACGTTCACCAAAATCGTAGCCGCGCCCACCGGATTCGAAGACGTAGCACCATACATAGTGGGAGTCGTTGATCTCAACGAAGGAGGACGCGCGCTTGCGTGGTTCGGTGAGACAATAGATGAAGACGAGATTGAGATCGGCATGGACTTACAGATAGTGCCTCAGATCTTCGAGGATCTGGAAGACATCAAGGTCTATTACAGCCTCGAGAAGCCGGGGACGACTTGGGCGAAGACTGATTCGAGCTGAGTTCGAGGAGCAGGGAGCAGGGAGCAGAAGAGAGACGCAAGCGGCAGAAACGGCAATCCGGCCAGCAGGACAATGGGGGATCGGAAAGTGACAAACACGACGTCAGTCAACGACGGTATCGCTGAGATAGTCCTGAACAATCCGCCTCTCAACATCCTGACACGGGATATGATGCACTGGTTGAGGGAGGATCTCGCCGGCCTGCGTGATGAAGGGTCACTGCGAGTGTTGATCTTGAGGGCCGAAGGCAAGCACTTCTCAGCGGGTGCGGATGTGGGCGAACACCTGCCACCCGAGTATGAAGCGATGATACCGGAGTTCATTGAGACCATCGGTGCCATCGACTCTTTCCCGCTGCCCGTCATTGCTGCCGTTCGAGGCCGCTGTCTGGGGGGAGGATTCGAGTTGATTCAGCCGGCGGATTTCACAGTAGCAAGTGAGCAAGCTCAGTTCGGACAACCAGAGATAATGCTGGGTGTGCTGCCGCCGGCGGCCTGCGCATTGTTGCCGCAGATATGTCCCCCAAGCATAGCCGCTGAGATAGTGCTAACGGGTGACACGATCGATGCAGCACAAGCCGCGCAGGTTGGCCTGGTGTGGCAGGTGGTTGCGGACGACGAGGTGGAATCGACGGCAATGGAGCTCGCCCGCCGTATGGCCCGGCATAGTGGGGCAGCTCTGCGCAACGCGAAGAGAGCGCTGAGAGAAGCTACTGCGCAGACCAGGGCCCATGCACTCCATAAGGCTGGCAGGATTTACGTTGACGAGTTGATGCAGACGCGTGACGCCGTCGAAGGCCTTACAGCGTTTACCGAGAAACGCAAGGCGGAGTGGAAGCACGTATGAGCACTGATGCGGTATTCACGGAGTGGCACGACCAGCCGTTGGAAGAGATTCTCTACCACTGCCGTGAATTGGTCGAGGATACGGAGTTTCCAACTGTGCGACGGTGGCGGGAAGCCGGTGGCAGGGTCCTGGGCCATTTCCAGGTCTATTTCCCTGAGGAAATAGCCCATGCGGCCGACATGTTGCCCTTCAAGGTACGAGGTGCAGCGGTGGAGCCGACCCACTCTGACTCACGATTCGGGTCGTACCTCTGTTCGATCATCAAGACGTCGCTCGAGTCCGTTCTCGCTGAGAGTGTTGTGCTCGATATGTTCGTCACCCATCCGATTTGTGATGCGGCACGCAACCTCGCCGCCGTGTGGGGCCGCAACTTTTCCTATCCGTGTCAGATACTCTATCTGCCGCAGAACGCTAACTCAGCGCATGCCGCCGAGTACCTCCGTCACGAGTACGATCGTGTCAGGCGAAGCATAGAGGACATTTCAGGCAAGCAGGTTACCGATGATGCCCTGCGCAACTCGCTGGCCGTCTTCAACGAAAACCGTGCACTGATGCGCCAATTGTACACGGTCAAACGGTCGGCGCCGTGGATGATCACCGCTGATGAGGCCTACGTCCTCATATCGCTCGCTGGCATGATACCGCGTGAGGAGCACAACGAACTGCTCCGCACGGTCCTGTCACTGCTTCCCGACAGAGAAGTCAAGCAACAGGACAAGATTCGCGTGGTGTACGAAGGCGGGTTCTGTGAGCAACCGCCAATGGACATGATCCGCATGTTGGGCCGCTCGTGCTACGTGGTGGACGACGATCTGTTAATAGGTATGCGATGGATTGTGGAGGATATCCCGCTGAGTGGAGATCCGCTCACAAACCTGGCCACCGCGTACCTGGAGCAATCGTCCTACAGCCCGGTTCAACATGACCTGAACAAGCCGAAGGAGAAAATGTTGTTGCAGCGCTACGAGAGTGCTGGAGCGCAGGCCGTAATAGTCACCGCCGCCAAGATGTGCGAGCCGGGACTGGAGGAGCAAGTGGCTTATACACGTGCGCTCGACGAAGCGAACGTGCCGTACTTTGTCAGTGAATTTGAAGAGAATATGACCAGCTTCGAACACTTGGAGATTCAACTGGAGACGTTTGTAGAGAATCTGCTGTTCGACTAGTGCCGCGGATTTGCGCAGAAAAAGGCGGACAAACACGGACCGCGATTGGTGAGCCCGCCGAGACCGTCGGGAAGACGGGGTGGCCGGGCACAGGGACCACTCAAAAGAAGGACCACGAATGACAGAAGCAACTGGAGGCCAAACACTGGTAGGAAGGGGCAACGAGCAGGGCGCGCTCTTGTTCCGACAGTGGTTCGATGAGCTGCACCGAACGGCTGAGGCCGGTGGCACGGCGGCGTATGTGTTCGTGATGGGCAGCATGAACGAACTTCTCAGCGTTTTTGACTTTCCTGTCGTGTTTCCGGAGATCAACTCATTGCAGACCGCAGTACGTCACGTTGCCCATGAGTATCTCAACGAAGCCGAGGATTACGGGTATTCGCCTGACATCTGCGGCTATGTGAAGGCTGACGTGGCCACACAGCTACGGGGTGGCGAGTTGCCGATGGGCCGCATACCCAAACCGGGGATAGCGGTATACACGAATGCATGCAACACATACATCAAGTGGGCCGAGATTTGGGAGCGCATGTACGAAGTGCCCACTTTCGCGCTGGACGTACCAGGAACTCGGAGCGCAGGAGCCCAAACCTGGCCGGGCGATTCCGATTTCGAGAACGATCGTCGCTATGTCGAGGCCCAGATCAAGGAATTGATCACCGTCTGTGAGGCTGTGAGCGGCAAGAAGTTCGACATCGACAAACTGCGGGAATCGATGGGCCATGCCAACACAATGAGCGCCGAATGGAAGCGAGTGCTGGAACTCAACCGTAGCAGGCCCTCGCTTTTCAATGCACTTACCGACGGCACGATCTTCCTCGGTGTTTCCAACGGTTTCAGAGGGAAGGAAGCAGGTGCCAGTTACTTCCAGGCACTCGTCGAAGAAATGGAGTACAAGGCGGACAACGGAATAGGCACCCTCACGGACGAGCAATACCGTTTGGTCTTTGTGGGCGTACCATGTTATCCGATGTTCCGCCGTTTCAACGAGTTGTTCACCGAATGGGGTGGCACTTTCGTCAACTCCACGTATCTGTGGTTTGCTTCGGGCGGCTCGAACTTGGGATTCCAATACGATCTCGAGCGGCCGCTGGAAAGTCTAGCGGAAGGCGTGCTCGTCAGTGTGCGCGATGCGATGGACAGCATGTTTTATCAGACCGGCATCCTACATGACATGATCGAAGGATACGCGATCGACGGTGTTGTGTACCATCCGATCAAGAGTTGTCGTACGGTTTCGACCGGGCTGGCTGACAGCCGCAGAGATCTCATGGAGGCCCGCGACATAGCGACACTGTTCGTCGAGTCGGACATGATGGACCGACGGGTAGTGTCAGAAGCGCAACTCAAGAACCGAGCGGACGCATTCTTTGAGGGTCTGGCCGCCCGTAGGCATCAGGCTGCGATCGGGAAGGCGGTGTAACGATGGCCTACGCAGCCGGAGTGGATGTGGGATCCACACAAACGAAAGCAGTGATCATCAACGAGCATAGGGAGATCGCGAGTCGTGCTCTGACAGACACAGGTGCCAACGTAATCCAGGCGGCAGAAGCGGCATTCGAAGAAGCTTTGCGCAACGGCGATCTACGAGAGGAAGAAGTCGAGTACGTGGTGGGGACGGGCTACGGCAGATACAAGGTGACGTTCGGAAACACGCAGGTCACTGAGATTAGCTGTCACGGGCGTGGTGCTGTTCACATGTTCCCTGGCACGCGGACAGTAGTGGACATGGGGGGCCAAGATACCAAGGCGATCCGTGTGGCTGAGACAGGCGAGATTGTCGACTTCTGTATGAACGACAAGTGTGCAGCAGGTACTGGTCGATTTCTCGGTGCTGCATCCAGTGCGCTCGAGATCGCACTTCCCGACCTTGGGCCAACCGCGCTGCGGGGTGAACGGGCGGTCAAGATCAGTACCACGTGTACCGTATTCGCCGAATCGGAAGTGCTCTCATGGTTGGGCAAGGGGAAGAAGATAGAGGACATCCTGTTGGGCGTGCACAAGTCGATTGCGACACGATCCGCGGGACTGCTGCGGCGAGTAGGGATTGAAGAAGAAGTGACCTTCACCGGCGGTGTCGCAAAGAACGTTGCCATGATCGAGACGCTGAACGAGCGTCTGGGTCTCAAGGTGAACGTGAGCGAGGAGTCACATTACATGGGTGCACTCGGCGCGGCTCTGTTCGCGCTGGACCACATCGTTGCAAGCAGGGCGCCGGTCAAGGCTGTTGGGGGTAAGCCATGATCTACACCGCCGGGATCGATGTCGGATCGACCTACACAAAGGCAATCGTGCTGAGCGACAACAACGAGATTGCGGGTCGTGCGATGCTACCCACTGGCTTCAAACTCACCGAGGCCGCGGAGACGACGTGCCGTCAGGCGGTAGCAGCAGCTGGCCTGGAGCAGGAGCAGGTTCAATACGTGGTGGCTACAGGGTTTGGCAGGCACCAAGCCACCATGAGTGACGTGCAAGTCACCGATCTGACCGCCGCGGCACGTGGTGCCTCGTTCTTCTTTCCGAACACACGTACGATCCTCGATGTCGGCGGTCAGACCATGAAAGCCAGCCGTCTCGATGAGATGGCAAAAGTCAAATCGTTCCGCTTGAATGACAAATGCGCTGCCGGGACCGGCGCGTTTCTCGAGAAAACGGCACGCTACATGGGTTACACCACAGAGGAGATCGGTCCCCTCGTATCGACCTCGAAGACTGCAGCGTCGATCTCTGGTGTGTGTGCCGTGTTCGCGGAATCAGAGGTGATCAATCATCTGTCACAAGGTGTGGCGCCAGCTGACATCATGTATGGAGCTATCGCGTCCTTGGTAGGGCGATCTGTACAGCTCATGAAGCGGGTTCGCCTGGAACCCGAATTCACCCTGATCGGTGGCATCCTGAGATTCAAGACGATGGTCGATGTGGCCAAGGATCACCTCGATGCAGAGGTTAACGTGCCGGATGGTGACTTGGCGCAGTACACGGCGGCAGTGGGTGCGGCAATACTGGGACACCGCCGGTTGCAGAAACTGAACGAAGTGGGAGCTGATGCCGCATAACCAAGACGAGCGCGAAGTGGTCAAGCGTCTAGGATCGATAGTCGAGGTCGAGGCACGACGGACAGTATCTGAGGCGGAGATCGAACCCGATCCGGCCCGCATCGCCGACGGCTGGACTCGCAGGTTCGTGGCAGATGCCAAACGCGCCGATGAGGCGATCGAGCTCTACCGCGAATTGGGCTACGAGGCCTGTGCCGATCCGGTACGACAAGACGATGTCAAGGGGGATTGCGAAGAGTGCAAACTGTTGATGTTGCTCCAGTTCAAGATGGTCTACACACGCAAGTAGAACAGAAGGCGATGCCATTGGACGAGCATCTCCAGCCAGGAGATATCCGATGTTCGATACGCTCGTGAAGTGGGAACGAAACCGCAGCGGGTGACGAATGAGATATGCAGAGACAGGATTTAACCTGGAAGTCGATCTGACGAGGGGAAACATCGAGCGGGTGGCGACCGACCCTCGGCTGACCGAGCTTCACCTGGGGGGGCTGGGGACCAACGCCAGGATCATGTGGGACAGGGTCGGCCCCGAGGTCGAGCCATTCTCTCCTGAGAACCTCCTCATATTCGGCACCGGTCTTCTGGCCGGCACACCTGCCCCCGGCTGCAACCGCACCATCGTCACCTCAATCTCTCCTCAGACACGTTTGCTCGGCTTCTCCATGATGGGCGGGTTCTGGGGACCGGAGCTGAAGCACGCAGGCTATGACAAGGTGGTTATTCGTGGCAAATCACCGGACCTGGTCTATCTGTGGATCGACGAAAACAAGGTGGAGATACGTGACGCCACGCATATGCGAGGCCTGGGTACGCTTGAATCTGCAGAGGTCATTCGCCAGGAGCTGGAGGACCCGCACGTGGCGGTCTCTTCGATTGGTCTGGCCGGGGAGAACAAGGTCTTCTTCGCCTCTATCGAGCAGGGCCGCTCCAGTGCCAGCCGGCTTGGCATGGGCGCCGTCATGGGGGACAAGAACCTGAAGGCGATCGCGGTGCGCGGGTCGAAGGACATTCAGGTCGCCCGCCCTGAGGAGTTCATCGGGCACTGCAACGAGGCATTGAAATACATCAAGAATAGAGACAAGAACCCGATTCCAGGGGTCATGCCGATCCTGGCTGGGCTCGGATCGCCACAAGAGATGCAAGTCCACGATGAGAAGTGGCACACCGAGAACTTCGTGTGGGGCAATGCCCGTGAGCGCAGGAAGGGCTTCTGGACCGAGGAAGTCCAGGAATTGTGGACGGACACCATGGAGACCATGCGGACCCGTCTGCTGAGCTGCCACAACTGTCCCATGAAGTGTGGTGCCTCCATCGCCGTCGACAAACGCTTCTGCTCCTACATGATGAAGTGCTTCTCCAAGCTCACCTACACGATGGCCGCCTACTCCGATCTCGATTTCGGAATGAGAATGGCGCAGAAGACCACGGAACACGGGATCGACGCCTTCTCGGGCCCGCAGACCATGGCCTTTGCCGTCGAGCTCTACGAAGCGGGCATCCTCACGGACAAGGACATGCCGGGGTTGCCGGAGGACAGCGAAGGGCGGTTCCACTGGCTGCTCGACAGGATCGTGCGACGGGAAGGGATCGGCGACGTCCTGGCCGATGGTACTTACTGGGCAGCCAAGAGGATCGGCAAGGGAGCGGACGAGTACGCTCACAACAACATCAAGAAGACCGAGCAGCTGCCGCTCAAGCTCGGCATGCTAAACCCGATCTACTTCCTCATGTACTGCACCGGCGAGAAGGCGAACATCACCCAG
>JBDGXD010000157.1:0-9751 GCA_039584755.1 Gemmatimonadota bacterium
ACACCACCCCCGGCACATCACCCGGTGCGGCGTGGAAGACGAAAGAACGTGTGGCTGGTCGATAGTGCGCAAACCCGCGACTGCCACCGATCCACACAGCGTCGCCGTCGGCTGCGAGCGATGTCAACTCCCCGATCTCCGGTATTGTCCGCTCCACCTGCCAACCACCGGCGATCGGGACTCGGCTGTCATCGGTTGGCGCTCGACTGTCCGCTACCACTGACCGCCATACCAGCCTGTCTCTCAAACCAACGACCAGTACCGAGTCGCTCAGAGTGAGGGCTACGATCTCCTGGGCCAACTCGGGAACCTGGGCCACATCGGGTGGCACCACCACCCGATCCACCCCGGTCCACGACAAGCCTAATCCCGCCCGCGAGCCAACCCATACTGAGTCACCGTTACCTGCAAGGGCTCTCACCGGCTCGAACAGCCTGGTTCCCACCCTCCTCGCGACGCCGTCGTTCCCCACGAATGCCAAGCCGCGCTGGGTTCCAACCCAGATACCATCCGGACCGCCGGCAAGCGACAGAGCGCGGTCGGAGGGCAACCCCTGAACAGTCGTGAGGCGTTGTGAGCTACCGTGACTAGCGATCGTGACCCCGGCTTCGGTAGCGGCCCACAGGTCTCCCTGATGTAACGTGACCTGATGTACCGTGCCCATCGCGAGCCCGGCGATACGAGGTCCCTCCTCGAACTCGAACCGCTGCAGATCGCTGCTCACCCAGGTGAACCCGGATCGGCCCGACCGGCCATCGCTGCCCACCCAAACACCGTCCGGAACGACGGTAACCGACGAAGCCCTCGGCGCCAACAAGCCGAACGGAAGCGGCTCGAAGGTGGCAATACCCGTATCGTAGCGGATCACACCGCGCCCGTTGGTGCCGAGGAAGACCTCTCCTGCGATCGCGACCTCGGCAGCCGAGGTGTAGCGGTAGGAGCGCATGCGATCGTCCAGCAACGGGCCAAGCCGCATGGTTTCGATTTCGGGATGCCGGCTGACAACTTCCTGAACCGACACGGTCCTGACCTGACGGTGTGCCGGTGGCAGCGAGGCAACCGGTCGCGCGATGACACCTCCGCGTGGCAGGAAGTGCCAGCCAAGCCGATTGCGGAGATAGATGCCGGAGAAGGCGTCGTCGCGGTCGAACATCAGTTGCACGGCACCGTCGCTCACGGCAGCGGTCTGATACAAACGCATGCGCGGCGAGTAATTCACCACGCCCGCGACCGTACCGAGCCAAACCGATTGGTCCGTTGGATCCACCAGTGCCGACAAGACGGGAGCGTGTGCATAGCCATCCAGCACCGTGACCGGCGGTTGCCAGCGGCCGAACCGGCGATCGTACACTCCGATGCCCGCTGGCGACACCACGTAGAGCACGTTCTCGTCGGCTGCGACGGCTTCCACCAGACTCATGTCGGTAACCAACACCCGTTCATCTTGCCGCCACAGCCGCGACCCCGTTTGCGCCTGGGTGGGCAACGCGAGCGGGACCGTGACCGCTAGTGTGAGGCTGACTCCGACCGCCGTCCGCGTCATCGACAAATCGTCCGCGGCCTATGAAAGATCATTCTTGGCCTAATGAAGATCATCCGTGGTTACACGAGCGCTGGTGGTTCCAGTTCGAGCAGGATCGGTGGGTTTGCAGCCGGCGGATTCGCCAGAACACCCCACAACTGTGGCAATGCCCGGGTGACATCGGCCGGCCGGGTGGACCTTACGGCATCACCCTCAGACGCGATCTCGGCTGCACGGCCGAGCACGTGAGCGCCGAGTGCAGCAGCATCCAGCGGAGACAGACCCTGTGCGAGAAAGGACCCGATGAAGCCGGAAAGCAGGTCACCACTTCCCCCGGTTGCCAATGCCGGATTGCCCGACGCGACAACACGCGGGGCAGCCCCTGACTGGGCGATGACTGTCGGGACGCCCTTTAGAAGAATAGTAGGGGAAGGAGGGGAAGGAGGGGAAGGAGATGAAGGAGACGACGAGGCGGCGATGTCCGCGGCGGAGGTAGCCGCTGCGAACCGATCTGTCTTCACCAGGTCAGCAAGATCCGGGAAGGCCGACGCGAACTCGCCCGGGTGTGGCGTCAGTACCCGAGGTGAACTGCCGGTCAGCAGGACATCCAGACCCGCGTGCAAAGCGTCCGCATCGATCACCACCGGCTTGGTGGTCCGCCGCAGCACCGCTTGGATCAGTGCGGTGCGGGATTCACCCCGGCCCAACCCAGGACCGAGTACCACAGCATCGGCCCACTCGATGGCAGCAACCAGCTCGGGCTCGATTTCGGGTTCGAGTGCGGTTGTCACGGTGAGCGCATCGGGCAGCAGCTCTTGTGCTGCCTGAACGGTGACTTCGTGGGCGGCTATCTTGGCGAGACCGGCACCGGAGGCCAGGGCGGTGGTCGCAGCGTGGATCGCCGCGCCGGCCATCCCGCGGTCACCCCCGACGACCAGCACCCTGCCGCGACTCCCCTTGTGCATGTCGGCCGCGAACGGCGGTAACATCACACCGGCCCAGCTGTCGTCGACCAGTTCGGGCCACTCGGGAAACGGTGGCGGAAAACCGATTTCGGTCACCACTACCCTGCCACACCAGGACCGCTGCAGCAGATGACCACGACGTGCACCACCGAAGGTCACCGTCACATCGGCTCTGATCGGACCATGTGCCTCGCCGCTCGACAGATCGAGTCCGGTGGGACCGTCAACGGCAACGATGGGAGCACCGAGGTTGGCCAGCTTATCAGCCATTTGGCCGATCGAGCCACGCGGCGGGCCGCTGGCACCGGTACCCAATATCGCGTCGACAACCACCCCCACAGGTGGCCAGCCCTCATCAATAGTGAGGTGTCGCACTCCTTCGACCAACGCGAGGGTCCGGTTGGCCTCACAGTCGTCCGAGCGGCTGCGGATCTCATCGGTAGCCCAGACCGTTACGCCGGTTGCTCGCAGAGCCCGGGCAACCACCCAGCCGTCACCACCGTTGTTGCCGTGTCCCGCCACGATCAACACGCCACGGCCAATGACGGGGCCGTAGTGCCGGGCGATCACATGGGCGACCGAACGGCCGGCCGTCTCCATCAGCACACGGCTGGGGATGTTGGCGGCTACCCGGGCATGCTCGTCCCAGGTAGCAGCCTGCGCGGCGTCGAGAACCGGTATTGGGGTCACGATTGAGCTATTCGCGGAGATTGACGTTTGGGAGAGACCGATCGGATGCAGCCCCACCCATCCCTCATGGTCGGGTCAAGGGCTACTTGAAACTCTGCCCTATTGCCCGGCCGAGCGAGATCTCGCCGTTGTCAATCCGGATGTTGAAGCCACACTCCGGACTATTGCAGACCCACGCCTTGTACATGATCGGCGCTCCGTCGC
The DNA here is from genome assembly GCA_039584755.1 of Gemmatimonadota bacterium. Lineage (GTDB taxonomy): Bacteria > Gemmatimonadota > Gemmatimonadetes > Gemmatimonadales > GWC2-71-9. The sequence goes on from JBDGXD010000157.1 coordinate 3,382, forward strand.
GACCGTAGTCCGACAACGGCAACAACACGCCTTCGCCGCATTTCTTGCAGGCAGGAAACTCTTGCTGCTCCATGACGCTACCCATCCTCCCTGTACTAACTGCTGTTAAACACCTCCACCCGTCCGGCCAACACCGGCCCAGGGGTACTCCTCAAATGCTTCCTCAACATTGTAAACCGCATGGAAGTCTTCGATCCGGTCATTGTCGTGCGGCATGAGAAGACCGACTTCGATCAATACGAACACGATCTTCCCGATATCGTCGGTAGCGTGAATACCCCAGTGACCAAATACGGTCTTGGAGGTCAAGCCAAACTGTTCCATAGCCAGGTCACGGCACGCCCAAGCCAATTCCGGGCCCGAGATATGGCCACGTTCCGTTCTATTCTGCTGGCAATACTCCAAGGCCGCCAGCACGAACAGGTAGGCCCGCTCGTGATAGCGTCCGTCGATCGCCCGAATCCGATCGAGAATCTCGTTTGCCAGTTGCAGTTCGACCACGCTAGAAAGGTGGGATACCAAGCCTAAACGAGCAAGGGTATGCCACTAGTCGGTGGCCTGCGCGGGTTCCAGGTACAGCGGGAAATCGACCGCCATTTGCATCACTTCACGTCGGACCCGCTCAATGGTCGAGTCATCCATTGCACGCAGAATCGCATCGATGAACTCCGCAACCCGGCTCATCTCGCCGACGTCCATTCCCCGAGTGGTCAGCGCGGGTGTACCGATCCTGAGACCGCTGGTCACAAACGGTGACTGCTGATCGCCGGGAATGGTGTTCTTGTTGACATGAATGCCGGCTCGCCCCAGAGCTTCTTCGGCAGCTTTGCCCGTCAGCTCCTGCGGGCGCAAATCCACCAACAGCAGATGTGAGTCGGTACCACCCGACACGAGCGTGTACCCCCGCTCCAACAGGGCCGTGCTCAGCGCCTTGGCGTTCCTGACAACCTGCGTTACATATTGCTTGAACGAAGGCTGTAACGCCTCGAGGAAACCAACGGCCTTGGCAGCGATCACGTGTTGCAATGGCCCGCCCTGCACACCTGGGAACACCTGCTTGTCCACCGCCTTGGCCAGTTCCGAACGACAGAGGATGAAACCGCCACGCGGGCCGCGCAGTGTCTTGTGTGTCGTGCTCGTTACGATATCGGAGTGCGGTACCGGCGAGGGGTACACACCACCGGCAATGAGCCCGGCAACGTGCGCCATATCGACCATCATCGTGGCCTCCACTTCCCGCGCCAGGTCGGCGAACCCCGCGAAATCCAGGATCCGCGGATAGGCACTTCCGCCAGCCACGATGATCTTGGGTCTCTCACGCAGCGCCACCTCTCGCACCTGGTCCATGTCGATCAGCCCGGTACTCTCATCGACTTCATACTGGACAGATCGGAACAGCCGTCCGCTGGCGCTGACAGGCGATCCGTGTGTCAGGTGACCGCCATGTGAAAGCTTCAGGCCCAGCAGTGCGTCGCCCGGCTGCATGACCGCCAGGTACGCTGCCAGATTCGCCTGCGATCCGCTGTGCGGTTGCACGTTTGCATGATCGGCAGCGAACAACTCCAGCGCGCGATCGATCGCCAGCTGCTCTACCTTGTCGATCCATTCACAACCACCGTAGTACCGCCGCCCGGGATAACCCTCGGCGTACTTGTTGGTCAGCTCGGAGCCCGTGGCCTCGAGAACCGCCCGGGACGCGAAGTTCTCCGATGCGATCAGCTCGAGACCCTCTTCCTGCCGCTCGACCTCACTCCGAATGAGCCGGGCAATCTCCGGGTCGACCGCGTCAAGGTGTAGTCGATGATCGTTTGTTTCTGTCACAGCCGTCCCACTCACATCTGGAAGTGTTTGCCCTTGTTCTTCGCGGCCTCGGCGATGCGCCGCTCGGCCAGCCTATCTGCCGCACGATAGGTGGGTACCCCTTCGTCACGCGCGATCTCGAGCACGTTCAAGACCGTGTCGAATATCTCCGATGCCTTCTGATGAGACTTGTCGAGACTCCAGCCTTCCACCTCGGCATTGACGTTGATCAAGCCACCACCGTTGATCACATAGTCCGGTGCGTACACCACATCACGCTCGTTGAGTATGTCGCCGTGCCGTTCCTCGGCCAGCTGATTGTTGGCCCCACCCGCTATGATGTCGACCTTGAGCTGCTTCAACGTATCATCGTTGACAACCGCACCCAGAGCGCAGGGCGCAAAGATATCGGCGTCGACTCCGTAGATCTCGTCGGGACCCACCGAAGTGGCAGCGAATTCCGAGACACAGGTCTTCACCTTCTCCGCGTCGATGTCGGTGATGACCATCTTGGCACCCTCCTCCTTCAGGTGCTTGAGGAGGTAGTAGCCGACGTGTCCCACACCCTGTACTGCAACTGTCTTTCCCTCGAGATTGTCATCGCCATAGCGGAACTTCGCACACGCCTTCATGCCGCGGTATACACCGAGCGCCGTAACGGGCGACGGATCACCGGAGCGACCGGCGAGCCCCACCACCCGGCTGGTCTCCTGCCGCACGAACTCCATGTCCGCGGGGCTGGTTCCCACATCTTCGGCCGTGATATACCGTCCTTGCAGCGAGTCCACGTGTCGGCCGTGCGCCCGCATGATGCCCTCGCGTTCCTCGGTTCTGTAGTCACCCAGGATCACGCTCTTGCCACCACCCAGATTGAGTCCGGCAACGGCGGCCTTGTAGGTCATGCCACGAGACAGCCGCAACACGTCGATGAATGCCTCAGCATCGGTCTCGTAGTTCCAGAACCGTGTGCCGCCAAGGGCCGGTCCCAGAATGGTATTGTGAATGCCGACGATACCACGGTAGCCCGATCTGCGATCGGAGGCAAAGCTCACCTGTTCATGCCCGTGCTCCGCAATCAGATCGAACATATGTTGATCCAAGGATAACCCTGCGTCAGCACTACTCAGCGTGGAGTCCTCGGCCAATAACGATTCGCTGGATTTCACTGGTACCCTCGTAGATTTCGGTCACTTTGGCGTCTCGGAATAGACGCTCAACTGGATAGTCACGCATGTACCCATAACCGCCAAATATCTGTACTGCTTGAGTCGTCACCCACATCGCCATTTCGGAACTATAGAGTTTGGCCATACCCGCCAATTCGGTGACGTCTCGCCCGGTGTCTTTCTGGCGGGCAGCCTCGTACATGAGCGCCCTGCCGGCAGCCACGCGGGTGGCCATGTCGGCCAACTTGAACTGGATTGACTGGAAGTCCTTGATCGCCGTGTCGAACTGCTTGCGCTCGCGGCTGTAGCGAAGCGAATGCTCCAGCGCCGCGCGGGCGATGCCTACTGCCTGTGCCGCCACACCCAACCGCCCCTGGTCCAACGCCTCCATTGCATAGACGAAACCACTTCCTTCCGCCCCAATCAAGTGCTCGGGCCCCAACCGCACTTCATTCAGACCGATCGAGACCGTCTGCGACGACCTGAGGCCCATCTTGTCCTCCGCCTTGCCGATCTCCACGCCCGCTGTGCCGTGTGGCACCAGAAAGGCCGATATTCCCTTGGCACCGCGACGTTCCTCGGGTTTGTCGGTGCGGGCCATGACCAACAGCAGGCCAGCGCTGTCTCCGTGCGACACCCAGGCCTTGGTCCCGGTCAGAATCCAATCGGAGCCGTCCTGCAACGCCTGAGTCCGGAGGCTGGCGGCGTCGGATCCGGCATCCGCCTCCGAGAGCGCAAAAGCTGCAATCGTTTCTCCCCGCGCCATCTTCGGCAGCCAATGGCCCTTTTGCTCATCGCTGCCGCGACCCAGCAACATTGCTGTCGGCAGCGAATTGTGCACCGATATCGTGATGGCAACCGACGCATCAGCTGCCGCCAACTCCTCGATCACCATCAGATAGGTCAGGGAGTCAAACCCGAGCCCTTCATATTGCTCGGGGATCAACATCCCGAAGAACCCCAGCTCCCCCAGTTTGCGGAATTCCTCCACCGGGGGCGCTTTGGTTCGATCCCGCTCGGCCGCCGTAGGCGCGATCTCGGTCTGAGCAAAATCGCGCGCCATCTCGACGATCTCGCGGCGCTCAGATTCGGCCTGTACTAAGAACTCAGTTGTATTCATAGAATCCGTGGCCGGTCTTCCTGCCCAACCGGCCGGCTGCCACCATCTTCCTCAACAAGGGACACGCACGGTACTTGGAATCTCCCAGCCCGGAATGCAGCACCTCGAGTATCGCCAGGCACACGTCCAGTCCGATGAGGTCTGCCAACGCAAGGGGACCCATGGGATGCGCCATACCCAGTTTCATGACCGTGTCTACCGACTCGGGCGTGGCAACACCTTCCATGACACAGTAGGCCGCCTCGTTGATCATCGGCATCAGAATCCGGTTAGCCACAAAACCGGGGTAATCGCTCACCTCCACGGGAGTCTTGCCCAACGACGAGGATATTTCCGTGACCTGAGCAGTTGTCTCATCCGACGTCCCCAGACCCCTGATAACCTCGACCAGCTTCATCATCGGTACTGGATTCATGAAGTGCATTCCGATGACCTTGTCTGCCCGGTCGGTGTGAGCTGCGATTTCGGTTATGGAGATGGATGACGTGTTGCTGGCCAGGATGGTGTCGGCCGACGTGATCTCGTTCAGTTTCTCGAACAACTGGAACTTCAGATCCGCTGCTTCGATTGCCGCCTCGACGACGAGTTCGGCATCGGAGGCTTGTTCGAGTTCTGTTGCCGTGGCGATACGCCCGAGCGCGGCGTCACGATCTTCCGCCGTCATCTTTTCCTTCTTAACCTGGCGGTCCATGTTCTTGCGGATCACCGCGAGAGCCTTCTCGAGTTGAGCCTCGGCAACATCTATGAGCGTTACCTCCCAGCCGCCCTGCGCAAAGACGTGAGCGATACCGTTTCCCATGGTGCCAGCACCGACTACGGCCATCTTTTTCACTATGATCTATCCTCCATTGTTCGTGCGTTTCTTTGGACGAGCCAAGCCAGCGTTACGGCCATTGCCAGCGTTGCCACCAACCCGCCCTCGGGTCCAAACTCGCCTCCGGCGAGCCAAACGGGCTCTCCGGGAGTGAAGTCGACGGTCGGCAAATCGAACTCCAATCCGCTGACCGGTGCGTCTACTAGCAAACCGAGGCCCGCATTCCAGCCCCAGTGGACACCCCATGCCGCCGGCAGTCCACCGGGCGTGAAGAAGGCGGCGCTCAACACCAGCGACGCCAAGCCGATGTTGACCAACCCGAGCGCCGACACGTTTGGATTGAATAGATGCGCCAGCGCAAACACGATCGCCAACGCCAAACTGGCTCCTACCCTGCCGAAAACTGCCGACAAGCGCGCCAGCGGATACCCTCGAAACAGCAGTTCTTCCGCCAACGCCGCTACAAGCAACAACAGGGCCAGCGAGCCGGCCGGTACCAAGAGCCTCGTAACCGGTTCGCCGGTGAGTGATACTTCGGCCGAGCCGGTGACAACAGCGAGCGTCAACGCACCCGCTGCCGTCAGGCCTCCGACCAGAGCCCCAATCAAGAAGCCACTGAAAGCTAATCGCACGCGCCGCGATCCGGCTCCTGGCCACCTGAACATCTGTTCGGTGGCCCAACCCAGCCGCAACAGAATGGCGTAGACCAGAAGGGCCGCGATCACGATCGAGCTGAAGCTCAGCGCAGTGGCGGTGAGCCCACCCTCGCACAACAGGGTGACCGTAAGCATCAAGGGAAACGCCACCGCCAGCACGGCCACGTAGAACCCCACCAGGGCTCCCACAGCCTTGAGGGTCTCCTTCGCCCTCATATCACACAAACCAAACGCGCTCTCAAAGGAGAGCGCGTGTCATGTTGGTGAAATGCCAGCCCACAAGGCCGGCGAGAATCAGCTTGAGCAAAGTGCTCAACACGAAGGGGAGTGAGACCACACCCGCGGCAGCAGACAGATCGCCGCTGAGTACAGTCAGATGGACCAGACCGCCGGCGTGGATGATCAGCGCCCCCAAAACAAGCCCAAGTGCGAGTTTGCCTATGTCGCTCCCATCCGAGACAGTGCGACCGACAACCGCTGCCGCGACAGGGAACGCCAGCAGATACCCGCCGGTAGGCCCCAGTATGCGCGCCAAGCCCGAAGGGCCAATCGGCGAGAACACGGGTGCGCCGGCGACTCCCAGCACGAGGTAGACCAACAGGCTCGCTGCTGCCAGCCGCGGCCCAAGCAGTGTCCCAACAACGAGCACCGCCGGGAGTTGCATCGTGAGCGGGACCGCCGTACCGGGCACCGGCACAGCGACTTGGGCTGCCAATCCCACCACGATCGCACCGGCGAGGATAGCCAGCGACCGCCGTACCACAGCGGTGGGGGTCATCGTCAGACGCTGCGAGGTATCTGCCGTGCTCACGGG
>JBDGXD010000158.1:0-9736 GCA_039584755.1 Gemmatimonadota bacterium
AAATAGGGTGCTACTCCCAACACGCCGTACGCCAGAATGTAGAACGCCGCCGCGCCACGACTATACGTCCAGCCTGGTCCTCCCAGAAATGCAAAGGCTGAGAACATCGTGGCACCGGTCACGAAGTACATGACCACGGTGCCGAATCCCCGATCCCCGGCAACGTATCCCGCAACCGTGTCTGATGAGCGGGCACCCGCCAACAGACCCACCATGAGATTGACTAGGAGGTAAACAGCTACGATAGCGACGACTACACGCCAATCACTCATTCATTGAACACCCAATAGAGGAGAACAAAGACGAGTAGAGCGCCCAGAATCCAGCATAGATACCATGCAAACACGAACGGGACGCCGAAAACGAGTGGTCTGATCGTATTGAACGGCGTGATACCAGGAAACGTCAACGCGACGGCCATTGCGGCGAAGTAGCCGAACGCAACCAGAGCGGTGGCCCGCTTCGCCTTGGATGGGTTGAGCATTCAACAATGCTACGCAACAGAGTCGATGTTGGGTAGAGCCTTCCTGACGTTGGGATGAAGGTCGCTGCAATCGACTCGAGGGTTGCTCCGCAAGCACTCTCTATGTCTTCCAGGGCGGGTTAACTTACAGCCACATCACCATTCACCCGATCACAACCATGTCAAACGATGAACTGACAATCAACGCAGACCGGCTCGTGAGGCGGATAGCAGAGTTGGCCGAATACGGCAAGATAGAGAACGGAATCAACCGAGCTGCGTTTTCTGACGAGGATGTCGAGGCTCGTAGGTACATCATGAGTTTGTTGAGCCACGCCGGACTGAACGTCAGGGTCGACCCAGTGGGAAATATCTTCGGCAGACGTGAGGGAGCGGTGGCGGGCGTGGGAGCGATTCTGTTCGGATCCCATATCGATACAGTGCCCGAAGGTGGTGCGTACGACGGTGCATTGGGGTCTCTCGCCTCGATAGAGGTCGCTCACACTCTGACCCATGCCGGCTATAGGAACCGCCATCCGCTCGAGGTCGCGATTTGGTGTGATGAAGAACGTGGCCTCACCGGCAGCAGGGGGTTTGTCGGTGAGCTGACACAAGATGATTTGAACGAGCCGGATTCGGATGGTGTCACCTTATCTGAAAAGATCCGGCGAATCGGAGGAGAACCGCGACGGGTCGGGGAAGCGAAACCGGAAGCCGGCAGCATTGCCGGATACTTGGAGCTTCACGTGGAGCAGGGGGGAGTTCTCGATCCCAAGCAGGTCGACATTGGTGTGGTTGAGGGCTTCGTTGGAATCACACAACACGATGTCACGGTGTCGGGGGTTCCGAACCATGCGGGGACTACTCCCATGGGTGAGCGAAGCAACGCTCTGTTGACCGCGGCTGAGCTGGTCATGGCGGTCGATCGGTTGGTGAGATCGACCCCGGGCAACCAGGTGGGTACGGTAGGATCCTTGGAGGTCCGACCCGGTGCAGCCAACGTGATCCCGGGAGAGGTCGTCCTGACGGTCGAGTTGCGAGATCTGGATACAGCCAAGTTGGCGCCGATCTGGCAATCGATCGAGTCGGAACTGGCCGAGATCTCGTCACGCCATGGGACCTCGTTTCGCACGGAGCTGCGTCAAACGGTCGCCGGTGTTCCGACCGATGCGGCAGTTCGGGAAGTCGTCACACAAGCAGCTGAGGAGCTAGGGCTCTCGACCATTCAGATGCCATCCGGGGCAGGGCACGACGCTCAGAAGCTGGCGCAGATCTGTCCCACGGGGATGGTTTTCGTACCATCTGTGAAGGGGGTCAGCCATTCACCTGAGGAGTTCACTGAACCTGAGGACGTGGAAAACGGTGGCAACGTCTTGCTGCGGTCGGTGTTGAAGTTGGACGAAGCGTGATTCACGGGGTCGGGACTCGCGGGTTGCCAGTTTCCGGTTGCCTTCGGTTCAATGGGAATCTGGAGTCCTATGCTTGGTTTGGAATCTTCACCAAAAACTCACTCGATCTTAACCGACCGATGGATATGTAGTACGATTCTGTATCTTTTTGCCACGTTGGCCTTACGAGGACTATTCAAGTGTCGAACGAACTCGACCATCGCAAGCTGTACAGACTTCCGTGGAATCTCTCGGACAACGCGATCGCATGGCTGGAGCCCACTGCCAAGTGCAATCTCGCGTGTGAGGGGTGCTACCGCACGAATGTAAACGAGCACAAGACGTTGGACGAAGTAGCGGCTGATCTCGACGTATTCGAGCAATATAGAACTGTCGACGGCGTCTCCGTTGCCGGTGGTGATCCGTTAACCCATCCCAAGGTGGTCGACATCATTCGCATGATCTCGGAGCGCGGTTGGAAGCCGATACTCAACACGAACGGTCTCGCTTTGAATCCCGAGCTACTGCGTGAGATGAAGCAAGTGGGTCTGACGGGACTGACATTCCACATCGACAGTAAGCAGGGAAGGCCGAAGTGGAAGGGTAAGACCGAACAGGAACACAATGAACTCCGGTTGCACTTCGCTGAGATGGTTGCAGAGGTAGGTGGACTTTCTTGTTCCTTCAATTCGACAGTGTATGAGGACACGCTGGACGCGGTTCCCGATCTCGTGGCTTGGGCGCAGAAGCACATCGACATCGTTCATGTAATGGTGTTCATATGCTATCGCGCAGCGGAGATGGACGGGAAGTTCGACTACTATGCCGGTGGCAGGAAGCTCGAGAGGACGGATATGGAGTACGCGCACCTGCAACGTGAACAGCGATTTGACATCTCTGCACGTGATGTAGTTGCCAAGATTCGCGAGCGTTTTCCCGATTTTTCTCCGTGCGGCTATCTAAACGGCACCGAGCAGCCCGACTCCTTCAAGTGGTTGTTCACTCTCAGGTTCGGTACGCCAAAGCGCATCTATGGATACGCAGGTGCCAAAATGATGGAAATCGCCCAGATTTGGCACCATTTGAGGACCGGCCGTTACATGGCTTATGCCCAACCGGAAGTGCTGAGACGTGGCAGGTCTCTGATGTGGTTGTGGCCGTTCGACAGTGGTGTGAGACAGACCTTCCGTCGGGCGATCATTGATCCCGGTTTGCTTTTCAATCGACTTCATACACAGTCCATCATGGTGATCCAGCCGATCGACGTACTGCCCGATGGGCGGCAGAACATGTGCGATGGCTGTCCCGACATGACTGCTTGGGATGGAAAGCTGGCCTGGTCCTGCCGTTTGGAGGAGTGCCTGCAATACGGTCAGTTCGTCCGGTCGGTACTGAGGGACGAGATCACACACTGAGTGAGTTGCACGTAGATCCATTAGTAGATCTCGAGTGATTCCAAGGCCGGTCGTTGAACCGGCCTTGGTTTCTTGTGTCTCCATCCTTGCCATGGCAGCTTCTGCTGCTTTGTATTATTGCTTGCCCAGCAAGTGTAAGAGTCAACATGGATAAGAAACAGGGAATTTGCGGGATCTGTCCGGCTGGGTGTTGGGTCGAGGTCGGAATCGAGAGCGGTCGACTGGTGAGTATCGAAGCCGACACGGGTCATCCGCTCGGAATGATCTGTCGGCGCGGACACCACGCACCCGAAATCATCTACTCCAAGAACCGACTCACACATCCGTTGCGCCGTGTGGGCCCGAAAGGCTCCCATGACTTCGAGCAGATATCGTGGGATGAAGCCTATGATGTCATAGTTCGGAACTTGAGTGATATCAGAGAGGCGTCGGGCCCGGAATCTGTAGCTGTCTACACCGGTCGCGGAGCCTTCGAGCTCTCGCTGTGCGACATGTTCCAGCCAAAAGACGTAGCTGTCTCATCCGCATCGAACGTTCTATTTCCCTTTGGATCTCCCAACACCATGGGTGTGGGTGCTCTTTGCTACGTGTCGTTTGCGATGATTGCGCCTCACGTCACAATGGGGCGGATGCTGGTCGATATGTTCTTCGACATAGAAAATGCTGAGGTCATCGTGGTCTGGGGAGCGAACCCTGTGACAGACTCGCCGCCGCTGGACATGCACCGACTGGAAGCGGCATCCAAACGAGGTGCGAAGATCATAGGTATCGACCCCAGACATACCGAGACTTTGCGGCGCACCCAGGGCGAGTGGGTGCCGATTCGACCTGGCACCGACTGCGCGTTGGCACTTGGCATGATTGCGGTGATGATCGAAGAAGATCTGTACGACGAGGACTTTGCCGAGAATTGGTGCCACGGATTCGACGAGCTGCAGAACTATGTTCAGCACTTCACACCGGAGGTCGTGGAGCAAATCAGTGGGGTTCCGGCCGACACAATCCGAAATCTGACTCGCAGAATCTGTAGTGCGACAGGATCGTGTCCTCTCATGTATACCGGGCTGGAATATTCCAACAGCGGAATCCAGGCAATCAGAGCGGTCATCACATTGTTTGCGTTGGCCGGACATCTCGATGTGCCCGGTGGAATCGGCTTGGCGATGCTCGGTACTCACTTCCCAATCAACCGTTCCTGCAATGTTCGCAATCCCGATGTAGACCGTGCTGTGGCAAGAGAGAAGTTTCCCATCTATAGTGACTACCGCGGGGAGTCGCATGCGAGTGGTTTGGTCGACTCAGTGCTCAGGGGCGAACCGTACCCCATTAGAGGACTAATCATACATGGAGCGTCGATCCTCACATCGTGGCCGCAGACGGAGATCTGGCGAGAGACGCTCGGCAAGTTGGATTTCCTGGTTTGTATCGATCGCCAACTGACCGCAGACTCCGCCTATGCAGACATAGTCTTGCCTGCTACTACCATGTTTGAAATCAATTCATACATGGTGTATGGCCCAATCTTTCGTTTGAGGGAGGCCTTGATCGAGCCCGTTGGCGAAGCGCGCAACGACTATCTAATCATGGCCGAGTTGGCTCAGCGGTTGGGGTACGGCGAGTTGTTTCCCCAAACCGAAGACGATTTGATACGATTCGCCCTTGATGGTTCGGGATACACACCGGAAGACATAGAGGCTGCCGGTGGTTGGGTCAAGATTCCGACACCCATGATGGAGTACAAGAAATGGGAGAAGGGCGGTCTCAGGAGTGATGGTGCCACGGGGTTTGAGACACCAACAGGCAAGTTCGAGATCAAGTCTGTTCTGCTGGAGGACTACGGGTACGAGCCTTTGCCAAAATATGTCGAGCCAACCGAGGGTCCCAAGGCCAGTCCCGAGCTGACCAGCCAGTACCCACTGGTGTTCAACTCCGGCGCGAGACCACAAACCGATTTCCGATCGCAGCACCACGGGGTAGAGGGGCTGATGAAGGATCATCCTGAGCCCACCGTCGAAATCAACGCACAGGATGCTACCGAACGTGACATTCAGTCAGGCGACCTGGTAGAAGTGCGAACACCACGGGGCGGCGTCAAGTTCAGGGCGCGTGTCACGAATGACATCGTCCAGGGTGCTGTTGAATGCAGTATGGGTGGTGGGACGCCGATTGGGCCGAAGGCCTGGCGCGAATGGAATGTGAATTTACTGACCGACTTGGGGAACTACGACGAAATCAGTGGTTTCCCGGTGTACAAGGCTCTGCTGTGTGATGTGGACAAGATAGAGGAAGGGACCGCCGAGTCTCGTGGCAGTGTGAAGAGAAGAGTGGCGACTAGCAGAGACGAGGGATCGAGCACTTACGTTGCCAGGAAGAAAGCTCACGAGCGAATCTACCTGGACAACAATGCCACGAGCCCAATCGCAGATCAGGTAAGAGAAGCGATGCAGCCGTACGTGGAGATGTTGCACGGGAATCCCTCGAGCATTCATGGAGTCGGTCGTGACGCGCGTGAGGGAATGGAGACGGCCAGAAGACAGGTAGCGCGACTGCTGAACTGCCGTCCTCGCCGGATCGTTTTCACCGGCGGCGGTTCCGAATCTGATAACATGGCCGTGAAAGGCATCGCTCATGCGTACCGCGAGCGCGGCGATCACATCATCACTTCGACGATAGAACATCCGGCCGTGTTGCAGACCTGTCAGAGTCTGGAGCGGTCGGGATTTCGGGTGACGTATCTGGGGGTAGATGAAGCGGGATTGGTGAGCCCATCTGATCTGATGGACGCCATCACGGATGACACGATTCTGGTATCGATCATGATGGCCAACAACGAGGTAGGCACATTGCAGCCTATCAGGGAACTGTGTGCGGTGGCTCACGAGCGGAGCGTGCTTTTTCATAGCGACGCAGTACAGGCTGCAGGCAAGATCCCGGTGGACGTCGAAGACCTGGATCTAGATATGGTGACAATCTCTGCCCACAAGTTCCATGGGCCCAAGGGAGCCGGTGCGCTATACAAGAGGAAGGGCATCGAGCTGGAGCCCCTTATCCACGGCGGCAAGCAGGAGAGCGGACTACGTGGTGGAACCGAGAACGTTCCCGCTATTGTGGGATTTGGCAAGGCCGCCGAGCTGGCGCGTCAGAATATTGCGCAGTTCGATCGAGTTCGCGAATTACGCGACAAGTTGGAGAGCGCTGTCCGTGAACGCATTGCTGATGCGAAACTGAACGGACACCGGGATCGACGACTGCCGAATACTCTGAACCTCACTCTGCCGGAACTTCGCGGTGAGTCTCTGGTGGTGGCGCTGGACCAGCACGGGATATCGCTGTCGTCAGGATCAGCTTGCAAGGCCGGGTCTCCTGAACCCACGCACGTGCTGATGGCCATGGGCAGAAGCGCCGAGGATGCTCACTGTTCGATCAGGTTGTCCCTGTCGCGTTACACGACTGCCGAAGAAGTAGAACGGACCGGTGAAGCACTGGAGCGTGTGTTGGAGGAGATGGAGACGACCGTGCGGTTCTTGCCGTGCAAGTAGGCGGTCAAGCTCCCCATTATTTATCTCTGCTTGGCTAGTCTGTTTCTCGATCCAACTGATAGGCCAAGCCCAGCAACGCGGGCAGCGGGTGCGTTATCAGATAGGTCGGAATTGCCTTCAGATATCCGGAAAAGCGACCCTTGTCCTCAAACCTGCTACGGAAGCGATTTGCCTTGAAGGCGGATCCCAGCTTCGGCACCACTCCACCGGCGATGTAGACTCCACCGCGCGCTCCCAGCGAGAGCGCAAGGTCGGCGGCGACCGTGCCCAACATCTCGCAAAACATGTCAATGGCATGGGTGCAGGCGGGACATGTACCTGACAGCGCTCGGCGTGTTATCGTGGCAGGTGACAGCCTCTCGGATGGTCGGCCTTCGACTGGGGCCACTGCCCAGTAGAGATTGACCAACCCGGGGCCGGAGAGCACGCGTTCGGCTGATACGTGCCCGTGGTCCCGGCGTAGAAAGCGTAAGACCCCAGCCTCGAAATCGTCGAATGCCGGCAGGGTAACGTGGCCTCCCTCCGTATCCAGGGCTATGCGGCCGTGCGGAGATTGTACGAGACAGGACACTCCGAGACCCGTTCCAGGGCCCAACACGGCGATCGGTGCGTCTGACACCCTCTTTCCCAGTCCGATCTTGCGCCAGTCGTGGGGAGTCAGATCCGGTATTGCCAACGCTAAGGCGGCGAAGTCGTTGATGACCTCCAATCGGTCCAGCCGGAAGCTGCGACGAATCTGATCGATTGAAAACGACCATGGGCTATTGGTGAACTCGATGAAATCGCCGTTTATGGGACAGGCGATCGCAAAAGCTGCTTCGCTGGGTCGTATAGCCGGCTTGAACTGCTTGAGATAAGTTCTGAGGGCTGCACCGAGACTCTTGTAATCACCGCCGCGATACACAGCTACGCGTTTCGGTTTCTCACCCTGGACCTGCAGTGCGAACCGGATGTTGGTTCCTCCGATGTCGGCAAGCAAGCGTGGCTTTGCGGCGGCTCGTGTCTGGGCCATATCAGGATCTCTCGTTGCTCTTTCGGGTTCTGCTGCAGCGTGGACCTCAATATAGTGCGTACCCCCGGTATTTGGGCGGGACGCAGTTTCGATTGCGGTAGGCCGTTCTTCGAGTACCTTCCACTCGATTGCCCTCGCCATTGAAAGTAGAAGTCACTGAGTTGAGTCCCGCCATGCCAAACAAAAAAGCTGTGACAAACCGGTGGCCGATGGTGGTGGTCGCCAACACTCTACCTGTCAGGCGCACTAAAGACAGGGGAAAACCCGGGTGGGAAACAAGTCCTGGCGGATTGGTCTCGGCGCTCAAACCAATTGTGGAACGCTCGCATGGAGCGTGGGTGGGCTGGACTGGCACCTCAGGGAGAGAACCAGATCCCTTTACTCATGATGACATCACCAACATTCCCGTCCCAATAAGCGCGGCGGAGTTGCGCGGATTCTATCAGGGCGTTTGCAATCGGACCTTGTGGCCCCTGTATCACGACGCGATTCGCCAGCCGGAGTACCACCGGCACTGGTGGGTCCACTACCGAACGGTGAACGAACGGTTTGCTGACGCGGCGGCGAGGGCGGTTGCCCCCGGTGGCCTGGTGTGGATACACGACTACCATCTGCACTTGGTGCCGGCCATGCTGCGGAAACTCCGTGCCGATGTGCGCATCGGGTTCTTTCTTCACATTCCGTTTCCACCTGAAGAGCTGTTCACTCGACTTCCGTGGCGCCGGGAGATACTAGAGGGAACACTAGGTGCCGATGTGGTCGGACTCCAGACCAAGGCGGGTGCCCACAACTTCACGCGCCTCGCCCAGCGCCACTCAGGTGCGCGGGGGAGAGGGTCGAAGTTGCAGTTCGCGGGTCGTTCAGTACAGGTCAGTGCTTTTCCTATCTCGATCGATTTCGAGAAGTATGATAGCGTCGCGCGACATCCTGCAGTGATCAACCACGCAGATCAACTCCGTCAGAACCTGGGGTCGGGACGTAAGATCATTCTCGGTGTTGATAGACTCGACTACACGAAGGGCATCGAAGTACGTGTCAAGGCGTTTGGTGATCTACTGGCGAAGGAACTGCAGACCATCAACGACACCGTCTTTGTACAGGTGGCAGTACCCAGCCGCGAGAGAATCGAGCAGTATCAGGAATTGCGAAGTACGGTAGAGGAACTAGTCGGGCAGATCAACGGGAGGTTCGGTGAGGTCGGTGTGGCTCCAGTGCACTACCTGCGTCGCAACCTGCCGTTCGAAGAGCTCATTGCGATGTATAGAGCCGCCGATGTGATGCTGGTAACGCCCTATTGCGATGGTATGAATTTGGTGGCGAAGGAGTACGTCGCCACGAGATTCGACAATTCGGGCGTTCTGATCCTGAGCGAATTCGCCGGTGCTGCACCGGAACTGCACCACGCCATGCTCGTGAACCCACATGATGTGGACGGGATCGCGGAAGCGATGCAGCGCGGCCTAGCCATGTCGACCAAGGACGCCAAGAAGAACATGCGTGCCATGAGGAGAGTTGTGAAACGGCACACTGTTCACGATTGGGCCAACGCTTTCATGAAGGCGCTGCGCTCGAAAGGTTGAGACGAATCGGAATTGGGGGCTAGGGAGTGGGGTTCGCGGTCGGCGATGCACAGAGTGTCGAACGAGGACTTCGGAGGGTCGGCGGTCAATACTCCGCAGTAGTCTCGTCGGTTGTGTCTTCCAATGGAGCAGATTTGAGTTCCCGCAGTCGATTCTGGAGAAAAGACGCCAACTGGCGCGCATCGGCTCGATGACGGCGTTTGAAGCGCAGTCTTACTTCACCATGTTTGCTGCCAGGTACGAGGTCGACGTGTTTCATGGTTCGAGCGCGTATTGTCAGTTCGGCCCTGAACATGTTCTGCTTGTAATTCACGTCCGCAACGTCATCCGGGAAGATCT
>JBDGXD010000159.1:0-9653 GCA_039584755.1 Gemmatimonadota bacterium
ACAGGCCAACTTCACTGCGCTGTGGACGCTGCTGAAACCGGGTGACGAAATTGTCGTCATGCTACCCAACTACATGCAGATTTACGGTGTGGCACACAATTTCGGTCTTGATGTTAAGGAATTCAACCTAAGTGAAGAACGCAATTGGGCTGTGGACCTCGATAATTTGAACAGCACTGTAACAGACAAGACCAAGCTCATCGCTGTCTGTAATCCCAACAACCCCTCAGGCTACATCATGACCCCGGAGGAGATGGATGCGGTTGTGACTGCCGCCGATCGAGTGGGGGCGTGGCTGCTGGCAGACGAGGTCTATGCCGGGACTGAGCGTACCAACGATGAAGTCACGTCCTCTTTTTGGGGACGCTACGACCGCGTGCTGGCAATTGGCAGCATGTCAAAAGCGTATGGCATGCCGGGCTTGCGTATTGGCTGGATCGTGACCACCGAAGACTTGGGGGAAGAAATCTGGGCGCGTCAGGAATACGTCACCATCGGTAGCGCAATGCTCGACAACAAGCTGGCTGCCTATGCCCTTTCCCCTGAAGTCCGTCCCCGCATACTGGCACGAACCCGAGACTACGTCCGCAACGGATATCTTCACTTCGAGCGTTGGGCGAGGAGCCACGGCGACCTGTTCGCCTGGGTCCCCCCACGAGCCGCGCCCATCGCGTTCGCTCGCTACCACGCGGATATGAACTCAACAGAGTTTGCTATGCGCCTGATACATGAACAAAGCGTCCAGATTGTACCGGGTGACCACTTCGGCATGGACGGCCATTTGCGCATCAGTTTTGGGCTGCCGGAGGATTACTTACGTGAGGGGCTTGGCCGTATTTCCCAGTTGATTGCCACATTGCATTAGGTGAACGCCGGATATGCTCAATGCCACCAGCCGGCATGGCGAGAGTCCAGCTCAGCCGGCGTATGGCTCTGCGCACCCTAGTTGCCAGGCCCCTACTCGGCCCCGTCCGGGGACCCGGTCGCACTCTTCCTGCGGACGACGTAGTACAGGGCCGCAGCGACCAAGATGCCGCCAAGCACTGCGGCTTCGGCCACCGTGACGTGTGAGAGCAGCCACACGATGATGAGGCAACTCGCGGCCGGAACCACGGGCCCTCCCGGAGCCCTGAACACCTTGTCGTTCGCGCGCACGTCCCGCCGCCGCAACTGGAACACTGCCAGGCTACAGCCCAAATAGATGAAGAGCAGGGCCGCGCTGGAGGCCACCGCCAAGAACGCGAACGCCCCACTGATCGCGAGCACGCAGGTGAGAGCTGCGAAAACTATGATCGCCACGTGTGGCGTTCGGTGACGTGGATGAACCGCGGCCAGGAAGGCGGGCAGGTGACCGTTCTCGGCGGCCGCATAGATCGCACGCGGTGACGCCAGCAGATCGCCGCTCAGGGTGCCGAAGATCGAGATCGAAACACCGACGATCAGGAGCAGTCCCGCACCTTGCAGGACGTGCTCTGCGGTGGCCGCCAGCGGAGTGTCGGGATGCGCAGCCAGGTCCGCTCCCAGCACACCCTGGGCGACGAACTGTAGGGCGAGGTAGAGGACGAACACACCGCCGACGCCGAGCAGCAGGGCGCGCGGAACGGTCTTGGCCGGTTTCACAATCTCGCCGCTCGGCGTGAGGGCGCTCTCCGCGCCGCCGAATGCGAAGAAGAGCAACAGCGATGCCGCGCCGAGACGCTCGACGGACGGCCACGCACCGTCGACGAGCAAGTGCTCCCCTTCGACCTGGGAGAAGCCGACCAGAACCAGCAGCAGGAGCGGCACGAGCTTGATGACCGTTAGCACGAACACGAAGCGCGCGCCGTGGCGCACGCCTCTGATGTTGATGGCCGCAAGCCCACTGAATATGACGAGCATGAACGCGACCCGCGTCACGGGTCCGGCGAGCCCCGGTACGGCAGAGGCCAGAGATAGGTACAACACGTTGGCGATCGCGGCATCGGACATCACCGCGTACGCGAACCACAGCAGCGTCGAGGTGAGGAAACCCGCGAAGGGACCGAACGCTGCCTCGACGTAGGCGTAGGCTCCGCCGCTGGTCGTGACCCGGCTGCCGATCTCGGCGAAGCACAGGAACACGAGCCCGATGGCCACTGCGCAGACCAGATAGGCCAGGAACGACGCGGCACCGATCTCGGCGAATACGAGTGCGGGGAGCACGAAGATGCCGGCCCCAACCACCAGATTGATGATGTTGGCAGCCAGATCCCGCGTCCCGATCGCTCGGATCAGTCCGGGTTCGGTTCCACTGTCTGGGGTGGTCGATCCCGCCCGGCCCGCACTCACACGAACGCACCAAGAGTCGTCACGTTCGTAAGTTGATGATTGGCAACACGTAACACAACTCAGTGAAATGCAACGCAACTCAACAGAAGCAATCAGGATGAATGGGATTGACCTGCGGCTGCTGCGCAGCCTCGGTCCGCCTGTGATGAGAGAGGCCGGAAGCCGCGCTGTGCGCCGTCTAGCCAAACCAATCTGGCCATCAACAGCCGCCCGTAGCTTAGACCGGGACTGCAGGAAGGCTCTTTATGGCTGATCTGCACCCTCCAACCGATCTCCACACCCAACCCCTTGCACACCCGCACCTGGCCGCGCAGCATCTTGGTTCTACAACCTGGCGAGGTACGTCAGCTTCGCCACCAACCCCCTGTTCGACAGGTCCCAGAGTCTGTTCTCCACCCCCCGTCTTTCCGTCAGCACGATGAACAGATCGCTTCCGGGCCGATGGATGAGGTTCAACCGCAGGTTGGCAGAGATGGTGTTGTCCAGGCTGTTGTACTGCAGTAGGGCGTTGGTGGTGAGCTTGGTGGAGAACGCGTAACCGAATCGGAGTGAGGTGATGTTGAATGTCAGCTCACCGTTGGGTACGTCGACCCAGTTCCACTCTTGGGCCAGCTCCAGCGACACCTGTGGGCTCGGCGATAGCGATACGCTGGGTTCCAGCGACCAGCGAGTCCCTCCATAGAACTGCTCCCAGCCGACGCGGAACTGGCCCACCAGCGCCCGGTGGCGGCTGCTGTTTAGGAATAACCGAGTCGCCCGAGCATCGTACCGTCCGCTTGCTACGGGAATCGAATCGGCCAACAGGAAGGCTTCGTCCAGCTGCGTCTCCCCAATGTCGAGCATGGCTCTGAAGCTATCACCTGACTCGAACTCCGGGTCCAGGGCAACGCTCACCTCCCAATCCTGCATCCTCCCGCTGGTGGTGGAGATGTACTCCCCCTCCAAGCTGGTCTCGATGACGCGGATTCCCCAGTGCCCCGGCCGGGGAGAGAGGCGGAACTCCGCACGGGTTTGGCGGATGTCGGTGCGGGTGATGAAACCGAGGTCAGCCTGGGCCTCCGGTCCGATGGTGAGATGCTGGGCCAATGCCCCCACCAGGTCGGTCGAGTAGTCTGCGGTGACGGAATAGCTGTGGTCATCCCCGCCCGCACCGCTGGTGAAGCTCCGGGTATAGAAGCCCTTTACGTTCATGGTGGGCCGGATCCAGAATGATCCGTCCACCCCCGCTACGGTATTGGAACCGTTGCCGTCACGCCTGTCAGTGAGCATCAGCCCGAGGAAGTTGTTCTCCCCGATGTCTCGTTTTATCCGAGCCACCGAGTGGCCGGTGGCTGGCACGTCGCCGGACTTCCCGGTGATGACGCTCATGAACCCGACGGTCTGACCACCGACCCGACCGGTAAGGCGTGCGCCTCCGAGCATTGGTATTTCGCCATCCTCTCCAATTCCGATACGACGGGAGAAGAAGAGTTGGTATGGCGGTGGACCGAACCCACCGCGGAATCCCAGATCGAATATCCCTGCGTTCTCGAGGAAGAAATCCCGCTTCTCGGGATAGAAGAGCGAGAAGCGGGTGAGGTTGACCTGCTCGTCGTCCACCTCCACCTGGGCGAAGTCGGTGTTCAGCGTCAGATCCAACACCAGTCCGGGTAGCAGCTCCGATTTCACGTCCAGGCCGGCCTTGGCCTGGCCCTCAACTGGCGTCTCCCCGTCTTCGTTGAGTTCCTGCCGCGTGCCTGCCAGAACGTAGGGCTTCACCTCCGCATTGATCCCGTACCTTGGTAGGTCCTCCATTCCGACCAGGTGCCCGGCCCGGCTCACCCGCAAGAAGCCTTCGTTGTCCCGAGACCATGACTGCCAGAGTGCCAACTCGTTCTTCCGCCGGATGGTCCTGTACACGTTGAAGCCCCATGGCTCTCCCCCTCCACCCGCCGGATACCGCAGTGTCCGCAGTGGAATGGCGATTTCGGCCGACCAACCCTGGTCGTTCCGGGTGGCTGCAACCTGCCAGACCGCCCGCCAGTCCACGTTGATCTCGGCCCCCTCATCGGTGATGAGGGCGTCGAACTCCGCGCCATTGGGGTTGGTGGCGAAGACGAAGGCGTTGCGGCTGTCGTGGAAGGTGTCGAACAGGATGGCTACGGCATCGTCGCCGGCGAACTGGAGCCCGTCGAAGCGGCTCTCCATGATCCGGTCTCTCGCGAGAATCCGGCTCACCACTCGGTCCGGTTCCCGATCGAAGGCCATCACAGCCACGTAGAGGTTGTTTTCGTCGATCGCGATCCTGACTCCCGTGGCTTCCGTAGCCGGGGCTCCCTCATCGGGTTCCTGCTGCCGCAAGTCGTTGATGACGTCAGCCTGCTCCCAGAACGCTTCGGTGAGCCGACCGTCCACGCGAACGGTCTCCGACTGGGCGGGAGTCAGCCTGAGTGCTTGGGTTTCATCGGCTCGGGGTTCCTGAGCCGACAGGTGGTTCGGGGTACAGACAAGCAGGATAAGAAGAGCAAACGACTTTCTTCCCATGGTTCTCCATTGGGTCACGGAGGTTGCTGTTCCGATCGTTCGGCCCGCTCGCTGCCAGCGCAGCTGCCTTCACAAGGTCTACGGTTAAACGTACCACGTTGTTGAGGCGCGAACTGTCAGGAAACTGTAAGAGACGAGACGACCGAGACGGTTGAGTTGGGGAAGGTCTCTACTCTCTCGGGGCAAAGAACCTGCACTGCTTTTGGACAGACGGCAAAAGTGGCTGGTGTCATGCCGAATATGTCGCCATCGATGTCGAGGATTACGGGAGGGTCACTTACTACCTCGATCTTCTTGACCGGAAAGTACAAGACACCAGGCTCATGAACGTGCGCACCCGACGCCACTTTAGGCAACGTCTTGGTCATCATTTTCAATTTCGATCGCGACGGAATGATTACAGCGTTCAGCTCTCCGTCGTCGGTACGAGCCCCGGGGGCAACGCACATACTGCCACCAGATATCCGCTCGACATTTGCAACAATGGTTATCCAGACTCGTCCGCTGTATTCCTGCTGTTCCCAGTGCACCGTCATGTGTGGGGCTCTATAAGCCATGATCTGCAACATGGTGCCCAGGTAGTATGCTCCTGTCGGACCCAAGAGCCGTTTCATCCAGGGTCTTACCATGGGAATCGAGGAGAAACCGACGTTTCCCATTAGGAATGCATGTCTTTGTGCTGCACGGCCTTCAACATGGCAGGCGACTCGTTCACACAGGCGTTCGAGAACCGGATGGGGCTGAGCGTGAGTCAGTATGAAGCGGGATTCTTCGAGATCATGATGCAGTATCTTGAGTAGGACGAGCTTAAGACGTGAAGAACGCCGAGGACGAGCGATACGATGGAGATGAAACGAGTTCAATAGGAGACCGATGGGCCGTCTGTTAAGCCGCTATCCACTCTGGGCCTTCTTCGTACTGACGTTGGTCATTGGCTGGTTCCCGTGGTACACGGGATACGGAAGTGTCTTCCTGCCGGCACCAACCGTTGCTGCTTTCGTCGTGGCCGGCCTTGCTGGAGGGAAACGAGGAGTACTGCCGATTCTGCAGCGCATGGCTCGTTGGCGGGTGAACGTTGGCTGGTACGCCTTTGTCTTGTTCGTTCCCGCCGGGATCTGTTTGTTGGCAGTCGGCGCTCACGTTCTGCTCGGTGGTGCGCCGCCGTCGTTCTCCATGCTCATCAACGATCAGCACCGCATTGTCTTGGTATTCATCGCCTTCTCGCTACCGTGGCAATCGAGCGCGTTCATGGAGGAGATCGGCTTCCGCGGCTACGCACTCGCACTCCACCAGAAAGAATGGGGCCCTCTCGTGGGCACTTTGATACTGGGAACGTTCTTCGGTGCGTGGCTTCTGCCGGAGTTCACCCGGCCGGATTCGGTGCAACACGCCATGGGTGGACTTCGATTCTACCCATGGTTCGTGCTCACGGAGATAGGTTGGTCGCTCATCATGACGTGGGTCTACAACCGCACTGCCGGCAGCGCGCTGGTGAGTGGCTACCTCTTCCACGTTGCCTTCAATGCGTGGACGTTGATGTTGTTGACAGACGCCGTGCCAGGTGAGTCCCTGCCGCCGTTCGATGGGACTCTCTTCATCATCAACACGTTTGTTGTCTTGGTGTTCGCACTAGTGATTGTGCTTCGCACCGGTGGCCGATTGGCACGAATCTCTCCACGTGCCCAAGCGACGTAGCGCAGCGGACCGGCGGAAGTTGATTGACAGGTGACTGCACTCGGGTAGGTTTGCCGCGTTCCTGAGACCCCTCCCACGGAGAACACCATGAGCCGTTTCGTGCTTGCAGCATCTACCCTGATCGTGCTGGCCGCGTGTCAGCCTGCTACAACTGAATTGACCGAGGAACGGAAGACGGAGATCGCGGACACGATTCGGCAACGGAGCGTGGAGATGTGGGCCATGCTCGATCCAGTCGACTTCGACAGCATGATGAGCTACATGCACCCCGATCCCGAGCGCTACTTCGTCGGTGAATCCGCGCAATGGGTGAACATGCTCATGGTTTACGCGGACCCGAATCAGGTCCGGCAGGTCTGGGACCCAATCATGGCAAGGAGCCGAACGCAAGAAACTGTGCCGTCCAGCGAGTATGTTGCCGTCCTCGCCGAGAACCTTGCTCTCAGCGTGACCGAAGGCACGTACACCATCACCGACACACTCGGCACCACGACCGGGGCAAACCAGTTCTCTGCTACTGTGGTCTGGGTCCGCCACGACGCAGAGTGGAAGGCACTTCACATTCATCAATCGTGGAATCCGGTGAAATGACCGAACTGCATGAGAGGCGGCCGGCCCTGCGCCAGGGTGTGGCATGCCTGACTGTCATGGTTGCGGTCACTGGTTGCGACCGTGTGGTTCCCGAACCCCGGCCGGCAGAAGAATACGCCGAGCTGACCTCGAGCGGTGCCTGGTGCTGGTTCGGCGATCCGCGCGGCGTGCGATTCCAGGGTGTGCACGACCGGGTCTATGCCGGGTGGGTCGACTCGGCGGGCAGCATCGTCGTGTCGAGCCTCGATTTGGAGACCGGCGAATCGGCCGAGCACACAATACACCCGGCGTTCAACCGCGACGATCACGCCAACCCGTCTCTGCTGGCTCTGCCCGACGGCACCATCGGCGTGTTCTACACCTCGCATGGTTCGGATGTCAGCGATGCGATGTATTACCGGATCTCGCAACGACCAGAGGACATCACCGCATGGAGCGAGCGGTATGAAGTCGGCTCCAACACGGAAGGCCCGAGAGGACACACCTATCCGAACCCGGTCCGTCTCAGTGACGAAGACGGCCGAATCTATCTCTTCTGGCGGGGCGGCAACTTCAAGCCGAGCTTCAGTTACACCGACGATTTGATCACATGGTCGCCCGCCGCCACTTTGATTCAGTCGGATGAGGCTACCGTCGTTCGTCCTTACGTGAAGATCGCATCGAACGGGCGCGAGACGATCCACTTCGCATTCACCGACGGGCACCCGCGCAACGAGCCTACCAACAGCATCTACTACCTGCGATACCGGGGCGGGGATTTCACCCGGGCCGACGGCTCGCTGGTTGGGACGATGGCGGATCTTCCCTTGATTCACCAACGAGCCGATCTCGTGTACGAGGGTCGACTCACAGGCGTCAGAGCCTGGATCTGGGATGTGGCCGCGGACACCCGTGGGAATCCGGTGATCGTCTACACGCGTCTGCCGGAGGAATCCGATCATCGTTATCACTACGCGCGCTGGAACGGCGAGGAGTGGCTCGACAGCGAGATCACTGTGGCAGGTGGATGGTTCCCGGAGACCCCGGAGGGAGTCACCGAGCCCGAGCCGCACTATTCAGGTGGGATCGTACTCGATCACGCTGATCCGTCAGTGGTCTACCTATCCCGCCCGGTAGCAGGGAAGTTTGAAATCGAACGGTGGCAGACTGTGGATGGAGGCGCCAGCTGGAGCAGTCGATTCATTACGGCCGGTTCTGCCAACGACAACGTTCGTCCCTTCGTGATCACGGATCACGCTGGCTCATCGCCGGCGCTTCTCTGGATGGAGAACCGGTACTACCGTCACTACCTCGACTTCGATTCAGCCATCAGGATGGACCGGATAACACGTTAGCTGTTCGGACACACCCCGTTAGAAGATCGACAGCACCTTCACAGCCGCACCCACCGCCACGACGACAACGTTTCTCGGGTTCGGATGAGATCCGGCCCACACAATAGGGAGTATTGGTCGGTACGCCAGGGGCCCGGAGGGATCACCCCGCGATAGCGGCGGTCAATGCCGTTCGTTCGGCATCGTAGAGCGGATAGTATGACGGGATAAGGCAATAACCCCCGACCGCAGAGGCAGTCGGAGGCTGATATGCCTAAGTGGTTTGTGCTTCTAGCCGCCTATAGGAAACTGGTATCCCAGCGACGCCTGAATGGTGTTGAATTTGACGGTAACATCGGTCTCATCACTGATGTTGGTCAGGCCGAGCTGGAAGCCCGCGTCGACGATCAAGCTGCCCGGTCCCGCTGCGATGGCGATTCCAGCGCCACCTAGCCCTGAGAAATACGTACTCTTCCTGGCACCGATATCCTCATCGCCACAGTCCAAGGATTCCCCAGCTCCCTTGAGCTTGCAGCTCATCTCAAACGAGACGACGCCACCGATAAACAGGCGGGGTGTGACGGGGCCTTCCGTTGGGATGCTGAAGACGAACGCTACGGGCACGTCGATGTAATCGAGGGCAATCTTCGCATCGAAACCCTCAACATTTACACCCTTCTGTGAATAGACTGCCCCGACCTGGAGGCCGGCATTCGTGGCCAACCCAATCGTCAGATCGACCCCGCCATGAAAACCACTGAGCCTCGTGAATCCAGAGGCCGGCACGCCACCTTCGCTGACAGAGATCTTTGAGTTGTTGTACCCTGCCCGGATACCAAGCGCGATCTGCGCCTGCGCGGTCGATGCCAGAGCCAGACTGAGGCTGGCACCGAGCATTACACTAGTGAGCCGTCGCATAGAGTTCCTCCACTGGATGTGGTCTAGTGTCACATCTGACCTCTTCGGGTCCGGACGAGCCGGATCCGGCGACAATATAGGGCGGTTCTCTTCCAGCGCGCTAGGGGTATTGGGGAGTACCGGCCAGGAGCGCGGGACTGAAGTGATTGGTTTGGAATCGTAGGACGGAATAGTCGAGTATCGCTTTGCCTTTGATCCCTTTACCGGCGCCTGGCAGGACGCCGAGATCCACAAGCGGGCTCTGGAATACCAGTTCCCCATGGTGACCAGGGTCGGGCCCGCCGTAGACGGTTCTCTGGGGAGCGA
>JBDGXD010000160.1:0-9646 GCA_039584755.1 Gemmatimonadota bacterium
AGAGCGCGACCCGATGATGTTGTCGCCTTTTTCGGAGCGACTCTGGGAACAGCGGTTACGCGTGAAAGGCTCGAAGGAGCGGGTGGCAGCGCGACGAGACTGAAGCCGGTGGAAGATCCATATGCGATCTAGTTCGAGGTACGCGTGGGCTGCGACCATCCTTGTTCTGCAGGGATTGCTGGGGACCATCCAGGCTCAGGAGACGCACGTCCTCCGCTACGCTCCCGACACACCGATGCGAGTGAATCTCGTATCGCGTAGCGAAATCGTGATGAAGGCAATACCCTCTGGCCCGGGGACGTTGGATACGCTCACCGTGGAGGCAACACGGCTAGAGAGTGCAACACAGTACGCCGATGCCGCAGAGGGCGGTCGCTACTCAATAGAGCTGCACTACGATTCAGTGAGAGCGCGCATGCGTCCAGTTGGGGGTCTGTGGCGACAGCTCGAGGCCAGTGAGAAGGAAGTAGCCACTGTCAGAGCGCTGTTGGATGAACGGATGCGAGTCCTTCAGGCAGAGTTTCTCTACAGCCCTCATCTGCAGGATTCCAGTGCTCATTTGACCAGAGGTCTGACGGGAGGTGTGCTACTTACGCTTCCGGCGGAGCCCGTCGCGGTTGGAGTACCGTGGGCGACCGACGTGGCCTACCCTCTGTCGGCACTGGGAGGCATCGGGCGAGAAGAAGGTGTCCCGGAGCACGGTGAACTGAGGTCTCTTGCGACTGCTGTACTGGACAGCGTCGTCCGCAGGGGAGATGATATCCTGTACTACGTCACCGCGAGGGGAACCTTCGCGCCGATGCGGTATGCTTCGACGTTGGGGGGTGAGCGTGCGTCGATCGTTGCAGCAGGGTCGTTTGCAGCGATGGCGGTGTGGTCATCCAGGTGGAGTGCTTTTATTTCCAGTGCGTCGCGAGTGTTGGCGCAAATAGACGTGCAGGATTCGCTCAATACGGCGACAGTGTCGCAGGTGAGATTCGATGTGATCATGCGAGCCCAGGTACGAATGTGACGCTCGACAAAGCCAGGCTCGTCCTGATCGTAATGACGCTTCCCTGGAATGTGGTGGCCCAGGAAGCCCTCTTGTTGCGGCACAGCCCGACGGCCGGGACGATAGTGCGGACAGCGTTCGAGACCGTCACCATCGTTTGGGCTTTTGATGGGCGTCGTTTCGAAAGTGCGGATCACGGAACTGTGCAGACGACGACCCTTCAAGGGCCACGCGGTGAGGCAGTTGTTCATCTCGCGTACGATTCCGTGCGAACTAGAACGCGTGGCTCAAATGGGCAATGGCGTGAGTTTTTGGTGTCGGGGGCCGACTCTTCCTGGATTCAAGTGGGTCTCGACGAGCGAATGCGGGTAACGGGCACGAACCAGGGAAAGCAACTGTCTGGGGTGACCGGACTGATGCGGATCCTCACGGGCATTCCCAGACTCGAGCTGCCGGAGGGCAGCCTCACGGCGGGTGATGGCTGGTCCAATCCGACCGTGGCATCGGTAATACCAGGTTTGCGGAACGAGACGGTTCCTCCTACGATAAGCGGCATTGCCCAGATCGTACTCGACAGTATGGTCGTGCGTTCGAGAGATACGTTGGGGTTCCTCTCGTTGAATGGACAGTTTCCGGCTGCTACCTTCGTTGATGTCCTCGGGCCTGGCAGGGTAACAGCGTCAGGAGATCTAGTCGGAAGCCTGGTCTGGTCCACGGCGTGGAACGGTTTCGTATCGGGTGTGAGCAAGACGCGCATGGTTGTTGTACGAACGAGCTCGGACGATGAGGTAGAGGGTGGTGAGGAGCTCGTGCTTGAGGCTACCACACGCCACCAAGTAAAGCCCTAAGACTCCAGTGAAACTCGCACATCTCGCCGATCTACACCTCGGTTTTCGTCAGTACTACCGTCTAACGTCGAATGGGATCAACCAACGTGAGGCGGATGTAGCGCAGGCATTCGGGCGTGCGGTGGAAGATATAGTAGAGGCCGCACCCGACGTCATCGTGTTTGCGGGTGACTTGTTTCATTCGGTACGCCCCACCAATGCAGCTATCCTGCATGCCTTCAACCAACTGCAGCGTCTTCGCGTCGAACTGCCGGAGACCCAGATCGTCATCGTTGCAGGCAATCACGACACGCCACGTTCCATCGAAACTGGGACGATCCTCAGGTTGTTCGAGGCGTTGGGAAGCGTTCACGTGGTTGCTCGGGACACGCGTGAACTCGTGTTCGAACGGCTCGATGTGTCGTTGGTTTGTGTCCCGCATTCGGCTTTGTTGGCCAATCAGTCAAGGATCCCTCTGCCTGAAGAAGGGAAAAGTAGAAAGGTTCTGGTGACGCATGGTGAAGTGGCAGGTACCCTTTCGCGAGAAAGTGCGAATCTGGAGTTCGGAGGTGCAATCGTGGAGCCGGGGGACCTGGCTGTGGAATCATGGGACTACGTTGCGTTGGGCCACTATCATGTAGCGCGAGCCGTGGCTGCCAACGCGTGGTACTGTGGTGCGCTCGAGTATGTGAGCACCAACCCTTGGGGTGAGCTAGTCGATGAAGCTCGAGAGGGGAGGCAGGGTCAGAAAGGCTGGCTTTTGGTCGACTTGGAGGAGCGGCCGCAGGTAGAGTTCAGACCAGTAACTCTTGCTCGAAGCCTCGCTGATCTCGAGCCTATCCGGGGGGAAGGACTAGGTGCTGCGGATTTGGACCGGGCGATTGCAGAGCGGGTGGCGAGCAGTCCGGACGGGATAGCAGATAACATAGTGCGGCAAGTCATATACGACGTTCCTCGACCGATCGCCCGAGACATGAACCACAAGCAGATTCGTCAGTTCAAGGCTGAGGCGCTGCACTACAATCTCGACATAAGGCGCCCGCCACCGAGTCGCATGGTGGGGATCGGGGCTCCAGGTCACAGGCAGACGTTGTCCGAGGTAGTGCATGACTATCTGTCGCGCCGCACGCTCACAGCGGAGGTGGATAGGAAGCAGTTGACAACTTTGGCTCTGCAGTACATGGACGAGATCGAGCTGGATTTGCTGGAGGAATAGGATGCAGCTCCACCGGCTGAGACTCGTCAACTTCCGGCAACACGCCGACACTGAGTTGGTCTTCGGACCCGGCATCACTGCCATTGTGGGGCCCAATGGGTCGGGAAAGACGACTCTGCTCGAGGGGATTGCCTGGGCGTTCTACGGCAATCCGGCTGCTCGTGGGAGTCGCGACTCGATCAGACGATATGGTGCGGTGGCACGGTCACAGGTGAAAGTGGAAGTTGACTTTGCCTTGGGTGCTCACGAGTTCCGTGTAGTCCGAGGCCTGTACGGCGCCGAGCTGCTTCAAGACGGTCAAGCAGAGCCTATCGCCAACAGTCAACAGGAGGTCACTACACACGTCACCAGAGTTCTGGGTATGACGCGCGAAGAGTTCTTCAACACGTATTTCACGGGGCAGAAAGAGCTTGCCGTAATGAGCGCAATGGGACCCACTGATCGTGCTCGCTTTCTATCTCGGGTATTGGGCTATGACAAGCTCAAGTTGGCGCAGGACAAACTACGCGAGCAACGCTCTCGACGTCGAGCAGAACTGGCGGGATTGGAACAGGGGTTGGGTGATGAAACTGAGTTGAAGGCCGAGTTCAAGCAGGCGCAGGCTCGCGTTAGCGAGGCATCCGGTCGAGTGAAACAGTCGTCGGATGCGGTTGTGCAGGCAAGGCAGCGGTTGGATGAGGAGGGTCCCGCATGGACCAAGATGGTCAAGATCCGCGAGTCGGTCCTGTCGCTGGACAGCGAGGCTCGGGTGGCGGGACGAGATGTGGGAGAAGCGCGCAGAGAGTTTGAGCGACTCGACAAGGACCTAGCAGAGGCTCTTGATGCTAGGACACAGTTGCAGGGAATGGTGGCTGAGCTCGACCGCGCCGGTCCTTTGACCGAAGAACTGGAGCGGCTCGAGAGACAGGCCCAGGCAGCAGGGAGGAGGCGAGCTCTCACTGGCCAGCTACGGGAGATAGGTGAGCAAGCTGAGCGGACCCGGACGCGACTGGCGGAGATTGGTAATACGGACAATCTGCTCGATACGGCTGCCACGGCAGTGAGTCGTGCGAGAAGCGAATTGGCTGAGGCGGAAGCGGACGGGGAGAGAGCTCGCACGGCTTGGATTCGTGACAAACAGGATGCGGAAACCAAAAGGCAATCGTTACGGGATCAGTACCGTGATCTACAGAAGCAAAGGGAGATCATCGTCAGCGCGGGTCCGGAGGGGATCTGTCCCACGTGCGCCCGCCCGCTGGGTACGGAATACGAGACGGTCCTTGACACAATCGATCGTCAACTAGAAGAAATCGAGATCGATGGCAAGTATTTCAAGCAGCGTGTGAGCCAACTGAGTGGGGAGCCGGAGGTGCTGCAGGACGCCAAGTACCGGACGGACGATGCGGCAGCCAAGGTGGAGGAGGCGGTTCAAGAGGTGGCCCGGTGTGAGGATAGAGTCAAGGAGAGAGGCGACGCGGAAACCGAACTCCGGAGGCTGGAGTCTCGTTTGAAGGAACTCGAGCAGGAGATAACCGAGTTGCCGGATGGGTATGATGCCGAGCGACATGACGAAGTGCGAACTCAGCTGCGAGTGCTGGAACCTGTTCGCAAGAAGGGAATAGAGCTGCAAGTCAAGGCAGAGCGTGCTGAGCAACTGGTCGGTGAAGCGGAGGTCGCCGAGAAGAGACTCTCCGATCTGGAGGCGCGTTTCGAACGGCTCAAGACCTCGATAGAAGAACTCGGGTTCAGCGAAGATCGTTTTGTTGAAGTGCGGACGAGATACAAGTCGGCAGAGCAGGCAGTTCGGGACGCGGAGTTGGAACTGGCATCGGTCCAAGGTGATCTTAAGGCGGCTGAGATAGGACGTGATCAGGCGAAGCGGCGCCTCAAGGAACGTAAGGAACGAGAGACCCGGGTGCGGACAGTCAAAGATGACCTCCGGTTACACGACGAGCTGGACCGTGGCTTTCACGATCTGCGATTGGAGCTGAATGCAGCCATGCGTCCCGAGATTGCAGAGCGTGCATCAGTCTTCTTGTCAGACTTGACCGACGCGAGGTACAGTGAACTTGAGTTGGATGAACAGTATCGTACGACGGTCATGGAAGATGGTCTTCCCAAGCCTGTGATCTCGGGAGGGGAAGAGGACCTGGTGAACCTCGTGCTGAGGCTGGCAATCAGTCAGATGGTTGCGGAACGTGCGGGGCAGCCACTCTCACTCCTGGTGTTAGATGAGATCTTTGGAGGTTTGGACGAAAGCAGACGGTACAATGTTGTCGAACTGCTGCGACACCTGGGACTGCGGTTTCCGCAAGTCATTCTAATCACGCACATCGAAACCGTACGACATGAAGTGGACCGCGTGTTGCGGGTGGAGTTTGATCAACGCAGGAACATGGCGTTAGTCACAGAGAACGGAGGCTCACTTACGTCGTGAACGAGCAACTCCGAAAGTTGAATCTCACTGGACCACGGCGGCCGACGAAGGTGGACGTTCCGGCGGTGAACCGCCTGTTTTCAGACTCGTTCACTGATAGATACCGCAGAGATGGCTTGATCGGCGTGCGCGTGCCGCAGCTGAATCCAGACATTTGGCGCTACGCGATGCTCGATGCAGGGGACGGGGGTATGCTCTGGTTTGGCGAAAAGAGTGAACTGGTGGCATTCAACATGGCTCACCACTCGGGCGTCGAAGGCTGGATGGGGCCGTTGGCGGTCCGCTCGGATAGACAGGGACTCGGGATCGGAAGAGTGATTGTCCAGACTGCTGTCGATTGGCTGCGCGAAGCGGGAGTAACGACACTAGGCCTTGAGACCATGCCGCGCACTGTGGAGAACATCGGATTCTACGGTCGACTTGGCTTCGTTCCCAGACACCTCACAGTGACGATGACGAGTGAATCCCGGAAGCGACGTCGTAGAATCCAGTACGAGTGTCTGGGGGATCTGACCGCAGAGCGAAGATTACTGTTGGTGAGCCAGTGCCGCGATCGTCTCGACGGTGTCGCTGCGGGTTACGATTTCACACGTGAGTTCGATATATCTGTGGATCTGGAAGTCGGAGACGCCATCGTCGTCGGGAAGGATGGAGAGGTGAGCGGGTTTGCCCTGTGGCATTCAGCGCCACTTACGTTGAACCGACCGAGTGACGAACTGCGAGTGTTGAAATTGTTTGCCGAGTCAGCGGAGGCGTTCACGAACGTGATCCTCGCCATCGAGCAGTGTGCGGCAAAACTCAGATTACCACGCATCGCCATTCGGTGTCAGACCGCTTATGAGGAAGGGTATCGGATCTTGACCGATTTGGGGTACCGTGTCCGGTGGACAGACCTCCGCATGACACTGGACGGATTCGCGGAACCCACCATGCCTGGCGAGGAGGTGTTGTTCTCGAACTGGGAGATCTGACTAGGTTCCCTTACCCTCCACGATACCCCAAGTGACCAACAGAACCGTCGCCACCAGAGGCAAATGGACCCAGCCGCTCGGGACCGCCGCGACAAAGGCCAGAAAGATCCACAGTAGTGCGCTCACCAGAGCTCCCACAAAATACTTGTTCATGACTCACTCAGCCGATAGGTCGTTTGCTTGACGGTATTTCGTACTGTATCTATATTCGCAAATATAAGCGGGGCGGAGAGTGACACTATTGAGCCAACAAGCTTGAACACGTGTCAGCTTGCTGCTGCCGATGTCAAGCCCTGGGATGGGAAGGCAGATGTTGTGGCTAGGGCACGGGCCGTATCGATTCGGGCTTCAAAAAGGCTCTTCGTTCCGCACTTGCAGATACCAAAGGTGCGCCTCAGGGCGTGCCTTTTTATTGGGACTTGCGTGGCCGCATCTTGACGCCTCAGGTAGGCGAAAATAGTGTTCCCGTGTCTGCCCGAGAAGAACGCGCCGTGCAGACGCAACCGCAATTCAGAAATGGGGTATGCCTGGTGCTGCACTCACGTCCAGCCCACGCAGTCGACGACCAAGAGCAGCGGGCAGACCGGTCTACTCACGCAGGAGCGGACGGTTCGATCGTACGTGAGATGGTTCGTCACTTGCTCGTGCATATTGGCGAGGATCCCGATCGGTCCGGTTTGGTCAAGACTCCTGCTCGGGTGGAAACTGCCTACAGCTGGCTAACGCAAGGATACAGAACCTGCGTTTCCGACGTCGTGAATGGGGCTGTCTTTGAGGAGCCTCACGACAGCATGATTCTCGTTCGGGATGTGGAACTCTACTCGATGTGCGAGCATCACCTTTTGCCATTCTTCGGAAAGGCGCATGTCGCCTATATCCCACAAGGAAAGATCCTCGGCCTTTCGAAGATCCCGCGAGTAGTCGACGTATACGCCCGCCGTTTGCAGATTCAGGAGCGCCTGACTGATCAGGTGGCCGATGCATTGATGAATGTGTTGGAGCCAATGGGTGTTGGAGTTGTGATAGAAGCGTACCACCTCTGCATGATGATGCGTGGCGTCGAGAAGCAACATTCCAAGACGGTGACGAGCGCACTGCGAGGAGCCTTTCTGGATGGCAAGACGCGCGACGAGTTTCTACGATTGGTACACAGCGGGAGCGCACCAGATTGAGTTCGGTCGCGGGAAAGACTGCCCTGATAACGGGGGCAAGTCGAGGCATCGGTCTCGCGATCAGTGATGTACTGTTCGACAACGGAGCCCATGTAGTCCGTTTGGCACGGAGTCTTTCGCCGGCGTCTTCAGAACGTCGCACAGACTTCGCATGTGATGTTACAAAGGAACACGACGTGCGGACTACCATGTTGCAAGTGGTCTCCGAGTTTGGCGCTCCCGACATAGTCATCAACAACGCAGGGACATTCATGCTCAAGCCGTTGGTTGAAACGAGTAAGGCTCAATTTGAACGCAATCTCGCAATCAATCTCACAGGACCGTTTCTAGTTCTGCGTGAACTGCTGCCCCACCTAATCAAGCGGGACCGAGCACACATCGTGACTATCGGTAGTATTGCTGACCACGTACCTTTTCCGGGGAACGCAGCCTACGGTGCGAGTAAGTACGGTCTACGGGGACTTCATGAGGTATTGAAGCGGGAGCTGAGTGGGACAGATGTGAGGACAACACTGGTTTCTCCTGGTCCAACCGACACGTCCCTCTGGGATGAGCTGAGTTCTGAAGAAGGGAGCGATCTAGTGGACCGGGCAGACATGCTGCAAGTGCAGGACATTGCAGAAGCTGTGCTCTTCGCTGTCACACGACCGCCACGAGCGAACGTCGACCTTATTCACATCTCTCCAGCTGTGTAGCACTTGACGTCGTGTTCATAGAACTAGCCGAACTACTGCGGTGCCCCGGCCCTCACAGGACCTCCCATTGTGTGCTCTCGTCCGATGTGGCGCTGGGCCGAAGGGTGATCCGTGGCGTGGTTGGCTGCCCGGTGTGCAAGGCCGAATATGCAATCCAAGATGGAGTGGTAGAATTTGGAGTCGATCCCGTGCTGGGGAGTGACAGCAGGTCAGACGATATCACAACGGAGCAAATGCCAGACCCGGAAACAGTCCAGGCACTGTTGGCGCTGGCGAGCCTGGGCGGTTATGTGGTGCTGGTTGGGTCGATGACCAGGCTGTCAGGTGGATTGGCTGATTTGGTCGGTGCTACTCATCATGTTGGCGTCAATCCTCCGCCCGAAGTTTGTGAGTCGTCCAACATGAGTCTGGTACGATCGACTCAGACCATTCCTATTGAATCGTCATTTGCCCGCGGCGTTGTGATCGGCAGAGAGTACGCTAGGGAACCTTGGTTGTCGGAAGGAGCGCGGGTGCTGGCGGACGGTATGAGACTACTGGTTGCGGATGAGGGCGTCTCAGTTGCCGGCGTGGAACGCCTCGTTGCGGAGAGGGGGCTGTGGGTGGGGGAGAAGCACGCGGGCCGAGTGTAGGTTCTCGGTCAACTCCCCCCGCCGTTGCTGACCTATTCCCTGTACGCCTGCTCAATCAGATTCTTGTGCTTCTCCTCCACGACCGTCCGTTTCACTTTGAGAGTGGGTGTGAGCTCTCCATCCTCTATGGTGAAGTCTTGCTCGACCACCACGATCTTCTTGGGCATCTCGTAGCTCGCGAGATCTCTCAGGTTACCCATCACCTCTCGTTCGACCATGGCAACGACATCGGGGTGAGTCAGCAGCCTGTTGGAGATAATTGTAATACGCCGTTCAGCTGCCCACCGGCCGACTGCTTCTTCGTCCGGCACTACGAGCATTATCGGGAACTTGCGTTTGTCCCCGACCATCACGGCGTTGAGGATGAACTTGTTGGTCTTGACCTTGTTTTCGATAGGCTGAGGGGCAATGTTCTTGCCTCCCGCTGTGACGATGATGTCTTTCTTGCGATCGGTGATCTTGATGTATCCCTGGGCGTCCAGCTCCCCGATGTCGCCTGTGTGGAACCAGCCCTCGGAGTCGATCGCTTCGCTAGTGGCTTCCGGCTTGTTGTAGTAACCTCGCATGACGTTCGGCCCGCGCGAGAGGATCTCGCCGTCGTGAGCTATGCGTACCTCAACACCCGGGACGGCCGGGCCAACCGTGCCCATTCGCGGTGCCTCGAGTGGGTTAACCGCTATCAGTGGAGAGGTTTCCGTGAGTCCGTATCCCTCGATGATCGGGAGG
>JBDGXD010000161.1:0-9509 GCA_039584755.1 Gemmatimonadota bacterium
GCGAGCTCGAAACCACCTGCGATGAAGTGAGTGTGAGCGTCCATCAAGCCAGGTGTCACACGGCGGCCCTGCAGATCAATGCGCACTGTCGTCGGAGTCAGATACTGCTCGATCTCCTGGTCCGATCCGACGGCCAGGATCCGGCCCTCGGCCACCGCGATTGCATTGGGGGCTTCCTCTCCTGAAACCGGTGTTCCGGGACCGGCCCAAACGACCCCCCCCATCAGAACCAAGTCAGCCATACCGGCACCTCCGTCGGAACAGGCCGCTAGCGAAAGACAGAGAAGGAACCCGATAGACGAGATCCGCCTGAATGGAAGCCGTTGCACGTTCGACTCCTGGCTGATTGGCTGGTGACTCGAGCATGGAAGAATATGCTCCAGGGCATTGAAGAAGGGAAAGAACCCAACCCCAGAGGAAGCAGCACGTGTCGACCTGGTCCACTACAGTGAGTGCTCGCATGAGGCGTCAATGCACCGCTTCACCTAACACACATCGCGATATCAGTGCATGTAACATGATAAACTACAATGGCTTATGGGAAGTGGATACCCCGGTTTTCATACCACAAGTACATTTGACGCCATGAGTATAAGGCCTGTCTATGGCCACGAAGCTTTGCTGCACCGGCTGGCTGGCTCGATTGCCTCCAGCCGGTTCCCGCAGGCAGCGCTATTTGTCGGAGCAGCGGGGGTCGGCAAGCAGCGGCTGGCTTTGTGGGTGGCGCAAGGGCTCCTGTGCGAGGCCGCGGCGGGAGCCCCTTGCGACGAGTGCCATAGTTGTCATCAAGTGCTCGGGCTACAGCACCCGGACCTGCACTGGTTCATCCCGATCCCGCGTCCCAAGGCGAGTGATCCGGAGAAGCAGGTATCCGAGGCTGAGGGGTCGTTGGCCGATGTGATCGGGGAGCGGCGTCAGGAACCACTCTATCGCCGCCCAGACGGCATGCGCAGCCATGCAATGGCATCGATACGCCTGTTGCTGCGAAAAGTGGCCATGAAGCCGTTCCAGGGGCGAAGAAAGGTCATTGTAGTGGGTGACGCGGAACGACTGGTCCCTCAGAAGGGAGCCGAAGCAGCGGCCAATGCCCTGTTGAAGGCGCTGGAGGAACCACCGGACGATACGGTGCTGATTCTCACAGCGTCGAAGCCGCAGGCTCTGCTGCCCACGATCCGGTCTCGAGTGGTGCCGTTGCGTGTGGGCCGGGTACGTGACGCTGATGTGAGGGACTTCCTGATCCAGGAGATGGAGCACGCACCCGACGATCCTGGCCTCGATGTACTGGTCGCCCTTTCGGAGGGCCGGATTGGGTGTGCTTTTTGGGCAGGCGAGGACGGCGACGAAGCCGATCGTGCGGCCGGGGATGTCCTGCAACAGATCGAGCGTGGTGCTACCGGATGGAGCCGAGCGGCATTGGCCCAGGCCCCCTGGGGTGCACGAGGCAGTTTCGGCGCCACGCTGGACGCATTGGCCGTGAGACTGCGGGACAGACTGGCGGAGCGCTCGCAGCGGGGAGAGAGTCTGGACGGTGTAATTGAGGCGCTTCGGCGAGTAGAGGAAGCCAAGGACGAGACAGGTCAGAACGTAAATCCGCAACTGGCCTTGGCCGTGTTGGGAAGTGACCTGGAGTGGCTGCTGTGAGGTTGTCACACGTGGACGCTGAGGGCCGGCCGAGGATGGTCGACGTGGCGGCCAAGCCGGAGACCACCCGGGTTGCCGTTGCCGAAGGTTCGATCCGGATGTCGCCGGAAGCGTTCTCGTTGATAGCGGGAAACTCCAATCCGAAGGGCGACGTATTGAGCACAGCCGAATTGGCGGCCACACTGGGCGCCAAGCGAACCGCAGAACTGATCCCGCTGTGTCATCCGATCGGCCTCGACCACGTCGAGGTGCGCGCTCAGCCGGACAGTGATTTACCGGGTGTCCGGATTCGAGCGCAGGCCAAGGCCGTCGGACGGACAGGTGTCGAGATGGAGGCCATGACAGCCGTCGCTGTCGCATTGCTCACCGTCTATGACATGGTGAAGTCGGCAGGACACGATTTGGAGATCGAGAACATTCGACTGTTGCAGAAGTCTGGTGGGAAGACCGGTGAGTGGCACCGCCCCGACCATGACTCCACAAGACTACGAGAGGGATAACCATACGTGCTCGTCATAAAGAGAGTCGTCAGGGAAACTGCGGCCGCGTTGCTGCGTGGCTGGAATCGATTGTCCGAAACACAGCAATTGATGGTTCGAGGTGTGGCCATGCTTGGGACGATCCTCGTGGCCGGGACGGTGGTGGGAGGATGGGCACCTCAAGCTAGTGCAGACAATGAGAAGACTACTTACACTGGCACCGCGGTCATGACGGAGTTTCGCAGGCTCCGGGCATCGCTCGACACGACGACCGGAGAACTGGAATGGGTCCGGCTCAGGCTGGCTCGAGCACAGGCCTTGTTGACTTACTCCACCAGGTATCGGATTCCGGCGGACCTGGCAGAACTCGTGTTCGACGTCGCCGTCCAAGAGGGCCTGGAACCGGAGCTGGCTTTTCGGCTGGTCAATCTGGAGAGCGCTTTCAATCCGCGAGCAAAGAGCCACGCCAACGCGTATGGACTGGCACAGGTACAGCTCGGCACGGCGAAGTTCTACAAGCGCGACATCACCGCCGAGGAACTCTACGAGCCCGAACTCAACCTCAGGATCGGTTTTCGTTACCTGCGCGACCTGCTGGAAAACTATGATGACATCAAGCTCGCGCTGCTGGCGTACAATCGCGGGCCATCGCGGTTGAAGACGCTGATTGAGGAGGGCATCAATCCCGACAACGGATATCCGTCGACTCTGATGGAAGGGTATCCCGGGGGCACCTGATCACCCCACCCAGCCGCATCACCCAAGCAGGGAAAGGGGGGAAGGAGATCAAGCATCTCCCGCCCCCCCTCTTTTTCCGTCTTCTTCCCTTTTAAAGCGCCTATCTAGGTGAGATCACCAGCCTCGTTCCGGTCCTCAGCACGTCTCCCGATCTCATACCATTCCAGCTTCTGAGATTATTCACCGTGGTGCCGTATCGCTTGGCAATAATCCACAGGCTCTCGCCCCGCCGCACCTGGTGATATCTGCTGCGACTGGCTGTGAGCATAGCCGGTGCCGAGCCAGGGTAGGCTCGGGCAGTTGCACTGTACGGAATCACCACCCGCTGACCGACTCGCAAGCGGCGTGGCTGCACTCCGGGATTGGCAGCCATCAACAGGTTGAGACTGACACCGTAACGCTTCGCGACCTCACCCAGCGTCTCGCCCCGCTTGATCTTGTGCTGCTGGAAATTCACCCGGTCTTCCGGCGGTAGAGCGGCGTAGCGCCCTGCGACTTCGTTGCCGGAACCCCTTGGCAGCCGGACTATGGACATGCGATTCGGTGGCGTGGCGCCGCGGTAGTATTGGGGGTTCAACTCCACGAGCGCTCTGAACGAGGTGTCGGCCAGCTGAGCCAGGACATCGAGCCCCGTCGCATCCGGAACCGTCATCTCGTCGAAGACCAATGGCTGCAGGTAGGGGATGCTATCGAACCGGAAGCTCAATGGGTCCTTTGAGATGAGCGTTGCCGCAATCAGCTTGGGGACATAGTCGCGTGTCTCGCGTCTCAGCCAGCGCCGGTCGGAAAGCTCAAAGAACGTGTCGTCGTTGGCCACCGTGTCGCCTTGGCGTGACAGACGCTGTAGACCCCGCAGGACCCGGCTCGGTCCCCCGTTATACGCGGCCGCAGCCAGGTACCACGATCCGAACCTCTCCTTGGCCTCGGACAGGTAGCGCGCGGCCGCGTCAGTGGCCTTGAACGGATCACGCCTCTCGTCCACCCACTCGTCCACCGTGAGCCCGTAACCTGGCGCGGTCCGGGCCATGAACTGCCACATCCCAACGGCGTTAGCCCGGGACACGGCCGTGTTCGAATAGCCACTCTCGATCATAGCGAGGTACACCAGATCGCTAGGTACTCCAGCAGCCCGGAATCGGTCTCTGATCATACCCTCGTATCGGTTGAGCCTACCCAACCAGATAGTGAAGCGATCCCTGGCATCACCCAGGAAGAACTGCTTGTAGTATTCAACTCGCTGGTTGGTGGCGTACGACTCCACTTCGATGTCGTACTTCGGTGCCAAGGTGCTGGCAGCGCCCCCGCGGGAACCGAATGACTGCAATGGTGCTACAGCCTCAGTCTCTGCGACCTCTGGTTGCTGCAATGTACCCTGAACGTGTTCTGCACCCTTGGCGAGGCTCTTGTACTCCAACGCCTGTAGTGCTTCGAGCGCCAGCCGGTCAGCCGCAGAATCCTCCGGGGTCGGCACGGGGGCAGCTACGGTGACGGCGCGGCGCACATTGTCCGCGTCCTGTGTCTGTGGTGCCAGCCCCAAGTCTTCCGCGGGTCGGGCACACCCACTGAACGCTATGAGTGTCAAGCCGGCAGTCCACTGCCAGCAGTATC
Organism: Gemmatimonadota bacterium; assembly: GCA_039584755.1. Lineage (GTDB taxonomy): Bacteria > Gemmatimonadota > Gemmatimonadetes > Gemmatimonadales > GWC2-71-9. The sequence goes on from JBDGXD010000161.1 coordinate 4,467, forward strand.
TTGCAGTCATCGACATCATCTCGTGAAAACGATATTTCCAAGCAGGCGGTTCGTGGCGTTCAACACGGCCAGTGCTGCCCCTCGAGGCAGCTCCTCACTCGACAGATAGGATCCCACAACCCGTTGCGCCGAACCATTGCGACACGAAAGGGAGACAATCACTACAACTGCGTCAAACGCACGCACTGCTTTCACACCCAACAACTCCAGACTGACTTTACCCTCGACGGCCTCCTCCAGCGCCACCACAGTAGCCTCAGCCGCACACCTCAGCTCACCGGTCTGAGAACCGAGCCCCTCGGCCGTGCCCTCGAACGAGAGTCCATCTTTCCACTCCAGTACGACTCGTGAACGGCATCTCCCACTAGGGAGAATCGCGAAGTCGAAATCGACGAACTTGAGTCGCGTTCGCTCGGGTCTCGCTGTCATCCCAACACCTGGTCGGCGTTACTCTGGCAGGACGTCGAACGGTACCTCGAGTTGTCCGGCAGTGATCTCTGCGGGCGCCCTGAGGAGGTCCACGTCCAAGCGGGGTTTCCCACCCTCATCGAGCATCACCGAGATCAGGAGGATTCGTCCTTCGGCCAGTGTAATGCGCAGCAGTTTGCAATCCGAACGGATCTGAACGTCCTCTACCGTAAACCCATGCAACTGCCCGACCGCCTCGGCAATGCGACGCAGTTCTTGGACGGGCGCGATCGACACGACGTGCTCCGGGTGAGGATGTGGTTAGGTGATATGCTGGACGAGCACCTCTTTCAGCGCATCGTCCGATAGGCGGTCGGCAGCCTGAAACAGCGAGGATTTGGACACTGACTCGAGGGGATATTGCGCCCAAATAGCACGCGGCTCCCGATCCGAACTCCGCGGTCGGAATGCCAGGCTGAGCTGCCATAACTTCGTGTCGGCTCGCCGCTCCGCTGCTACTTGAACGTGCCAAACCTCACCGTCCGTGTCGATTATTCTCCACGCCATGCCATCTTGTCCTCAGCTGCTGAACACATGAGAAGGGAGGCGTAATATGCTCCCTCTTCAAACCTGTGGTCAAGGGCGATCAAAGCCGAGTGCCACCAGGTCTGACACCGTGTCCGAATCACGCAGAGGCTGCAAAGTCACAGTACGAAAATGCAACTGCTTGCATGCATCCAACGTGACCTGCAACACATGTGCCGTACTCCGGGGAATGCCCGAAAACAGGGTCCGCGCCGGCCGGTTCAAACCGATGTGGTAATACCCACCGTCCCGGCGTGCCACTGATTCCTCTATGCACAGCGGACGTCCAGCCGGCTCACGCTCGAGTGACGGCGGATGGCTCGTACCAGGGCCACATCGTCCATGATGGGAATCGCCGGGTATCAACCGGCGACAGCGTAGAGATCCCGGCGGACTAGAAGCCGCCGATCGCCATACGGCAACCTTCCTATGAGATCCCTCAACCTTGCCCACAACTCGACCAACCGGAACCAAGTTCCGGGCGCATCTATGGCAAAACGCCAGACAGCTGCCGTCCTGCAATCCTCCAAAACCGGCGCGTCCAGAGCTGTACGCTCCGGTTGGGGCATTCCAAAGTCCGCGTGGAGAAAACACAGACATTCACACCACCAATTGCAATCAGATAGAAACGGTTCATTGTCGCTACACAGTACGTCAGCTGTTCACCGAGGATTCCTAGAGCGCTGGCGCGTAGTGATCCGTCGGGATGTTGTTTCCTACCGAGACTTTCCAATCGGTGTTGCCTACGAAGTACTGGAACATTGCGAACAGGGCTGCATGCTCCTCGTCGAGGGCCATCTGACTGACCCCGGCCGAGTCCACGATGGTCCCGCCGTTCCGTCGCGCCAGCCTATCCTCGTTCTCGATGAAGAGGGCGAATTTCGGAAGAGAGTCGGTCGCCCCGGTCTGTATGTATGTGATACGAGCCAAGCGAACCCGGTAACTGAATGGTGTGAGCAACGCGTAGATCCGGTAGGCCAGATACTCACGCAACACGTACTGTTCGTATTCGTCGCTGTGGTCTTGACAGTGAACAACCAGCTTCAGCTTGTCCTGCCCCGCAAACACGGTTTCCGCTGCTTCTCTGGTGCGGAAGTTGAGTCTGAGCGGAGGGAACCTGCATACGTCTCTTCTCAGACGGAATATGCCCCGCGTCCGACGGAGGCAGCGTGATGTACTGGAAGCCGCTACTCAGCTAGCCGGCAGGACTGCTGCTAGCCGTGGCCACGATGGTGGTGTTGCTGTCCGCTAGCTCGAGTATCTGCCGCTGCAGCGGTTCGTAATCGGGCGAATCCTCGGCCGTGTAGTTCAGATCCTTGAACAGCCCGATCACCCGAGTGAAGTAGTCGCGGGCCGTGTCCTTGTCGTCGAACCGATAGTTCCGGGTAGCCAGGTCATACAGCAACTCGAATGCCCTCTTCTGCCGCTCGAGGGTCGTGGTGGCGTCGACCTCGTCGAACGCGTCCTGCTGCAGATAGACCATGTCTACCATCACGGCTTTCTCGTAGACGATGAAGTCCTCCACGGTGATTCCCTCTTCACCGGTCACCTGCATCATCTGTTGGATACCGTCACCGCTCTTCAGCAGGTCCATCATCTCCTTGACCCGATCTGCCCAACCGAACGACATCTCCCTATCCAACCATTCCGAGATCTGATCCAGATAGCGCGACCAGGAAAGCAGCGGATCGACCGCTGGATAGAACCGTTTGTAGGCTCGGTCGGCACTGAGTCCGAGAAAGGCCTTGACGGTACTCAGGGTCGACTGGGTCACCGGCTCCTCGAAGTTTCCGCCGGCTGGCGAGACCGTGCCGATCATCGTGAGGCTGCCGAGTGCGCCATCGTTGGCCCGGATCACTCCGGCCCGTTCGTACACACCACGAATCGCCGAGTCCAGGTAGGCAGGGAACGCCTCCTCGCCAGGGATTTCCTCCATGCGACCGGAAGTCTCACGCATCGCCTGCGCCCAGCGTGAGGTCGAGTCTGCAAGCAACAGCGTGTCGTACCCCATCTGCCGGTAGTACTCGCCCAACGCGATACCGGTATAGATAGATGCTTCTCTAGCTGCCACCGGCATGGAGGATGTGTTGCATATGATGATCGTACGATCGATCAACGCTCCACCTGACTTTGGATCGATCAACTCAGGGAACTCGGTTATGGTCTCGACTACTTCTCCCGCCCGCTCACCACAGGCGACCACAATCACGATGTCCACCGAGGAGTGGCGCGAGATCAGGTGCTGTAGCACCGTCTTGCCGGATCCAAACGGGCCCGGTATGCATGCGGTGCCACCGCGGGCGATGGGGAAGAAGGTGTCGATCAGTCGCTGTGTCGTGACCATCGGTTCAGACGGATAGAGACGCTCCGAGTACTTCTGCCGCAACAACGCATCCGGCAATGCCCGTCTGACCGGCCATTGCTGCGCCATGGTCAACGGCTGCTCTCGGCCAGATTCGTCTCGTACCCGCGCTACTACGGTGTCGACCTGAAAGCTGCCACCCTGAATCCAAGTCAACTCGACAACCCCGGGCTCATTGAACGGGACCATGATTTTGTGGGTGAAGCGCCCTTCCGGCACGGTACCGAGCACATCGCCGGCATGCAGCCGTTGGCCGACTTCTGCAACTGGTGTGAAGGTCCACTTCGCTGCGGCGTCGAGTGGCGGGACTTCGACTCCTCGCGGAAGGAAGAAACCGTGCTCCGCCGCTATCGTCTCCAGTGGGTTCTGCAGTCCGTCGTACACCTGGCCCAGCAGACCTGGCCCCAGCTTGACCGAGAGCATGTTGCCCGTCTGTTCCACCGGATCACCGACAGCGACACCTCGGGTCTCCTCGTACACCTGGGCTTCGGCCGTGCGGCCCCTTACCCGCAGCACCTCGGCCTTCAGCTTCTCGTCGGTACCCTGCGGACACACCAGCACGACTTCGTTCTTCATCAAGGTGCCCGATTCGTCCCCTTCAAGCAGTTCTATCGTCACGAGCCCCTGCTGCACGGCAACCACCCTGGCACTCGCTCGTTGCACCGATCCATTTGACATTTGAAACTCCTAACCGGTCAGCGCCGTCGTCGCGGCGCGCTCACTTCGAGAGCGTTGATTCTCGAACAAGTGTGCATGCTCTCCCAGTCCCTCGTTCACCAACCGATCGAATCGCTCCTGCGCCAACTGACCGTTGTACGCGGTCCACCGTGATATCGTGTCCCACCGAAGGACATATAGGGCCACTGCCTCGAAACTGAAGAAATGGCGGTCTGCGACGCGCGACATGTACTGCCAGGTTACGCTGAGCAATTCACGCTCGAATCCCAGTGTATCCTTTTCGGTTATCAAGCGACTGAACTCGGCTACCCACGGCAGCACGCCACCGAGGCCGAATTCACCTGCGGACCAATTGCGCTGAATGTGTCGGACCCAACGTCCGTGGCCCCATTGTTCGCCGGGAGAAGGGGCGGGTCTTCCCAGTGCCCTGCGCCTGAGACCCGCTACCACCGTGCGCACTTCCAGCCGCCAAGTCGTAACATCCCGCAACGTCGAACTCCTCAGTTGGGGAATGAACTCGTTGGCCCGCTCGATGATCTCCTGATCGGTGATGTCCAACGGGAGCCGGTCCCAGCGCATGAGATCTTCCAGGGCAGCCAGTTCTTCGCGATCATCGGGCTCCAACATGGAAAGCCTACGGTCCAAGCGCAGGCGCGAGATCGGAGTCTGGTCACTCGTGAAGAACGGCGGCAACGGCGGTAGACTCGCCATCAACATGTAGTAACGCGGCGATCGGGGCATCAGTGGTTATCGCCTCACCACACGATGCCTTCCATGACAGCCCGGAACCGTGGCTGCAGATGCTCTAGCAGGAGATCGGCAATCGCTCTGTCACTGAGATCCAGCTCCAGTTCCTCGCCCTTGAGCCTCACCCGAATGCCGTGCCCACCGGGCTCGAGCGTGTCGATCGAGACCCCCTCGCGCCAAGTCGCACTGGCGATCTCTTTGGCAAACTGACTCAGCTTGCTCTCCAGCTCTTCCGGCCTGCGCTGCAGTTCCTCGAGTCCCAA
>JBDGXD010000162.1:0-9412 GCA_039584755.1 Gemmatimonadota bacterium
CATCCTGGAGCGTCTGGAGCGAGTGGATCCGCTGACGGGGATCAACGGCGGGGCCAAAGGCTGGCTCGCGTGGTTCGAGGGTGATTTCGGCGCAGCTATGACGGCATGGGCGGACTGGTGGCGCACCATGGAGGATCAGAAGTCAGCCACGATTTTGGTCCTCGCGTACTTCCGTGCCGCCTCCGACGATGTGCCGGGAGCCATCGCCATCGTGAATCGCATGCAAGCCGACACGCCCTCCCACCTCCTTACCACGCTGGGGGTGTTTCTCAAGTACGCCTGGCTCGGGCAGAAGCCGGAGGCGCTTGCCGCGGTGACCGGGGAGCTGGAAGAGGCGGCTTTGTGGGACGACGTGTGGCCCCTCTTCCTCGCTGCGGGATACAGCTTGATTGGCGAGCTCGACGCGGGGTTCCACTGGCTCGACCAAGCCGTGGGCCACGGCATAATGAACGTGCGCTATCTGAACGAGCGCGATCCGTTTCTGGCAAACCTGCGCGACGATCCACGATTCGCCGGGGTGCTGGAAAAAGCGGCAAGCTCGAGTGCGGCAGTGGCTGCGGCCGCAGCCGCGGCGACGGTTGCCTGACGTGGGTGTTCTCCTGAACGGCCGCCTGAGGCTTTGCCGCGCAAGGACCGCCGGCAGTCGCACCCATCTTTACACGGAGCTCAACATGAAGCTGAGATACCTCTGTGGCATCGCGCTGTTGAGTATGATTGGCTGCCAACCGCGGCCCGACCTGGCGGAGGAGGCACTCGCCATTCGAGAACTTTGGGAAGCCGGGGGCAAGGCATTGGAGAATCGCGACTTTGATGCCTACTCGAACTTCTGGGCGAACAATGAACGCGTTCAGATCATGCATCCTGACGTCCCTGAGTGGCTGGTGGGTTGGTCGACGCTTGGACCACGATATCAGGAGCGCATGGCAGAGGGTCCGGATCTGCGAGCCCGCACGTACGATTGGGCCATCACGGTTTCCCCGAGTGCCGAGATGGCATGGGCAACCATGAAGGTCGAAGTCCAGGTGATCACCTCCGATACCGTAACGTTTGTCGCTTGGGAATCCGCCGTCTTTGAGAAACTCGACGGCAGCTGGCGCTTGGTGCAGGTTCACATGTCCACCCCAGCGTCTTAGGCAACCGCTATGTGGTTTAGCATGGAAACGGAACTGGCAAACATCAATGGTTTGGGGCAAAGAAGGAAACTCACGACCAGGAGGCAACATATGGAGACGCGTACTTGCGGTAGGGTCCGACGCCCACTCGTTCTGTGGGGTCTAGTGCTCGCGGCGTGTGCACCCGCAGGCCCGTCGTTCAATGACGAAGACAGGGCTGCGATCGCTGGCGTCACGAGTCAGGTATTGGAGATCGCGAACACGTCGAAAGATTGGGCGGAGTACGCTCGCTTGTATTACACAGAAGACGCTGTATTCATGACACCCAACGCTCAGGTGATCCGCGGCCGCGTGGCGATTCAGGATTTTCTTGCTCAGTTCCCGGACTTCACGAATTTGAACTTCGAGCAGATTGACGTCGGCGGTAGCGGCAATCTCGCCTATGTCTATGGCCAGTACTCGATGGATTTCATAGACGATGATGGCGCTGTCATAGGCAACGATAGGGGCAAGTTCATCGAAATCTGGACACGCCTCGATGATGGTTCTTGGAAGATCCAACACGACATCTTCAATTCGGATCTCCCATTGCCTGAGGCAGGTTCGGGCAGTTAGGGCAGAGGCCGCACTCGCCGGCTGCTCTCATTGCCAACGTCGTTGGGGCGGTGGTCGCGATAATTCGGTCGCGGCCGTTCCGAAGTCGTTCTACGGTAGCCCGACGAAAATAGCAACCTCCAGCAGAGAAGTGTCGCAATGAAACTCATGATTCACTGGGAGCTCCATCATGACAAACGCCACGACGTATTCACCGCGTTCGCCGGGATGGATCTAAAGGACTACCAGGCTCAGCAGGGCTCGGCTATCAAGCTCCTTGGGCGTTGGCACGACTTGGTCAACGGCACCGGGGTTGCGATTTGTGAGACGAACGACGCCGAGGCATTTGCGTTGTGGCTCATGAAGTGGAATGCGGTGTGCGACTTCGACATAGTGACTGTGTTGGACGATGAAGAAGCGCACGCGGCCGCTAAGAAAGCGGCGGCTGCAAGCTGACGATCGCAGATCGGTTAACAGCGTGATTGACGCACTCGACCGACTGAGCGCAGCACTTGCCGATCGCTACACCATCGAGCGCGAACTCGGCGCCGGCGGCATGGCCACCGTATACCTCGCACATGACATCAAACACGACCGCAAGGTGGCCATCAAGGTTCTACGCCCTGAACTCGCGGCTGTGCTCGGCGCCGAGCGTTTCTTGAACGAGATCAAGGTCACAGCCAATCTGCAGCATCCGCACATCCTGCCGCTGCACGACTCGGGTGAAGCTGACTCGTTCCTTTACTACGTCATGCCGTACGTCGAAGGTGAATCGCTGCGAGAGAAGCTGAATCACGAGAAGCAGCTTGGCATTGAGGAGTCCATCGAGATCGCGAAGGCTGTGGGGAGTGCGTTGGACTACGCACATCGGCACAACGTCATACATCGTGACATCAAGTCTGAGAACATCCTGCTGCACGACGGTCAGCCGCTAGTTGCGGACTTTGGCATTGCGTTGGCGGTGAGCGCGGCGGGTGGGACGCGACTCACGGAGACCGGATTGTCGCTGGGAACGCCTCATTACATGAGTCCGGAGCAGGCGACGGGAGACCGAGAACTGGATGGCCGCAGTGACATCTACTCGTTGGCGTGCGTGCTGTATGAGATGTTGGCGGGTGATCCACCGCACACCGGGAGTACCGTACAGGCGGTGATTGCGAAGGTGGTGACGGACCGGCCGCGGGAGATCACGGATCTGCGGGACACGGTGCCGCCGCACGTGGCGGCGGCACTGCAAAAGGCGCTAGCCAAGTTGCCGGCAGATCGGTTCGGAGACGCCAGTGCGTTCACGGACGCGTTGACCGGACGCGTGAAAATCGCACTCGGGTCGAGCCGCCACGTCGCTCGATCGAGCAGTCTGCGGCCCGTCCAGGTGGTGCCGTGGCTCTTGGCGGGTATTCTTGCTGCCGCGCTCGCACTGGTGTGGCTCGGCAATGCGAGCGAGGATGCTGCCGTTCGTCGGTGGAATATCGCGCTGCCTGATTCGGCCGCGATGGTCTTCGTGGGCGAGGCATCGCTGGGAGTGGGCGTCCGCGCACTCGACATCTCACCGGATGGGCGGCACGTCGTGTACGTCGGGAGCCGCGGACCCACGACGCAACTCTATGTGCGATCGACAGACGGTTTTGCTGTTCGCGCCCTGCCTGGTACGGAGGGTGCGTTCGCGCCGTTCTTCTCTCCGGACGGCCGCGAGGTTGCGTTCCTGGCCGACGATCAGCTCAAACGTACGGTGCTCACGGGTGGAGCAGTCTCGGTCCTCATGGATACGCCGGACGGCATGTCCGGATCGTGGAGCGACGACGGACGGATAGCGGTGATCGTGCGCGACGGTGTGGAAGCGTTGGTCCTGACATTGGGATCGGGCGCGGTGCAGACAGTGCGGCTCGGCACGTCCAGCTCCTCTCCCCACTGGCTGCCCGGCAGCGAGCGGCTCTTGGTTACCTGCGACGCCGTGAACGGCGGCCTCTGCGCGCTGGATCCCGCCACTGGCAGCTTCCTGTTTCTCAGCACTCGCGGCCAACCGAGAGATGGGCGCCAGCCGGTTGGCGACGAGGCGCAGCTGCTGGGCTGGGCACCCAGACTCGTTGCAGACGGCATCATGGTTTTTGCCGGCCGCGGCGGGAATACCGCGCGGGCCGTGAGGATCGATCCGGGAAGCTTCCGGGTGCTCGGTGACCCCCTTGATATCCTAGCCGGTGTCCGCCGCGAAGCGTTTCTCAACGAGCTGCAGTACGCGGTGTCGCGCTCCGGCACGCTGGTGTATGCCAGCGGAGAAAATGCCAACATCGCGGAGCTCGTCTGGGTCGATCGGGACGGGCATGAGGAGCCTCTCGGATTCGAGGCCCGCGCGTACGGCGCGTTCGCCCTCGCTCCGGACGGCCGACGGGTCGTGATCCAAGCCACGTCACAGGCAGGTGTGCCCGAGATGTGGCTGTACGACCTGGAGCGCGGCACTGAACGCCGCTGGGTGGGTGAGTACACGCCTGTCACGGCCTGGTCGTGGCATCCGAACTCGCGTGAACTCTACGCCACCTTCCTCGACGACCGAGTTCGGATCCTGCGGGTGGACGCTGACGCATTCAGTGGCGGCACCCTGATCTACCAGGGTGACGAGATGGCATTCGTCGAATCGGTCGCGCCGGACGGACACCTGGCTGTCCAATGGATCTTCCAGCGCTTTGTGTCGCTCCTGTCCGAGGATGAGACTCGCGACGCCGGTCCGACGGGTTCGCGTGAAGCCGAGCGGACGATCCCACAGAGCGGGGCCCAACTGTTCGCGTCAGTCAGTCCCGACGGAAGGTGGCTGGCCTACTCATCGGCAGCGGAAGGACGCTATGAGATTTGGGCGGTACCGTATCCGGAGTTGGGTACCCCCATTCGCCTCTCGACGGAGGGGGGCGAGCTGCCACAGTGGTCGATCCGAGGAGACGGCTTGTACTATCGCGACGGTCGCAGGTGGTACTGGGTATCCCGCCAGGAGTCAGAGACCGAGCCGTTTGCGTTACCGGAGCAGTTTGCGGAGGGCACGTACCTGAACATCGCGGGCCCGGAGCATGCGGTATCGCCCGACGGTGAGCGCTTACTGGTGCTGCGGGGGCTGGGAAGAGAGACGACCACGACGTTGAACGTCGTGACGAATTGGCTAGTCGAGCTGGAATCCAAGGTCGGGCGGTAGGTCTTGTGACCCAACGGCCGTGATACCGAACGGATAGCCGAAGCAGTGTCTCACGTTCCGAGCCGGCGTTCCAGCGCCGCAACATGGAGGCAGGGAGTGCCGCCGATGGATCCTGACGCAAGCAGATAATGACTGACCCGACCGACCGCTTGGCAACGACCCTCGCCGACCGCTACACCATCGAGCGCGAACTCGGCGCGGGCGGCATGGCGACCGTCTACCTCGCGCACGACGTGAAGCACGACCGCAAGGTCGCGCTCAAAGTTCTGCGACCGGAACTAGCAGCAGTGCTTGGCGCCGACCGATTCATTCAGGAGATCAAAACCACTGCGAATCTGCAGCATCCCCACATTCTGGCGCTGTTCGACTCAGGCGAAGCTGATTCATTCCTTTACTACGTCATGCCGTACGTAGAGGGTGAGTCTCTCCGGGAGAAGCTGAATCGCGAGAAGCAGCTCTCGATCGAGGAGGCAGTCGAGATCACGAAGTCCGTTGCAAGCGCATTGGACTACGCCCATCGCCACAACGTGATCCATCGGGACATCAAGCCGGAGAACATCCTGTTGCACGACGGCCAGCCGATGGTGGCGGACTTCGGGATCGCGTTGGCGGTGCAGGACGCCGGAGGCGAACGCCTCACAGAGACGGGATTGTCCTTGGGTACGCCGGAGTACATGAGCCCCGAGCAAGCCACGGGCGATCCGTCGGTCGATGCGCGCAGCGACGTCTATGCGCTGGGCTGCGTCCTCTACGAGATGTTGGCTGGGGAGCCACCCTTCTTGGGACGATCTGCCGCTTCACTTATCGCAAAGCACGCGGTGGAGCGCGCTCCCTCAGTGAGGCGGCTGCGCCCGACCGTGCCAGAAGTGATCGATTCCAGCTTGAACAAGGCGATGGCCAAGGCTCCTGCCGACCGATTCCAGACGGCTGGAGAACTGTCCGGTGCTCTGAGTACAGAGCCTGCTCGCCCAACGCCTGTTATAGGCAGGAAGCCTGTTGTCTTCTCTGTTCTGTTTGTAGCTGTTGTGGCCTTGCTTGTGTTGCTTGCCACGTGGTGGAGTGGTCGAGACGACTATGGGGCCGCGACGCCAGATCCCAGACGCATCGCCGTACTTTACTTCGACGACCTCAGCCCGGGAGGTGACGCAACGCACCTTGCTGCCGGTTTGACGGAAGGACTGATCCATGAGTTGAGTCAGGTCGACGAGCTGGAAGTCATCTCGCGTAATGGCGTCAAACCGTACCGCAACGCCGATTCCTCAATCGCCGCCATCGCCCACGCTCTCCAAGTGGGAACGTTCGTAGAAGGGAGTATTCAGCGCGTGGGAGATCGCGTACGCGTCACGGTGCAGCTGATCGACGCAGTCAGCCTCGGACACCTTGCGAGTCGCAGCGTGAACCGTCCATGGGGTGATTGGCTCGCGCTCCAGCAAGACGTCAGTCAAGAGGTGGCTTGGTTTCTTCGGCAGCGATTGGGGCGCGAAATCGTTCTGCGAGAAGGGCGTTCCCGCACCTCGAGTGGGGAGGCCTGGGAGTTGGTGCAACGGGCTACGCTGCTGATCGATGAAGTGACGCAGCGAGGTGGAGATCCTCGACCAATGATGGGGCGACTGGATCAGGCGGACCAGTGGTTGCGCGAGGCCATCGAACTGGATGCGTCGTGGCCCGAGCCACTGGTCCTGAGGGGCCGCATCGCTCTGATCGCATCGGCACCAGTGGGGGTCTTAGACTCTGCTCTGCATCATCGCGTCGACAGTATCGCAGAGCTTGCGGTGGATTTCGCCAACGCCGCCCTTGCCCTCCAGCCAGACGGGGCAGCGCTGGAGTTGCGGGGGCAGGCAAATGCACTGCGCGGATGGTTGCAGAGCGATCCCGCAAGTCGCCGTCGCTGGCTGGACTTGGCAGAGACCGACTTCCGCGCCGCCGTGGCGGAAGATGAAAGCCAGGCACAAGCCTGGGCCGGTCTTAGCCGAGTGTCGCAGCTGGAGGGACGTGTAGCAGAGGCAAACGTCGCTGCCCGGCAGGCCCTGGCGGCGGATCCCTTTCTCCAGAATGCCGACCAGCTAATGAGGCAGCTGTTCTGGACTTCGCTGGAGTTGGGCCAAGACGCGGACGCACAGGAATGGTGTGTGACTGGACGCGGGCGTTTCGCTGATCAGAGCTGGACCGTCGCATGCGATCTCACGCTCATGGCGCTGTCCAACGTGCGCAACCCGGACCCACAACAGGCGCAGCAACTAGTGACCGCCTACCTTGATGCTTTCTCGGGCGCGCCAGATGAGCGAGTCCGACTCGAGGCCGAGTGGCAGACCACGTTTGCTGCCATCCTCGCTCGGTCGGGAATGAGAGATAGCGCTCAGGCGGTGATGCAGGGCGAGTGGAAGCGATGGCGCTCCGATTCTGGGTTCGGCATGACCATGCACGAACTGTATGTGGCGTTGCTTGTTGAGGACTCGATCCTCATGTCGGTCATTGTGCGTGAGGACTTGTATGCGGACATGGATACGGTCTTCATGATGGGTGATTTCTGGGGACGGGCGCTACTTCGCGATACAATCCTCCGGCGACGAGCAGGACTGCCTCTGCGCTGAGTCAGCGGAGTTGCTCTCGAGTCGGTCGCATCGGTCGCGTCAAGGTCCTTTCTCAATGGGTGACGTTCTCGCGACTGTTTGTCTTAAGTCCTAAATTGGCATACATGTCCGAAGCAGTCTCCCGACTCTCCGAAGCCCTCGCATCACGCTATACCATCGAGTGGTGCCGCGGAACACGCGGAAACAGGCGGACGAACGCCGCCGGTGATCGATGACTGATCCTATCGACCGCATCACATCCGCATTGGCTGAGCGCTACCGAATCGAGCGCGAACTCGGCGCCGGCGGCATGGGGCCGCAGATGAACGCTGATGTAGGCGGATCGACGCGGATTGACGCCCGCATAACCTTGTAATTCTTCCATGTTATGGCATATTTGCAAGCATGATAGCACGTAGTGCATCGGATGAGGTGCGCCGGTTGCTGGACCGGTTTCCGGTTGTTGCTCTGCTGGGGCCGCGACAGGTGGGTAAGACTACCCTGGCGCGGACGCTTGAGCGATCCATCGGCGCGGAAGGGGCCCGTTACCTGGATCTTGAGTCTCCAGCGGATATGGCCAAGCTTGCCGACGCTGAAGCATACTTAGGCGCACAGAAAGGTCGCTTGGTGATTCTGGACGAAGTCCACCGTGCGCCAGCGCTCTTTGAGGTGCTGCGAGTTATTGTAGATCGGCGCAGGGCAGCAGGAGAACGCACGGGACAGTTCCTGGTGCTTGGCTCAGCATCTCTGGAACTGATGCGTCAGTCATCCGAGTCACTCGCAGGGCGCCTCGCCTTCGTAGAACTCACGCCACTGCTAGTGCAGGAGTTCACGGCGGACAGCGCAACAGTCGAACGCCTCTGGGTACGAGGTGGGTTTCCTGACAGCTACCTCGCCACCGATGATGAGGCCAGTCTCGAGTGGCGTAGAGCATTCATCCGTACCTATCTCGAACGCGACATTCCGCTTCTCGGGCCACGCATTCCGTCCGAGACCCTGCGTCGTTTCTGGACGATGCTCGCCCACTCTCACGGCCAGCAGCTGAACGCGGCCCGGCTCGCGGCGGGGCTCGGTGTGAGCGGTCAGACTGTGGCTCGATACGTCGATCTCTTGGTAGATCTGCTCCTTGCTCGGCGGCAGCCACCCTGGTCGGGTAACGTTTCGAAGCGCCTGGTCAAGTCGCCCAAGGTGTATCTGCGTGATAGTGGAATCGTCCACGCGCTCCTCGGGGTCGAGAGTCTGGAAGACCTGCTTGGCCACCCCGTCGTGGGCCAGTCGTGGGAGGGTTTCGTGCTCGAGTCGCTCGTGGCATCCGCAGGTGATGCAAGGACGTCCTACTTCCGAACCTCTGCGGGCGCTGAGATCGACCTGGTCATCGAAGGCCGCGGGGGAGCCCGCCTCGCCATCGAGATCAAGCGCTCCACAGCACCCACAGTGAGCCGAGGGTTCCGCTCAGCGTGTGACGACATCCGGGCAACCGATAGGATGGTCGTCTACTCGGGCGCCGAAGAGATACCGCTCGGTGACGGATTGAATGCGCTGAACCTGCGTGCTGCGGTGAAGCGCATCGAGGACAGCACGTGAAAACGGCCGCGCGCGATGAATGACTCAGTACAGCGTCTATCTGACGCCCTCTCCGACCAGTACAAGATCGAACACAAGCTAGGTCAGGGCGGCATGGCGACCGTATACGAGGCCGAGGACCTCAAGCATCACCGCAAGGTGGCGCTCAAGGTGCTGAAGCCAGACCTTGCGGCCGTGCTCGGCACCGACCGATTCCTCCGTGAGATCGGTGTCGCGGCAAGTCTCAATCATCCCAACATCCTTCCGCTACTCGACTCCGGTGAGGCCGATGGAACGCTGTACTTCACCATGCCCCTCGTTACTGGGCCGTCGCTCGCCCAACGTATCCGCGACGCAGGTCCGCTCGGCATAGACGAGATCCGCGCGCTCGTGACCGA
>JBDGXD010000163.1:0-9401 GCA_039584755.1 Gemmatimonadota bacterium
CCGAGCGGTACACTCCGGACAAGAGCCGCAGGCAAAGATGCTTTGACTTGCCGGAACGTCATCCAGCGTCATACGGGCATGAGTGAAGTTGGCATATTGAGCCGCATACATGTACGTGCGCATCAGGGTTGGAACGTCGACCCCTCTGGGACACGTTGGGACGCACTCCTGGCATTGCTGGCAGAATTGCAGCATGCCCTGGATGTCGCTCTCCCCCAAGAACTCCCGTTCCTCGGCTGTGTAGGAGAGGTCGGACGCCACCGACCAATCCAGATCCAGTTGATCGAAAGTCGTCACTCCGGGAATGATCGTGGTCACCTCTTCATGGTTCAGGACCCACTTGAGCATGGCGGTCTTGTTGAAGTCCGGCGTGCTAGGATCGGAACCGGGCCCGCGCCGTCCGCCTCCCAAAGCTTTCATACCGATGATTCCGATGCCTTTGCTCGCTGCATTCCGCATTGCGTCGAGTAGCTCCTGGTTCTGCGCCATTGTGACATTGAATCCGATCACAGCCACCGCCCAGAAGTCGCCCTTGGCCATTTCGTTGAGCACTTCTGCCTGGCCTGAGTGGGTGGAAATCCCGGGATAGCGTATCCTCCCCTGTTGCTGCAGCTCCGCAAAGTACTCGCCGGCTATTTCATCGTTTACACCGTCGGCGTCCGTACGCGAGTGGTGGTATAGAATGTCGACGTAATCCGTTTGCAGCCGTCCCAGGCATTCTTCAAAGGTTCGTTCCAGCTCACTCCTGAAGCGAGAACGGTCGACTCTCCGTATGCTCCATCCGATCTTGGTGGAGAGACACACCTCATCCCGGTTGCCCCGCTCCTTCATGAACTGGCCGAGTATCTCTTCACTCTGACCCCGCAGGTATACCTCTGCTGTATCGAAGTGGCGGACACCCAAATCGTAGGCGCGGTGATACAGTGCGGGCGAATCGCTGTTCATTGCACCGATGCTCACGACTGGCAGCTCGACGCCGGTCCTTCCCAGGGTGCGCTGAATCGGTTGCGCAGAGCCCTGTTGCACCGTTTGCGCCGCCACCAGCTCCGGCGTAGCGCCGGCAAGTCCTATGGAAGCAATCCCCGCTACACTGTTGGACAAGAAAGCTCTGCGTGATTGTGGCTGCTTCTCGATCGTCATGATGTGATCCTCCAAGGAGATCGGGTGATCTTACGGAAGCCACTCGTTTTCCATTATCCACAGCTACGCACACGTTGTGGCGCAGGCGCTGGAAAGGGGCCGAGCCCCTCGCCGCACATCCCTGGGCTCGATACAAGTTATGCTATCGCGATCGCCGCGTCATTGGCAGAACACGCCAATGCGTTTGCCAATCACACCATGGCGAAGGCGCGATGCTGAACGGTCGTCACCGGCGAACGCGTGACGCCTGCTTAGCTGCGGATGACGAGTTGGGAATCCGTACTCGCAACGGGCTCACCCGTCCCATTCCTTCCCCTCGATCATCGCCTCCACCACCTCGCAGATCTCCCGCGCCGCTTCGAGATCCGCCGTGAAGCTCCCGGGCACGCGCGTGATCGGATCCGCTGTGCGCAGCTTATCGAGCAACGACTCCAGTACCGCGAGCTGGAGTTCCAAGCTCCGCTCGGACTCGAGATCCTCGAGCGAGCGGCTTTCCGGCTTCCTGATCGCGGGCCGTGAGTCGAGACGCGCGCGGACGCGGCTGATGCGAGTGGGATTCGTCGCGCAGCTCCAGGCCACACGACCCCGGCCCTGGACCGTTTCGCACGAGGCCTCGGCTAAAGCGCACGAGGCTTGGGGCAAGACGCGCGAAGCCTGGGGCAAGATCCGCTAGTCTTGGGGCAAGACGCACTGGGCTTGGGGCAAGACATTCGAGACCCGGGGTAAGACATTCGGGAGCCGGGGTAAGACATTCGGGACCCGGAGTAACACAAACCGGCTCTGCGGCCGGTGCTGGAACGCCTCATTTGCCACGATCCAGGTCTGGTTTGCCTCGAGCGAGGCGTAGGGGCGGTGGGTCGAGAGCCGGAATGCGTTGCCCCTGGCCAGGAATGTGTTGGGCCTGGCCAGGAGTACGTTGGTCCAGGCCAGGGATGTATTGACCCAGGCCAGGAATGTGTTGGTAAAGATCAGGTTCGTGGCATATGAGAGGTAGTCGGGGATGGGCGCGGCGGGGTGAGTTAACGTGTAAGTGGAAGTGGGCGGCGGGGTTAGGGGCAAAGAGGTGCCATCATAGTCGTCGCGGCGTTCGGTACTCTTGGGGCAGTCGGCGGCTTCTTAGTGGGAGCCCTGCGGTTCGCACGGAGCTGGGGCTACTGGCGACCGGTCGTGGCCCGGGTGGTGGAGAAGTACCTCGCCTGTGGCATCTTGAAGCACGGCTTCGCGCGGGTACGTTGCGGCTCCTGTAAGCACGAGTTCCTCCTGGCCTTCTCGTGCAAGTGCCGCTACTTCTGCCCCAGTTGCCACGCCAAGCGCCTGGCGCTGTGGGGCATCTGGCTGGAGGAGACGCTGCTGGCCGAGCGTGATCTCTCGGTCGGGATCGTCTCATCGATCCAGACCCACGGTTCCCTGTCCAACTGGCATCCCCACCTCCACATGCTCGTCACCGATGGCGGGTTCCGGCCCGACCGCGGGCAGCGACGCACCGCGCCAACTCGCCCGCGGCCGCACTCCCTCCCTAAACGCCAACGTCGAGGAAGCTAGACAACTCGGTAGCGCAATCCAGTGATAACGCGCACGTGCGATATCGAATGTGCGAGATGCAATGGGATGCGATGGGGACGATGTGCGGTAAGGCGGTATGGCGGCAATAGGCGTGTCGGCGTTTCCCGCAGCGCACGTCGGTGAGCGGTGGTGTGCTCTGACGATTCTCTACCGTCCGCGGTCCCTAACCAGCTGTGCCAAGTGCCGCCGCACTTCGTTCCGCTCCTCCGTCAACGCTCCGGGATCTGGATCGGTGCGGAGCTTGAGATAACGATCGTATGCGACAATTGCAGCGACTGTGTCGCCCAGCGCCGCTGCAAGACGTCCCTCCCGCACCAAGAACTCCGCCATGTAGTAAGCAGGCCCACAAACCACGTTCCTACGAACTCGACGGCGCTGCAGCGCCTGGAGAGAGCGAGATGAATCTCCTCGCGACGCCCACATGTCGGCGAGCATGAGGTCTTCCACACCGCAACCGCCACCTTCGCTGAGCAGGGAATCCAGACGCTCGAACTGAGGTGCCGGCCCATCTGGATTCTCGAGAGACTCCAGCGCCGCCGCAAGCAGAAGACAAAACCTGTTGTCTGACGCACCGGCGCGCTCGGCTGCACTTAGCACATTATGCGCACCGGCGACATCCTCGCCCCGATGGAGGCGCCAGAATTGATACCAACACGGGGCGTAATGCATCGCTCGGCGAGGTCGGCCAGGCTCCGTCTCCAGTAGCTCGACATACGGGGAAAGCCTGTCCAACGCGATGCGCCTGGCTTCCTCAAACCCCCTTCCCACCGTGGTGGGCCCCAGCGCGATGAACTGCCACGCCTCCCGGATATCGCACCCCGGGCAGAGTTCGTCCGCCTCGAGGGGATATTCTTTCATCATACGAGCGAGATCGCTCGCGCGCCCCTCGGTGATCGCGCCCAATACCCCTCCTCCCATGATCTTCATGGCGTCATGAGGGAAGCCGTAGTAGGCCGTGGCGTATCTCACTTGCCAGATGACCGGGCGTACCCGGCCCTCGTCCGTGGATTCCTTGGTGACACGGAGTAGATCCAAGACTTCCCGCATGGCATTGGAGTCCCCCAAACCGTTCGCCGCAAGCCAGAGAACGTACGGCCGGAGTAGATCCGTCGAGTCCGAATGCTCCAGGTAGATGTCGCGGACGCCCTCGAGCCATTGAGCATCGCCCGCTGCTGCTCCGATCTGTATTGCCGTGTGGAGGTACGAGAGGTTCGCCGGGTCCAACTCGAGCGCCTGATCGATCGCGCGTACGGCTCGCGGCAGAATGACGGAATCGTGATGACGGACTGCTCCATATTTGAACCAATTGCGCGCCTGGAGCCAGAGTGCGTCGGCGTTTCCCGGATACAACCGCGCTCCCTCGTCAGCCGTCCGCAGGCGTTGAATGGCCGGGCTGTTAATACGCGCTTGCATTATGGTCCGCTCTCTGAGCGGCAGCGTGCTAGGTCTGAATCGATAGTGCTCCCACTGGTTGCACTGGAACGGACTGGGGAACCCGAATGGGGCGCACGATTGCCACATACCGTAGGACGCCATGCGAAACGAGCTGTCGATCTCGAGAGCGCGGTCGTACGCCTGCAGCGCCTCCACCAGGCTTCCTCGGCGCTGTGCTTCGCGAGCGGTGAGGTAAGCCCGCATCGCTGCGAGTGAATTCGTGAGGCCAAGGCCTTCACGCTGGATCTGCTTGCCGACGAGTTGCAGGACCAGACTATCGACGAGACCGCCAACTAAGTCGCCTTCGCTCCCTCGTACAGTCACGCTCGAGATCAGCTCTCCGCCAGGCACCGAGAGCATCTGGGCGGTCAGTTCCAACGCGCTCGCGGTTCCGACGATCCACCCCATTACGAGCTGCCCTGCGCCCATTTGCCGAGCCAGACCGACCGCTGATGCTGCAGTCATACCCGCGGAACCCTCGTCCCCGGTCTCCCAGTTCCGTATCGCCCACGTGGGGTCAACTGCGTTGGGAAGACCCTCACCGGTGAAGCGAGCGTGTAGCATGTCGACCATGCCGTTTCGCAAGTACACCAACTGCGGGTCCGAGGTAGTGACGCGAAACGGTCCTACGAGCACGAGATTGGGGTTGATGTCGGGCGAGCCAGCAGACGGTCTACGGATCCAGGGTGGCCACGTTGCGAGTGCGTAAACAAGCAGAGCCACTGCGATCGCCACTCCTCCGCCCGCCAAGACGCGCGCTCGCCGCCGCGGCGCCGCTTGGCCCACTCTTCGCCCGCCTTGCGGAGCGGCGTTCGACACCAGAGACGCACCAGCGTCAACGTCAGTCGTGACCGGCTCGACCGTGCTACGAACAACACCCACCAACTGCTTGGTCTCCGGCCCGGGCTCGATCTCGTATTCTTCTCTGAGCCTCGCAGCAAACTTCTCGTAGAACCTGATTGCGGCGGCGCGATCTCCTGCGTCTGCGAGAGCCTCAATAAAACCCCGAACCTCACTCTCATCAGTCGGCACCAGCAACAAGGCCCGCTGCGCCGTCCGCTCTGCATCGACCAAACGATTGTTCGCGATGTGCTCGCGCGCCAAAGCCCACGCGACTCCCGCCGCCTGCTCTCTCAGCCGAGTCCGCTCCTCATCCAGCCACCGATCAAACTCGGGTGCATCAGAGATGAAGTACCCTTCCAACAGATCACCGCGGTACAACTCCAGGGCAGCATCGTTTCGACCCTCCTCGATCGCACGCTGTAAATCGAGCACGTCACACGAGACCAGATCGCAGTCCACGCCCACGTCGCCGTCTCCGCGGGCGAGAATTGTCTTCTCACCCAGCTCCTGCCGCAGAACGTGCAAAGACTGTGATAGGGCATGACGTGCCTGATCCTGAGTCATCTCAGGCCAGAACAGGCCAATCAACTTGTCGCGCCGGTGGTATCCGTTTGGAGTAGCGGCACAGAGGTAGGCAAGCAACACGACGCGCTTGGGTCGCCGGAGCAGGGCCTCCAGCGGTCGACCCCCAGCGTCTTCTATCTCAACCGGTCCAAGGAGGCGAACCGTGATCATAGCCAAACCCGCCAGCCCGCGCGGGCGTCCGTCAAACTGGGCCCGAGGAATCGTGTCCCCCTGATGGCCCAAAACGTATGGCCAGTCGATGGAGTACGCCAGAGTGGCCGTTTCGGCTCCTCCCTGCCGCTTCCGCACCGGCTCGCGGCACCCCGATGAGCCATGACGCGGATTCAGGCTTCCGGTGACAGTCCGGGGAGAGCCCGGTGACACCGCCTCGCTATCGTCTCTCGCCTCGGCTTGCACGCCGGCCGCTCATCTACACGACCCCGTCTTTTCGGTTCGGCAAAACGAACTGAGACAACAGGGAATCGAGACTGCACATGACGCCGTTCGGCGGCTGCGGCCCACCGAGTGCGCCCTCGGACCATCGCTACCCACTCAAGGAGGTAAACGTGCGCGTCACCAAGCTCACTCCGGCACTGGTTTTACCCTTTCTGGCCCTAGCGTGTAGTGAAGCACCCACGGCCACGGCGGTCGAGGATGATCCGCTCTTTGCCAAGGCAGGCGGCAGCGGACCCTCGGTAAACGGGCGCGGCGTCATGATCTACTACGGCATGCGCTGTCCCTCCTCCTTCCACGCCAGGGAGCACCAGGATGGGAGTGTGACGGGAACCATGCAGAACAACTGCCCGGCCCAGACGGTAAACTCACATGCGATCGTTGACTGTCTGGTCGTGGACGGCAACGAGGCGATCCTCGGCGGTGTTCTCACCAAGGTCAGCACAGGCGCTTACACCCCGGGGTGGTTCACTGGCGAACCGGGGACGCGGTTCTGGCTCAAGGTGCGTGACAACGGTGAGGGCAGCAAAGCTCCACCAGATGAGTGGACTGATTGGTATCCGGACCTGCCGCTGTTCGGCCTCCAGGTAACAGTCTGCGAGCCCAACACTTTTGTCGGCGGGTCGGGAGCAGCGCCGTTGCAGGAGAGTCAGGGCGCCAACATCCAGGTGAAGCCATAGCAGGTCAGTGTGTCCGTCAATACGGAATGGAGCCCCGGGCGTCTCGCGGCGCTCGGGGTTCATCCGTCCAGGCAAACGACCTGGGTGACGCTAGTCAGTCTGGTATTCCCCCGGTTTCGCGGACACTTCTGAAAAGGCTCATATTGGGTCAGGAGGAGTGTCATGGGAAAGCGGAGAAAGTTCTCGGCGGAGTTCAAACGGGAGGCGGTGGCGCTGACGGCCGCACCGGATGTGAGTGTGGCGCAGGTGGCCCGCGAGTTGGGGATTGGAGCGAACCTATTGGGTCGGTGGCGTAGGGAACTGCACGCGGATGGGAAGAAGGCATTTCAGGGATCAGGCATAGCTCGGGATGAGGAAGTTGCACGGCTGAAGCGGGAACTCGCCCGCGTGCGTCGCGAACGCGATTTTTTAAAAGACGCGGCGGCCTACTTCGCGAAAGCGTCCAGGTCAGGTACGCCGTGATCGCCCGCCATCGGGACTATCCGGTGCGGATGCTGTGTCGGTTGCTCCGCGTCTCACCCAGCGGCTATTACGCGTGGCGCGGCCGCGCCCCGAGTCCCCGGGCGGTGGCTAATGCTCGGTTGCTCGATGCGATCCGGGCTATTCACGCTGCCAGTGACGGGGCGTACGGCAGTCCGAAGATCTGGGACGAGTTGGTGCAGCGAGGTGAGCGGTGTGGTGTGCACCGCGTCGCCCGTCTGATGCGGGCCCATGAGATGGTGGGCATCCCGGCCCCGCGGCGGTGGCGCTCGCGGCGGCCTGGGACGCGTCCGGCGGGCCTCGCCAATCACCTCGCGCGGGATTTCGTAGCCCGGGTCCCCAACACAAAGTGGGTCAGCGATATCACGTACATCCGCACCGCCGAAGGCTGGGTGTATCTCGCGGTGGTTCTCGATCTCTGCACCCGGCGGGTCATCGGATGGTCGATGAGTGATTGCCTGTCTCGAGAGTTCGTGATGCAGGCCGTGCTCATGGCGCTGTGGCAACGGGACGGCGATCAGCCCGTCATCCTGCACACGGATCGTGGCACGCAGTACACCTGCGTGCAGTATCAACGGTTCCTCGCCGACCACGGCATCGTGAGCAGCATGAGCGACGTGGGCAGCTGTTACGACAACGCCGTGGCAGAGAGTTTCTTTGGCTTGTTAAAACGCGAACGTGTGAACAGGCGTCGCTATCGCACCCGAGCCGACGCCCGGTCTGACATCTTTGACTACATCGAGCGCTTCTACAACCGACGCCGGAGGCATTCTCACACCAATGGCTTACCACCAGCGGAGTACGCTCAAGTCATGGAGAAACTGCCTTAACTCACCTGTCCGTCAAACCAGGGGAACACCAACCGAAGTGGTTGTCTAGGAAACTACGCAACGTCACAAGGCGGCTTAGTTGGTCTAAGCGCCAACGCAGAGTAATACCAGAGCATATGGAGTACCGCGGGGTGTATGAGGAGGACTCTGAATAGACGGTGCACCTCACCCGCACGACGGTAAGCGCGGAAAAGCCTCAGTAGTCTCCGGCTCCGCTCTGAGTATGACACCGGAACATCAACAGAACCTCCACGACTTGGCCAAGACATTGACGGCGGTGTTGTGCTCCTGCCACTCTTGCGGGGCTACGTACCTCACCCCACGTTAGTAACCTCGCCCTCAAGCCACGTACAACAGAAGTTCGCACCGGTGGCCTTACGGTCCCGCCGCCAGACAGACGCCGCAGTAGACACCGCAGTAAGACGTCCGCCAGACGACGAGACAGGTAGACCAGCGACAGCATGACCAACACCTGGGACCAGAGGTACCATCATGCGCAAGCTAGCACTTCTGCTTTCAGCTACCGGATTCGCTCTACTGATTGTTGTGGGATGTCAATCGGATGGCCCGGTTAGCCCCGCCGGTGGCCCCCCAATCAACACAGATATCGTGGATATCGTGTTCAGCGCCGTTGACGGAAACAACCAAACTGGGGCTGTGGGACGGGAGTTGCCCGTCGCTCTGGTGGCGAAGCTGACGGACATGAACGGCAACCCGATAGTGGGATACGCGGTCAACTGGGTGATTTTGGAGGGCGGAGGTGCAGTGTCTCCGGCGACTACGGTAACCGACGCGGACGGCGAGACGAGGAACAGCTGGACACTGGGTCCGGAGCCGGGCACGAACGCGGTCGAAGTCCGATCAATGAATCCATCTAGCGGGAAGGAGCTGACGCACGGCACGTTCGTCGCTAACGGGCAGTAGTAGGCTATCTGGCCCCTTTCAGCCGCAAACCGTAGCTTAGAGCGGGACCACAGGAGAGCCATCATATGGCTGACCTGTTGGAACGCTTGAAGACTGCAGTAGCTGACCGCTGTTCCACAGACCGGCACGTCATCGTCAGTGGACGGCAAGAGTCTTTCTGTGGGACTCAGGAATGAGCCTGCGTCTACCGTTGCTCATTATCGGCTCGCTGGTTCTCCCGCTGGCCTGCGGCGAGCCTGCCGGTCCTGACTACGCGAGGCTCACCATTACATCCACGTCGGTGTCGAACGCCGTACTGAATGTGCCCTACAGTGACACGCTCGTGGCAGTCGGCGGGGACAGCGTCTACTCGTGGTCGGTCACGGCCGGCTCACTGCCGACGGGCCTGAGCCTAACCACCTCGACCGGGGTCGTCTCGGGAACGTCGAGCGTGTTGGGCAGCAACACGTTCACGGTTCAAGTCGCGAGCGGCGATGGTCAGACCGCGACA
>JBDGXD010000164.1:0-9396 GCA_039584755.1 Gemmatimonadota bacterium
GAATATGTACAGTATCCCTGTACATATTGTCAGACTCTCGGTCAAGATGCCGTGCCATACGACTTGGCGTAACGCCGTTGTGAATACGGATTTCATCTGGATTGTTGTGCTATCAAGTGGCTCCTGGTTTCTCGACTCTCAGTCGATGGTGGTGAACATCGAGAAGTCTTCCGAGATCGTGTTCGAGACGGAGGAGCAGCGCACCAGTTACGGCACGGGGTTCATCGTCGATGCCGAGTTGGGGCTGATCGCGACCAACGCGCACGTGGCCGGTACCAGTCCGTCGTATGTGAAGGTCCACTTTCACAGCACGTTCGACCGGGCGGGTGGCTCGAGTGGCAGGTTTGTGCAACCTCGCCTCGCTTGCTCGGCCTTAGACGGTGGTGCAGGTTAAGCGATTGTTCCCATCCGACCGCGCCGTGTTGGCAGAGGATTGCGGCTGCTCGGCACGGTCAGTCTACCCCCGGAGGTACACCGATGACGGCAAAAGAGCCAGCACAAGAGCTCCGTGACCACATAGCCCGCACATATCGAAGCGTGCGCATCGGTACCGCGGTGATCGGGGCAGCGTTGCCCCTACTTCTTTGGGTCGGCGGGTATCTCGGCGACGCCGAGTCGCTACGAGCGTCTATGAGCGCTTACTACTACAGTCCGGTTATGGGGGATTGGTTCGTGGGGGGACTCGTCGCAACCGGCGCCCTGCTGTACCTGTACAAGGGATTCAGCACCGCGGAAGACTGGTTGTTGAACGCAGCGGGAGTATTGGTGATCGGCGTTGCTTTGGTTCCCACGGTACCAGCGTCCGCGTCACAGGATGCGGGCTTCAGTTGGCACGGCACCTTAGCAGTCGCGTTCTTCATCTGCATTGCCTGCGTCTGCATCTTCCGGGCCTCTGATACCCTTTCCCTCATCAGGGATACGGCGGTGGCTCGGCGCTTCAGAGTCGTGTATCGACTCCTGGGCGCCGGGATGGTTGCATCGCCACTAATCGCGGTGGTCTTCACGCTGGTTTTCCGCAGCACGACTAATGAAAGCCCGTTGGTGTTCTTCGTTGAGGCCGTCGCCGTCTGGATATTCGCCACCTATTGGCTGACCAAGAGCTGGGAGCTACGACGCACCAGGGCTGAGCAGCTCGCGTTGGAGCGCAAGCTCCGTCCGGCTTCCATCGCGACGGCGGCTGCACCGGGTCGTATTGTCCAAATCGAGCCGGACGTAATCCCGCTGCGCGATTGGGAGAGTGTCCTGGCTCAGGAGCAGGCGGCAGCGGGGCCGCGCACGAGCACGTAGCGTCTAGACGCTGCAACACCGTAGACGGACGCTGAGGCCGATCTCGAGGCCGCTCTCACAATTGCCGCCGATGTACCAGTACACGTCTCGGTTGGGAAGACTGTCACACCCTTGACGACGGTCACACTCTCGTCGGGCCGCGACGGGCGGGCGTCATATCGCAGTGCAACCCATCTACTGTTCCAGAAACCTACGGACCTCGTTCCGTACTCGATCCAACTCACAACTGAAAGCGAGATGCCCGCAGTCACTGACCAGGACGATCGTCTCAGCGCCCACTAGCTCAGCGAACTCCAATGCAGGTCCTGGCGTGACCGAGTGATCCTGCTCGGCGACAATCACGAGGAGGTCGGCCTCTACTCCGATGGCTGCCAGCTCTAATGAGCCTTCGAATGGAGCGGCAACATCATGCTCGATCATGGCACGAACATGGGCCGCCCTGTCATACGGGTGGTAAGTGGCGACCGCTTCGGCAGCCACGCTCTGAACGAACTCTTGAAACTCCTCTCGTGGTGTCTGACGATCACGATACTGTGGGGTCTGTAGCGCAAGGTATCCCAAGATGGCCATGACCTGGGCTGCTTCCGCATCATTTCCTCTGAAGCCCTCGATTACCGAGAGCGCAGTGCTCCAGAACGTGAGACTGTAAGACCCTAGCCGTGGGCTCCCAACGATGGGAATGGCCTTGCGCATGAAACGCGGGTACGAGACAACCCACTCGAAGACCTGCATCCCGCCCATAGAGATGCCGATGACGCCATGCAGGTGGGTCACTCCGAGATGCTCAGTAAGCAGTCGATACTGCGCACGCACCATATCCCGGATAGAGATTTCAGGAAACGCTTCACCCGGCTGCGCCGAGCTGTTCGAGGGTGACGACGACACGCCGTTGCCGAGCGCGTCCACCGCGATTACATAGTACTCCGTGGTGTCGACGATGCCGTTGGGCCCCAGAAACCCACCCAACTGCTCTGTGGTACCCCAGACCCATGTCGTGAACAGAACGGCGTTGGATTTGGCGGTGTTCAGCGTCCCGTACGTTCGGTAGCCGACGGAGCAATCCTGGATAGTCTTGCCATTCTCAAGTGCGCAGTTCTCGAGGTGAGCAAACTCGAGATCTTGTGCGGCCGCCGGAGAGGCGGCCAGCACTGCGAGTAGGAGCAACCGCGTCATAGCTTCCTCACCGTTTGTCAGGCCGTGGTCTGTCGGTCGTCGTCGGGCGGGCGTCATATTGCGGCGTCTGTCAGGCGGCGGAGGCCGGAAGGCCACCGACGGACGATCTACCGTCAACTAAGATGTTGCCTTGGGAACGTCGTGCAAAGTCTCGGGAACCTCGGAAATCCTTCAGCGAAATGGCTGTGACGCCGGATCGGAAAGATTGTACGTCCAGGGGAATGGGGACGTCGGTATCGGTATCCTTCGGCCGTCCTCCCTACGGCTACCCTCCTTCTCCTCCCTCCCCTCCTAATCCGGGGGGTGGCGGGGCGGAGCGGCGGAATCGACCCCCACCTGTGATACCCCGGTCCCCGGCGGGTATGAATGACGCCCGACGCGCTGCGCCGGGCTTAGGACCAGTTAGTCCCGTACTCGTTCCCGTAGTTCTGAGAAGAAGTTCTCCACCACGATCAACTCTCTCCCGACACCGCCCGCGCGCATTCGGAGCATCACAAAGCGCTCGTCATCGGGCATGACATCCCACGTCGACGCCGGGGTCCAGAGATACGATTGGTCAACCGTGAACAGGACCCGTGGTCTGCCCGGGGAGAAACTCGCGCCCGGCGGCACCTCGAGCGACACCAGCTCCCGGGCCAACGTCTTGTAAAACAGCTCGCGGCCGCTGTGCGACCATCTCGGCGAGAACCCACCGCCGGTGGAGATCCGCCACTTGGCATCGCCAGTATTTGGAAATGGGACGACGAACACGTCAACGCCACTGAGTTCGTCGGACGTGCTTTCCGTGTAGACGAGCCACTGGCCATCGGGGGAAACCCACCCAAGATCCGATTGCGCTGGATACACCCCGAGCGCCATGGACTCGCCATCCGGCCCTGCCGGACGGGCATGGACCTCTTCGCCTTCCAGATAGATCAACCACCGACCATCGGGGGAATACTTTACGCTCCGGTAGTTGGCGGACCCGGTCAGGACCGGCGTGGCCGGCGCACTGGCGTCTGCCCTTCGTGCGTAGATATCCCCCGTACCGTTCCGATCCGTTCGGAACAGCACCAACCGACCGTCGGGGGACCAGGTGGGGAAATCATCGCGATTCATCTGCGGCGTCAACACGACAGGCGGGCCCCGGGTTAGCGGTCTTGTGAAGACCTGGGTCTGGCCGCCGTAATCCGCGACCCGGATGGACACCGCCAGCTGGCTTCCGTCCGGGGAAACCGAGAGTGACCTGAAGTTCTCCACCCAACCGGAATCGACGGCTCCCGCCTCGCCGTTCCGATCAACCCAGGCCAGCTCGCCGTAACGAGGGGAAAGCCCGCCCGTCACGTAGGCCATCCGGCCGGCGCGAGAGACGGCGAGATCAACAGCCCCGGTCGCTCGTATGTTGAGACCGGTGGCCATCTCGACTGCCTCACCCGTCACTTCGAGCTGGCTCGCGTCGAAGGGTGCACCAAAGAGCGTCCCGTCCGTCGAGACATACAGCAGGTGGCCGGAGACCGCATACTTGGCGCCAACGCCGCGAGCCAGGATCCGGTAGTCACCGCCTTTCAGATCGACGACGGCAACATCCGCATCCGTCAGGTTGTTGTCGCGGATCACCGTGAACAACAGCCCGTTGGCGTCGGGAAGAATCTGTGGCCAGACGTGATCCGATTCACCGCGGGCGGTATCGACGGTCGTGACCTGCTCAGAGGCGCCCCCGGCGGCCGGGATCCGCATGATCCCCCGGGTGCCGCCCCCGGTCAGTCCGTCGTAATAGACGAACTCGTCGGTACCCCAACTCGCTCCGTCCATGCCTACGAGCGTGTCGATCAGAAGCAGCGGTGGCCCACCGCTGAACGACGCCACCATCAGCTCCTGTGTCCCGCGCGCGGGCCGCACAAACCCGAATCTGGTACCATCAGGCGAGAAGAACGCACCTTGCGCTCGCTCCGTGCCAAAGAGCTCCGTCGCCACCAACGCATCTCGTTCGCGCACCCGGAGCCGAGACACCACGCCGTCGCCGGCAGCGATGTACAGCAGCTTATCCCCATCCGGCGACAGCACCACCCGGGGCCGGACCACGTTCGCCGCCAGTTCTTCCCCCAGTGGAAGGGCCAGGCTGTACCGGATCACCGGTCCCGGCGGTTCCGTTCGCGTGGCATCGAAGGCGACATACGCCACGAGCGCGGCAGCCACTGCGGTCATGACGATGCTCAGGCGGTTCCACGGGCCGACTCGGACCCCGGGCGTTGGCGGGGCGAGGAACGACGGCGCGACCTGCCCCCCGCTCACAAGGGCATCGGAAAACTGGGCCGCCGTCGAGAAGCGATCGGCCGGGATCTTGGCGATCGCCTTGTGCACGGCTGCCGCGACGTGCGCTGGCACGGACGGTCGCCTGACCGTCACCGGACGGGGCTCCTCCGTCATCACCGATGCGATGATCGCCTGGGCCGTAGCGCCGGTGTGTGGTGGGTCGCCCGTCACCATTTCGTACGTCACGCATCCCAGCGCATACACGTCGCTGCGCGCGTCCAGTTCCCGATCTCCGGTCGCCTGCTCCGGACTCATATAGTACGGTGTCCCGAGCGACAACCCGGTCTCCGTCAAACGAGTGCCGCCGGCCTGGCTTACGGCCAGCGCAATACCGAAATCCGCCACGAGCGCCTGGCCGTCCGTCAACATGATGTTTTCGGGTTTGATGTCGCGATGAATGACCTCGTGCCGATGCGCATTATCCAACGCCCCTGCCACCGATTGAGCGATCCTCAGGGATTCCTCGATGCCGAGTTGTTTTTCGCGATCGAGCCGGTCACGTAACGACTCGCCCTCGACGAACGGCATGACATAGTAGAGGAACTGCCCGCCGTCGCCCGCCTGTCCCGAGTCATACAGCGGCAGGATGTTGGGATGCTGCAGATTGGCCGTGACCTCTATCTCCTTCAGGAACCGTTCGGCACCGACGATGGCCGCGAGTTCCGGGCGCAGCACCTTTACCGCCACCTGGCGGTGGTGTTTTAGATCCTGCGCTAGGTACACCGTGGCCATCCCGCCCGCTCCGAGCTCCCGCTCTATGGCATAGCGATCGGCGAGGGCGGCGGTCAGACGATCGAGTTGCTCGCTCAAAGTGGTCTCCCAGGAGGCGTCAAATGTAGAGTTTGGGAAGGGCAGGGGCCAGCAGGGGACCTCAACGCACTCGTACACATGCGCGCCCGGCAGCTTGGGCTGGGGTCGGCGTTCATCCGCCCCCTTCCGCGTCAATTCGCGGCGACCGACTTCGCGTTCTACCAGATAGATCCGGACGTTCCCGTCACCTTGACGGCGGTAACGCTCGGCTCGGGCCGCGACCTGGCGTGGGGGCCTTCATCCGCCAACGTCTACTCAACATCGCGTTGCAAGAAGAAAGAGAGTTCCAACTCATGCTGCTGCACTATGGCATCGAGCGACTGCTTTTTCGTCTTGGCCAGTCGGAGTACTCCGACACATTCATTCTCAAAGGAGCAATGCAACGAGCACACCGTAATCGCGATAGGTCGGGCTGCGCCTGCACCTGAGCGTCGCCGAAGTCCATAACCATGACGCGCCCGCTCTCGGCCTCGATCATGATGTTGTCGGTCTTGAGATCCCGGTGGATGACGTTCAGTCAACGCATCACGTCTTCTTCCCTCTTGTGAGCGAAGAACACTTCCTCGCGGTACAAGACGTCGTAACCGTGCTCCTGCAGGTACATGCAGCGGTCTAGGTCGATCAGGCCTCTGCAGATGTCACTGTCAACCGAGCTTTGTGCCAGAGAAAGGGTGGTGTCGGCGTCCATGAGCCTCCTCGCGCTGTTGCTCCGCGGATAGCTGTCCTTGAGGTATGGACCGGAGAAGCTGAAGCTTGGCCGCATCTTCATGAACAATCCCATCGTGCCGTTCTTCATCGACCAAAAGAAGTTCAGGAGGCCCGGTCGCCTAACGATCACCGTGTTGTCCGCGATGTTCTCATGGCAGCAAGACCTGCAAATGACAAAAGGAGTGTTCAATGCTAGAGCGTAGTCGATGCAACCGTCGGTCAGAGAACCGCAAGCGCCGAAGAATGTCACGACCGCAGGTTCACGCTCCATGTTCGGAAGAAAGATGTTCTCGCGTGCGAACCGGTAGTTCTTCAAACCGGCGTATTTCCGATGACTCGCAATTCCATACAGGAAGTTCCACGTGGGGTCGATGTCGGTGCCCAGGACCTCAAAGGTAGGCAAGTCATGCGATAGCTCTCGTGCGTGCCTGCCGAACACGGTCGCCGGATTGACGATGAGGCGTCTTGGGCCGTTGTATTCAGCCAAAACGGCGGTGATGAGACGCTTTATGTAGGTGTCTCTAATCCCTTTGCTGTTTTCCCAGGCAAACGTGCGTCGCTTCCAGGGGCACGGGGGGAACGGTGGAAGGGCATGATCCCATGAAGCTGACATTTCGCCGAAGTGTGTTCGAATGGCCAAAGCTTCGTGGGTCCGGTCCTTGTCGGCGATGTTCCCTCGACGAAACTCACCTAGCAAAGACTCCATGGGACTTGAGAAGTCGAGCTTCCGACAAACATCGTTGAGCGCCCTGAGGTCCGGTCTGCTCATCGCCGTTACCTCCGATAAGAAGTGACCCTGCGGCGCCTGCCGTGCAACAACACTACTCCGGGTTGAACAGCACGTCCCGGTTCGCCGCCTCCAGCGCCAGGCCATAGGCCAGTCGCGCGGCATACACCACCTTGGGGTAGTTGATCGTGGCCGCATCGTCGGACGCCTGATGGTAGTCCGGCCCCATGAATCCCCGCGTTATCAGAATGGCCGGGATCCCCTTCTGCATGAACGCCATCTGGTCGCTGCGCTGCACGTGGTTGTGGGGGTCCGGGCCCTCGTTGAGGCGCCAGTCGAGAGGTGCACCGACCTCGACGTTGACGTCACGGATGAGCTGGAGCAGCTCGGGTCGCCGATGCTCCGATCCCATGGCGAGCAAAACCTCGGGGAAGTCGGGCGAGTTCCTGCCCACCATGTCGAGGTTGATGTTGAGCACGATCTGCTCAATCGGCACCGGGGGGTTGTCGGCGAAGTAGTTGGCGCCGAGCAGGCCGTCCTCCTCGCTAGTTAGCAGCACGAAGATGATCGACCGCTTGCCGGGTGCCATGCCCGCCGCCTCGGCAGCCTCGATGATGGCTGCAGACCCGCTGGCGTTGTCATCAGCGCCGTTGTAGACCTCACCGCCGCGGACCCCAACGTGATCCAGGTGCGCCGTTACGACGACGTACTCGTCCTTCAGCAGCGAATCGGTTCCCGGGAGTACGCCGACTACGTTGGGTGACGTGTAGGCCGGCTCCGCCTCGAACTGCATCTCCAAGGAGACCGTGACGCCCTCCAGCGGGCCGGGCGTGTAGGTGCCCGTCCCCGAAAGGGGGTCGAGTCCGGTGCCGGAGAGCATGGAGGCGGCCGCCTCCGGCTTGAGCGGGATCGCCCACGCCAACGCCGCTGGATCGCCCGGCGCGGTGTCCGACGAGACAAGGCGCACCGACGGCCGGCTGTACGCCTCGGCGATCCTGGCCCACATGGGCATGAACGCGGAGTCGGGCACGATGATCAGGGCGGCCGCCCCGCGATTCAGGGCGGGCATGAAGATGGACTGTCCGCTCCGCAGCAGGCTCGAGTAGCGCTGATGCTGCTCTTCGGGGAGTACGGGCTGTCCGTTGCGCGTTGGTGCCCCCGCGACGACCACGGCGATCTTGCCCGTCACGTCGAGTCCCTCGTAGTCGTTCCACCCCAGCTCAGGCTCTTCGATCCCGTAGCCAAGGAACACCGGAGTCCCCACGATAGGAGCGTTGCCGGTCGCGAAGACTTGTTGAGCAGCGAACTCCTCGCCGAGCTGGTAGACGGTCTCCACCCCGTCCACCGTCACGCGCATAACGCTCGCGGCGGTTATCGTAGCGTTCTCGAACGGGACCTGTTGCAAGAGACTCGGCCGGCCCGTGGAGTCGGTGAACATCGGTTGGAGTCCGGCGGCCGCGAAGTGAATGGCACCGTACTCGGCCGCGAGCATGTACCCCTGCTCGTGCGCGTCCCTGCCCTCGAGGAAGTCCGAAGCCAGGAAGAAGATGTGGTCGCGGAGTTCGGCCTCCGTGATGCTCGCGAGCGGAGCCGGTGCCTGCTGGGCGTCGAGAACGGCGGCCGGCACGAGCAACGTGATCGCTGCGAGACAGAGGTGACTCTTCACGGAGGTGGAGGGCACGGTGATCTCCTTGTGGGCATTGTGGCGAGTGTGAGCCGACGTGTGCGCTACCGCATGGGAGGCCGCTCGGCCATGATTCCCTGCCAAGAGCCCTACGATCTGCAGTCAGGCGCGCTTGAATGTTAAGATACCGCATGCAGGAGATCGATAGCGACTGCACTGCTACCGGCATGCCGTCCTCATATATGGCTGATGTCCTCAGAGACTCGGTCTTGTGCTCTCTGGAGTTAGCACCCTTCAGCGCGCCGCAGCATCTTTGCGGCGATGCTCCACGGGAATACCCCACTTGCCGCGCCGCTAGCGGCAGCCCCCCTGCTTGGCTACGTATCTCGCAACTGTTCCCACGGGCGCGATCCAGAGTTCGTTTGCCGGGACCTGTGCATAGGCGATCAACTCTTCCAGCATGTTCATCCGAGTGGTCTGTATCCCAGGTGGTCCCATCTCGTGACCCGCCAGCACGAGCCACTGGCCCGTTTCCCTTACTCGTTCCAGCAAGGGAAGCAGGTCCTCGAAGTCCTTGCCGTCCATCTCCATGCCCGTCAGTTTGGCAAGGTCACAATACACCGGGTCGTTGGGTGATTCGTCCAGCCAGCCCCGGCCGGCTGTGAACAGTTCGGCAATGAGGGGAACGTAGCTCTGCGTCCCCCGACCTCGGCCAACGAACCTCTGACCGCACGGATACCCAAACACGCTCGGCGTAACACCCAGGAGCTCCTCG
>JBDGXD010000165.1:0-9334 GCA_039584755.1 Gemmatimonadota bacterium
CGTCTGCTACGTGGGTGGATTGCCCGTCGACCGCGGGAGCATCTTCCAGTACAAGGCAACATTTTCACCCATTGACGTGATCGCAGAGTATACGAGGCCCGCGCGCTACGTAGAGGGCGGAGAGCTACTCGAGGTACCGGCTCTGTCCGAGGTGGAGTTGATCGACTTTGCCGGAGTGGGTACCCTCGAGGCGTTCCTCACCGATGGCCTCCGCACATTGGTGGAAACCGTCGACGCCCCGAATATGCGAGAAAAGACACTGCGCTATCCAGGTCATGCCGATCACATGAGGTTGCTGCGAGAGTTGGGATTGTTCGAGGCCGAGCCGGTGGAAGTCGGTGGAGTCAGAGTTAGTCCCTTGCGGTTTACCGCCCAGCTGCTGTTCCCCTTGTGGCAGTTTCAACCTGGTGAACCGGACCTGACGGTGATGCGGGTCGAGGTGGACACGGTTACCGGCGGCAAGCGGCAGCGCCACACCTATGATCTGCTTGACCATTACGATGCTACAACGCAGACGGCGTCAATGGCCCGGACCACAGGATACACGTGCACAGCCCTGGCGCGTCTGGTCGCCAAGGGAGTCTACCGACAATTCGGGGTCTCCCCACCAGAGCTGGTGGGCCGTGAATCCGGCTGCTTCCAGGCAGTCGTGGCCGATCTGAAAGCCCGCGGTGTTTCACTCGACGTGGTCGTGTCATAGCTGGGGTATCCAATAGCGCGTGGCCGTTCTGGTAGAGCAGGGGTCGCAGCTAACTGCAGACTAACGGAAGTCTCTGTCAGTCGGGTGGGACGACCTGTTTGTCGAGTGCTGCCTGGATGTGCTCGATCAGGGATTCAATCGCAGCTTCGTTGTGTCCACCCTCCCGAACGATGACATGGGCGTGTATCTTGCTCGGCTCAACGAACTCCAGGTGCATGGGTCGTACTGAATCGAGATATTGACGCACAATCGACTCCCGTGTTCTTCCCCGTTTCTCCATGTCTCTCTCGAGACGTCGAATGATGCGTATGTCCGCGTCCGTATCTACGAATACTGCGACGTCCAGCAATGTGCGAATCGCTTCATCTGCAAGGATCAGTATGCCCTCGACAATCACTAGTCTGCGGGGCCTCAGCAAAACCGTTTCGCTTGTTCTAGTGTGGGTGGCAAAGTCGTAGACCGGAACGCGGACTGCCTCGCCGTTTGCCAGACTCTTGATGTGTTGTGCCAACAGCGTGGTGTCCAACGAGTCAGGATGGTCGTAGTTGAGGTGGACTCTCTCCTCGAGAGATCGTGAGCTACGGTCACGATAGTAGGAATCGTGTTGGATGACGCTAACCTGATCTCGACCAAGGCGACGTACGATCGCTG
Source organism: Gemmatimonadota bacterium (assembly GCA_039584755.1). Taxonomy (GTDB): domain Bacteria; phylum Gemmatimonadota; class Gemmatimonadetes; order Gemmatimonadales; family GWC2-71-9. The sequence goes on from JBDGXD010000165.1 coordinate 1,352, forward strand.
CGACGACCGTTGTCTTGCCAGATCCGGATCCGCCCGCAACACCTATGACCAGGGGATGGTCGATCACAAGATGCCCGTATCCATTATCGGCGGTTCGCCATGGGTAACAGTCAAATTCACTCAGGTCGCCGCGTCACGACCAGTGTCTCACCGTTCGTGCGTCGCTTCCGATACCCCAGTAGGTGGAAGACCTGCAAGGCGAACCAGCGAGCAATGCGCCGGTTTATGACCAGTGTGTGAGGTGTGTGAGAACTGCGCTGTACGCCCGGCAACCAGTGGAGAACGGCATAGAGACGTACCAGTCGAAGGACGGCCGACAACCTGAGCCAGAACGAGCTGAACTCCCGCATCAGGAAATAGCCGTCCTCTCCCTGAGTCTGATACAGCGGCAGCAGTACACGCCCGTCCTCGAAGGCAGTCAACGGTCCTGATCTGTCGTGTGCTAGCAACTCACCGGCTCGCACTTGATGGAAGCTGGCATACCCAGGCTCCATCACAAAATTGTCCTCCTGTTTGACTGCATGTCGATAACGCACTTCGAGGACTTGCGGGTAAAGCCCGCTCGCCGTGGCGAGTCGGCTCCGTGCGCGTCGAGTCTGGGGCAGCTGGTTGTCGGACATGATGCCGGTGGCTGTGAGTCCGACCCATATGCATTCCTCGACCCTGCCTGTTGAAACTGGATCGTGGTGTTGACCGCCCTCAAATCCCATTGTGACAAAACCCCGATTGTTCATGTACTCGAGAAAGGTTCCGTCCAGGTGTTCTTCGAGTCCCAGGATTATGGGAACTGGAAAGCGGAGTGCAAAAGCACGGTTTCTCAGTGTGTCTGCCACGGTAGCGAACGACGGGCTATCCCCCGATGTCGTATGCAGGTCGAGGAAATACACGTCTCCGCGTGCGTCGGAAACCGCTTGTTCCACCTCTGCGAGGATCTCAACCACTTCCATGTCTTCTGCGACGCATCGATCTGGCGGGTGAGGACCCGTCGTCACTGATTTGATGCGTTCGTCTGACCAACAACGGTTCAGATCGTGGTGGATGTAACGCCGCTTCTCAGCGAGCGCAGAGAGATTGCCCGCAATTCCGACAAAGGTACCGTGGATGATCGCATTCTCTCGATCTAGTTGCGCGAACACCCTCTGCAATGCATTGACGCCAGCCGGCTCGTTGCCGTGCAGCGACCCAACACAAATGAGCGTCGCACCGGGCTCGCCCACCACGTGGCCAATGACCCGTCGAGTACGACTACTCAGACGGACTCGCGGCGCAGTGCTTCTGTCCAATGCGTCCTCACTCGTCTTCCAGCTTTTCTTCGAGCAGGCGTTCAGCGATGGGGATGAAATCTTCGACACTCACTATGCCCACAAGCCTATCATCCTTGATGACCGGTAGACTGCGTATCTTGTGCTTCCGCATCAGAGCGATCGCTTCCAGCGTTTCAGTTTCCGGGGTTACGCAGACCGGTGCCGGTTCCATGATCTCTCTCACAGATACCGCACCTGTGTTTCGCATGGCCTGACCGGATGTGTACAACCGGAGCAGAGACCCGTAGGTGACCCACCCGGAAAGCTTGCGATCGTCGTCCTCAACGAGTACTTGCCGGATCCGCTTCCAGTCCATTAGTAGGGCTGCGAGATCGACGATGTCGTCTTCTTTGACCGTGAACAGGTCGGTCGTCATGTACTGCTCAACTCGGCGATAATGGTACCTCCAACCCCCACCCTCTCCGATCTCCGCCGGGTGCCACTCGTGCACTGGGACGCCTCGACGTTGGCGATGTGCAGTAGCAGCAGTCAACGCGGCCATGCGTTCAGCCCGGGTCCCATGTTCCCCCATCTGGGTAAGCGAATTGGAGAGCCAATGTGTCCCTGTGAATCCACTCGAAATCCGACTGTCAATGATGCCGAGCAATCTGTCAATGTCTGCTGGATCGATCGCTACGGCTTCGAGGCCCTTCCTGGCCAGCGGCAACAGTTGCTCGACAATCAACTGTGGTGCGCTGACGGATGCGTGCTCGAACCATGTGAAACCTGCATTGAGTCCGCGCCGCGCCGCAGCAAGCAGGTTGGCTCTCGCATCGTCAAAATCCAGCAGTTGGGTGACGTCTTCGTACTGCTCGGCGGCACCTAGCAGCACCCCGAACCACAGTGCTGCGTTGGCTACTTGATCCGGGATGCTTGGCCCCGATGGCAGGAAGCGACACTCGATGCGCAAGTGCGGTTTGCCATCCAGCACACCGTAACAGGGACGGACCCAACGGTACACAGTACCGTTGTACAACTGCAGCGCTTGCAGGTCGGGGATCTCTCCACGGTTCAACGAGTCGAACGGGTCACCTCGTATTTCGGTTCCCAATAGCGCCGGAACTCTGGCGACATCTTCCTGGAAGATCTCGAGGACTGAGCCTCGCACCCAGGATTCGCCAAACCGTACACGCTGAGTGAATTCACGCATGTGGGGTACGGTACGCCTGGTATCGAGTGCTTGCTGGAACAGCGCGATGCGAGTTTCTGACCAGAGCCGCTTGCTGAACAGCAGAGGTGAGTTCACCGAGGCGGCGAGTACCGGACCGGCCATGGCGAGGGCTATGTTATACACCCGAGCGAATTCGGTTGGGTCGACCTGCAAGTGCAACTGGAAACTGGTGTTGCATCCCTCTAGCAGAATCGAGTCGTGTTCTACGTACAGTTCGTCGGTACCCTGAATGTGGAGTCGATAGGATCCTCCCGAACGTTTCGTCATGGCGTCGTTGAGGGCCAGATACCGCGGTTGGGGTGTGAGGTTCTCCAACCGCAAGTCTGACTTCTCCAGCGTCGGTAGAATCCCCGTCAGCACTACATCGGCCTTGTGCTTGTGGGCCTCGCTGCGCACCTGTCCCACTAACCGCTCCAAGTCGAGCTCCAGCGTTCCGAAACAGCCGGAATCCAAGGTGAGGGGGGGCAGGTTTATCTCAACGTTGAACCGTGCCAGTTCGGTGGTGAACTCCGGACCGGTCAAACCCGCCAACACCTGCGTTGCAATTGGCGCCGGCCGCCAGCCCCGGTCGACCAAGAACAGCTCCTGCTCCGCACCCATTCTGCGAACGCCCGTCTCGAACAGACCGTCGCGAACCATTCGTTCGAGCGCTCGCAAATCGTTCAGCAGCGCCTTGGTGAAGGTTCTGAGTTGTGTCGTATCCAAGCTGGTTGCGTCTGGTCTGCCCATGAACTCGACAAGCCCGGGTTAGATATGGCAACTCTACGACTATGATACAGAGCGGGGCCCTGGGTGGGGAGGGGCGGGTGGGGGAGTGAAAGATCAGCCGCTGAATGAGCTCACTCCCCCTTTCTCTCCGCAGGCCGGGTTGTTGCGGGCGTCAATTCTCTGTGCTCGTGTCCGGTCTGCTGGCTCTTAGTTCCTTTGTGGCGATCGCCACTCGTGCTTCGATAGTGGCTGCCAGATCGGCAATCATCGATCCTGTGATCGCGATGATCTGTTCGTCGTCCAGCTCACCGTCTACCTCTTCCTCTATGAGTTGGACGAGTCCGTTTACCGACGCCGCGATGTCTGCGCTGGCAGCTGCGTGAATGTGCAGGCTCTCCAATAACTCGGCGTTCAGCTCGACTGCTGCGGGAATCGTGATCGCCAAGTCAGCCAGCTGCGAGCTGAGGTCTACAGACGGAACCGTCGCCGCTACCGCAGCAGTGGGTGCTACGGCGATCTCCGCATGCTCCGGCGGAGACGGTGCCTCCACAACCGCGAGACTCATGGTTCCGCCCGAGGCAGCAGGAGACTCGGAGCTGGACGCTACATCGTTGATTACGTATCCGGCCACTAGAGCCACGGGCACGAACATGGCGAGCTTGCGCATTATGGTTACCCCTCTGGGGACGTTGGCATTGTACTTCTCAAGATCCTTACGACGGCTTCGACTAGGCGGTTTCGGCTCGATGATCGGCCTGACGAGAATCTGACAGTCAAGAAAACATTACAAAATGACAAGGAGTCTTTAGTTCTCGGTTTGCATTCGGTTAGCTTTGTTAATAGGCTTTGCTGGGAACCGGTGCGTGGCTTTGACGAAGTACGTTGTCAGGAGGCGGCGATGGTCCAATCAGAGCGTTCGGAGCTCTCGCCGGAGGAACGGGATCGGTCAAAGGAAGCAGCTGTTGGGGACTCGGCTGACCAAGAAAAGGACAAGACCCAGAAGGATCGTCTTGCGTCAGCCAAGATCAGCGTTGAGGAGCATCTGGCAGGCTTGTGGAACGTTTTGGGGCTGGGTGATTAGCAGCGGCCTGTCGGTGTTGACCATCCATTCAAAGGCGATTGCAGATCATTAGTGGCAGAATCCGGCCGAAAGGGCTTGGGCGGTAGTGCCATACAACAATGAAAAGGGCCCCGGCTTGTGCGGGGCCCAAAGCAGCAATCGCGGGCTTGGGGCTATCAGTCCCGGCCGTGGGCAACCTGGCGCTCCACACCTCCCTCGAAATACTCGTAGTTCTTCGGAATGAACGATTGCCACTCATCGGGCACGTCCTCTTCCGGGAAGATGGCACTCACCGGGCACTCCGGTTCGCAGGCGCCGCAGTCGATACACTCTTCCGGATGGATATATAGCTGGTCCTCGCCTTCGTAAATGCAGTCGACGGGGCACACATCCACACATCCTCTATCCATTGTGCCGACGCAAGGCTCGGCGATTATGTAGGTCATGGTCTTCTCCCTGGAGAGCAGCACAACGCAGTGACTTGGCAATGTTGCTAGCTCTGCTGCAGCTGTCAAGTTGCCCTCCGTTGCTTCCGTGAACGGACGCGCCCATACTTCACCGACGGGCTGGATGGGGAGACGAGGTGACGGGGCAGGTGACGCTAACCGTGGGGTTCCTGTCGCTGAGTCCTCTCTGCCCTTGGAGGCGACAAACGCAGTAGGGGACCACGAAGTGAGCAACTGGCCAGAGGAGGAGATGTACATGAAGATTCACGGCTACGATCCGGTCAAGGTTCAGCCGATGCGTGAGGAATTGACGCAGATCGGGTTCGAGGAACTACTCTCTCCGCAGGATGTGGATGCCGCGTTTTCCGATGCTGACGGCACCATGCTCCTGGTTGTCAATTCCGTCTGCGGTTGTGCTGCTGGTTCTGCCCGGCCAGCAGTCAGACTCGCGTTGGAACAGGGAGGGCGTCCAGATAGGCTGGCCACTGTGTTTGCTGGCATGGAGTTGGAAGCCGTCGAGCGGGCCCGCAGCCGTTTTGCGGGGTATCAGCCGTCGTCCCCTCAAATGGGATTGTTCAAGGATGGAAACCTGGTGTTCATGCTGGAGCGCCAAGACATCGAAGGTAGAACGGCTGAGGACATAGCCGCTGATCTTCGTGGGGCTTTTGATGAGCATTGTGATACCAGTGCGTGATAGAGGCTTCGCCAAGTGATCCTGGTTGATTCTGACTGTGCACCGTTGGTCGCCCATCGAGGTGCGTCGGGAGATTATCCGGAGAACACGCTACTGGCGTTTGAGCAGGGGCTGGAACAGGGGGCAGACGCCGTAGAACTCGATGTGCGACTGAGCGCCGATGGGGTCCCGGTTGTCATCCACGACCGCGACCTGGACCGGACGACGGACGGTTCGGGTCCCGTGGGGCAGTTCACAGCTGATGAACTGGAGCGATTCGACGCCGGTGCCGAGCAGCGTATTCCACGTCTGGAGGAAGTGCTGGTCGTGCTGGACACGGTTCCGTTGATTGTCGAGTTGAAGGAGGCGGTAGCGGCTCAACCGGTGGCTGACGTGCTGCACCGCCATGGAGCCGAAGACCGCGTGCTCGTGGGGTCCTTTGACAAAGAGGCGCTCAAGCCGTTTGGGGGTACGGCTATCTGCTGCGCGGCCTCCCGGCGGGAGACCGCGGTGTTCTGGTTGGGCTCACGGGCTGGCTGGGCACCTCGCGGACCTGGCTACAGTGCCTTCACGGTTCCAGTGCAGTATGGTAAAGTGACCGTTGTGGACGAATCGTTCGCCAGATGTGCCGCTCGGAGGGGAAAACCGGTTCATGTGTGGACAATAGACGATCGATCAGAGGCCGAGCGCTTGCGTACGATTGGGGTGAGGGGCATCATCACCAACTTCCCAGAGCGGATGCGGGACCTACCCGCATCCTGAATGCCTATGGAGACCAACGAGGTGTATCTATGAAGCTGAGGCGGATCACGGTTGTACCCAGCGTTGTTTTATTGGGCGCCGTTTTGATGGTCTTCTCCCCGGGTGGGGAACAGGGCTCCGTGAAATGCGCTACGGACAACGCGGGACTCACGCTCCCGGAAGGCTTCTGTGCTCTCGTTGTTGCGGATGACGTACCCAGGGCTCGCCATCTGACCGTCGCCCCCAACGGTGACGTCTTCGTTGCGACGGGACCGTCGCGCAGCGACTCCGCGGCAGGTGGCGTGGTGGCGCTGAGAGATTCGGATGGGGATGGAGCTGCGGATATCCGTGCCCACTTCGGGAGTGGCACAGGTGACGATGTGGAGTTCCGCGGTGACTTCCTGTACTACTCGACACACGACGCCGTTGTGCGATATCCCTGGACTCATGGGTCGCTTGAGCCGAGTGGCCCAGCTGACACGATCGTATCCGACCTGCCCGCGACCCGTAGCCACCAGGCTAAGAGCATCGCCTTCGGTCGGGCCGATGAGCTGTACGTCAACATCGGTTCTCCATCCAACTCATGTCAGGCACAGGATCGCACCTCTGCCAGTCCGGGAAAGGATCCGTGCGAAGAACTCGATACCCGGGCCGGTATCTGGCGATTCGACACCGACAGAGTAGGCCAAACTCAATCTGACGGCAGCCGCTATGCCACGGGACTACGCAACACAGTGGCACTGACAGCCCATCCACTCAGTGGTAGACTGTACGGTGCCGTGCATGGTCGTGATCAACTCGTGGCTAACTGGCCGCAGTACTACGACGACGTACAAAGTGCCGAGAAACCGTCGGAGAAACTAGTCGCCATTGAGAGTGGAGACGATTTCGGGTGGCCTTACTGCTATCATGATCCCGAGCTAGGGCATCTGGTGCTTGCCCCGGAGTACGGCGGTGACGGGATAACAACCGGACGCTGCAGTGCGGTCAAGGAACCACTTATCGGTTTCCCAGCGCATTGGGCGCCCAACGGCATAGAGTTCTACACTGGAGAGCAGTTTCCATCGCGCTATCGTGACGGAGCTTTCGTTGCGTTCCACGGGTCGTGGAATCGTGCACCGGGGCCACAAGGCGGGTACAACGTAGTCTTCGTTCCCTTCCAGGGTGAAACGGTCTCTGGCAGTTGGGAGGTGTTTGCCGACGGTTTTGCCGGTGCGACAAAGACCCCACGCGAAGCGGCGCATAGACCCGTTGGAGTCGCTCAGGGTCCGGACGGCTCGTTGTACGTGAGTGATGACAGTGGTGGCCGAATCTACAGAATAGTGTTCACCGGATCCTAGAAGAGGGAGCGGGCCACGGAAGCAGCTGACTTACTCCTGCTCGGCTGCGTTGGGGTTGCGGCCCTGGCGCTCGTACTGCTGTCGCGATCTGCGCGGGACAAAGGGGCGAGTAGTGAGCTTTCCCAGGACGATACACCGCCAGACGATGAGGCGACCCCACGTTCCCTGGTCGAGGGTGAGGAAGCGCCACGTGAGTTCATGGCAGCGTGGGTGCAGTTTCTCAAGGGAGATCTCATTGAAGCGGTCAACGCCCTGCACAACAGGCTGAACGTCATTGTTGCCAATTCCGCCATGCACGCGCCCAACCTGACCGGGGAGCAGCGGAACAGACTCGAGCAGATCAAGGTCGAGATCGGGAGGGCTACGCAGATCTCGGCGGGCTTGCTGCACAGGATCAGCTCGGCCGCCCCCAATACCATCCCTGCCGTGGTGCACCAGTACGACGGGACTACATTGGGGCCGGCCAGGATTCTCCTGATAGAGCATGACGAAGCCGATCGGGCTGTAATCGGCAAGCTGTTTGAAAGCCTTGGGGTGAGG
>JBDGXD010000166.1:0-9309 GCA_039584755.1 Gemmatimonadota bacterium
GAACGCGTTTCTCAATGGCGATCCGATTCCGGGTGTTGCCGCAGAGTATCAATACTACCAGCAGTTCCTTCCAGAGATAGAACTGCCGGAAGTCAACCGTCTAGCACGTGAGTGGCTGGCTGACAGGAATCGTGTGATCACCGTCAGTGCACCCGAGAAAGAAGGGATCGAGGTACCGGAGGAGTCGGCTCTGCTGGCAGCGTTTGAGAGAATCAAGAATAGTGCGATTGAGCCATACGTAGACGCCGTTGACGACGCCCCACTGGTAACGACGCCGCCGGTGCCAGGCTCGATTGAGGTTGAGAAGCGTGACGAGCTTCTTGGTGTTGCAACGTGGCAGCTGTCAAATGGCGCCCGAGTGATTCTGAAGCCAACTGACTACAAAGACGATGAGATCCTGTTTCGAGCGTCGAGCCCTGGTGGGACCTCCTTGGCCCCAGACGAGGACTACATTGCCGCGTCTACGGCGGCCGACGTGGTGGGATCCGGGGGCCTGAATGGCTTTAGTATGGTCGAATTACAGAAGAAGATGGCCGGCAAAGCTGTTGGCGTTGGGGCGAGCATAGGCCCGCTCTACGAGGGGCTGGGAGGCAGTGCTTCTCCAGAGGATATTGGGACGCTATTCGAGCTGATCTATCTCACGTTTACCGAGCCACGTCGCGATAGCATTGCCTATCTGGCTTTCAGGAAGCAGATCGAAGCAATCCTGGCGAACCGTAGTGCTAGTCCTGCTGAAGCCTTTCAGGACACACTGACCGTCACACTGACGCAGCATCATTACCGGACTCGCCCGCCAACGGCCAACGTGTACCAGGAGATGGATCTCGACAAGGCCTTTGAGTTCTACCAGGATCGCTTCGCGGAAGCAGGCGACTTCACGTTTGTCTTTGTAGGCAATTTCGAGGTCGAACAGATGCGACCGCTAGTGGAGACCTATCTGGCATCGTTGCCGACAACCGGTCGTCTGGAGAGCTGGCGTGATGTGGGCATCAGACCCCCCGAGGGGATCGTCGTCAGAGAAGTGCGGCGCGGCATCGAGCCAAAGAGCAAGGCCCACATCGTGTTCACGGGCGGGTTTGACTACAACCGCGAAAACTCCCATTTGCTGAGTTCGCTCGCCGACGTGTTGCAGATCAGGTTGCGTGAGAGGCTGCGGGAGGATCTTGGTGGCACATACAGTGTAGCGGTTGCCGCGAGGCCGCAGCGCGACCCCGTAGAGACCTATACTGTCCAGATCAGCTTCGGAGCGGACCCTCATCGCCTCGAAGAATTGGTCGGGGAGGTCTTCGAGGAGATCAGTTACCTGAAGACCGAGGGCCCGCAGGAATCAGACCTCGCAAAGGTGCGTGAGAGCCAGCGACGTACCCTCGAGACCAATCGCAAACAGAACAACTATTGGCTGTGGCAACTTCTGACCGCCGAACGGCTCGGCGTCGATCCAAGGGTCGTCCTCACGGAGGAAAGCACGATAGATGGGCTTACAGTGGAGATGATACGGCAGGCGGTGGTCAACTACCTGCCACACGACAGATATGTGAGGGTCTCACTGTATCCCGAGAAAGATGACTGGCAGTGATGCATGGCTAGCTGGGAGGTCCACTGGTCTGGTCCTGCATCGAGCCTCATCGACCGTATTCGGACATTTGAATCCCGGGAATGGGATCTGGCCAGGTTGAAGGGCCCGTGTCCGGTCGGCGGACTCCAGTGCATTGACCGGGCTGCCCCTGGCTCAGGCGTCCCTGTGAACCAGATCCGGCGAGAACGCAGGTAGGCAGACCGCCAGATACTCGGCTCCTCCGGGATGGGGTGTGCTGTATCGCACCCACTCACCACGGTGGGCTATGATCGCCTGACCCTCCGCGATGTCGATGGAACCGCCACTGTATTCCACCCGTAGTGTGCCCCGTTGGACCAGGGTGAACTCGTCAAAGTCGGGGGTCTGGCCGGGCTCCGTCCAGCCCTGTGGGCTCTTCATGAGAGCTATGCTCACAGCCTCGGTGTCTGAGTTGACTCTCCCAACGAATTCTGCAATGATCTTGGGCTTGGTTCCGGCCGCCGCGATGCGTGACGGGCCTGTCAGGTGTGTCGGCATGGAGGTTGCTCCGCTGTACGGGTATGGAACCGGCCCCCCATACTGTTGCGTTCTGCAGCAAGCGGCCGGCGCACAATTGGCTGAGGATGGGAACATACATCAACTGAGGAAAGTGCGTTCAAGTATGAAACAGCTCGGTGATGGCCTTCTATTGCGTGTTGCCGCAGTGGCGGCACTCGGCCTCTCAGGCTTGGGGTGTGGCGAGGAATCGCTGCGGGGTCTGTTTGTGGGGTACACGCCGCACGAGCAGTATGAGCAAAGCCTGAGGGAGGTGGGTCTGGACCAGACGGCGCTAGGACAAGATTGGCTCTTACAGGCCGTGCAGGCTGTCTCGAGCCCCGTAGCCGTGGCGTCTCCCTACCGCGAGGTCAGCTATCTAGATTCGCGAGAGGCACACGCCGTGGGATATCAGTTGAATCTGAGAAGAGGACAGCGCATCACCGTGAAGTTCGAAGCCGAGCGGGAGGGCGCGTTTCAGGTGTTCCTCGACATGTTCGTCATCCCGGAAGGCTCGGACGGATCTCCGATTCTGTTGACGAGTGCAGACAGCCTCGAACGGGAGCTGGATTACGTCGCACGGCGGGACGGTGACTACATCGTAAGGATCCAACCGGAACTACTCAGAGGCGGAAGCTACGAAATCACTATCCTGGTCGGTGCTTCCTTGGCGTTTCCCGTGAGCGGCCACGATACCACTGCCATCAGGAGCTGGTTCGGTGATCCGAGGTCAGGTGGAACCCGCGATCACCACGGAGTCGATATCTTTGCGCCTCGCGGCACTCCGGTCATAGCGGCAGCAAAAGGGACGGTGAGAAGCACGCGTTGGAATAATCTCGGTGGTAGAGTGGTATGGCTGCGTGACGAACTGGGCCGCTCACTCTATTACGCACACCTCGATAGCCAGACAGTGAATCGTGGCGATCTCGTTGAGGTAGGCGACACCGTGGGATTCGTAGGGAACTCTGGTAACGCTCGCACCACTCCCCCACACTTGCATTTCGGGGTGTACTGGCGTGGCCCATCTGATCCGTATCCGTCGCTACACCAACCACCGTCATCTCCGGCCCCGTTTGTGGGAGACGACGCCTTGATCGGTGGGCTGGCGCGCGTCTCGAGGAATCTCGCCAGGATGAGGGAGCAGCCCTCAGCCAAGTCGCGGGTACTAGCCGAACTGCCACTTCATACACCGGTACGTATCCTGGCGGGAGCGGGTGACTGGCTGCGTGTGGACCTACCTGATGGTACCTCTGGTTTTGTCGCTGCCCGGCTGACCGAACCGGCTGATCAACCGATCCGCAGCGAGCTGGTTGCTGACGGAGGAGTACTGCGTTCCCAACCAGTGTTCACTGCTGATCCGGTTGAAAGCTTGACGGCAGGGGCTGAGGTGCCGGTGCTGGGTACTTACGGAGGTTTCCTCTACGTCCAATCGCCGAGCGGCCGTGCCGGTTGGCTATCCCTCAACTGAACGTCTGGTAGACTAGCGAGCACAGCAGCCTCACTCTCCCGGTGCGACGACGGAGTCCGGCGTCGACTGCCAGCAAGCCATCTAGTCTTGGCGATCAGCATGGACATGACATGCAACCAGGGGGATCCGGTGCGGAGCCCCACTGGACGAGCGTGCCCCAGCGACGATCTGAACTCGTCCACCGTGTGAAACCCAGGCAATTCCGTGTATGCGCGACCGAGCTCCCAGGGGAAGTGTCCATCGGAGCTGGCGGCGATTGGAAGGTTCCGCTGTTCGGCAAGAGCCATGGCCTTGTTGTTCCAGTGCGGTAGGAACGCCCGAGAGTTGAAGACCTCGGCTACGTCGCATGCTGCCAGGACCCGAATCGCGCGCGCCGTTGAGCGAGTGATGTAGGCAAACGGATGTGGGGCGTAGACCACTCCCGCTTGCTGCCGAATTCGCTCGGCCGTGGACTCGATCGACAGGCCGGAGGGCACATGCTCGGCCAGGAACAGACCGATCAGGTGCGTACCACAGCGACAGTTGATCTCCTCGCCGACTATCACACGATCCGGGTAGCTGCGTCTGGCTGCCCGGGCGCCCTCGATTGTCTCGTGATCGGTAATGGCGATCTTGTCCAACCCGTTGCGAATGGCCCGCTGAACGGTGTCTTCTGGACTGGCCCACCCGTCGATCGAGTAGCTCGTATGAAGATGGAGGTCGACTTTCACGTAGCGGAGGATAGCAATGGGCGTGCCAGGCCCGGCGATGAAGGCACGCAGCATAGGCCCCGCCGGGATGAGTGGGAGGGATGGCGGACGCCTTGGCCGACTTCAACCGCGTGTTCTCTTAAGATGTCATGGAACTTCGTCGCGTACTGGCCGCAGTTGGCCTGGATCTGATACCAGAGATCGAAGCACTGGATATTGACTGGAGGGGATTGGACTAGGATGGCGGGGAGCCGGATAAGCTAGTGGGATGCCGGGCAGCGGTCGTCGCGCCGCCCGGTTTCCCAGCCTATCCCGCCCTGATCCTGGGCTCGATCTTCAATAGTCCGCCGAAGCTTCTCTTGCGTCTGCCGAACTCGGCCAAGGCCGCAGCAAGGTCACGACCGCGGAAATCCGGCCACAGCGCGTTTGTGTAGTACAGCTCGGCATAGGCTGCTTCCCACAGCATGAAGTCTGACAAGCGTTGCTCACCAGCCGTCCGAATCATGAGATCGAGTTCGGGCACTCCTCGGTGGATGAGCTTGTCTATGCGGTCTGGGCAGATCTCCTCAGGAGTCAGGACTCCGCGCTGGACGCTCTGTGCCAACACGGCGGCGGCTTGGGAGATCATCCAGCGTGAGCTGTAGTCGATTGCCAGTCTGAGGTGCAGCGTTGTGCCATGCTTGGTTGCGTTTTCCAATTCGGTCAGGGTCGTCAGGGCGCTGCTGGGAATCCGGTCACGGCGGCCGGTCGCGGTGACTTTCACTCCATTCTCCAGCAGCTCCGCACTCTCACGACGGCAGTACTCGCGCAGCAACCAGAACAGGCGGCCCACCTCTGCAGGTGGCCGTTTCCAGTTGTCGCTGGAAAACGCGTAGAGCGTCAGGGTAGATACGTCCAAGTTGGGGGCGCTGCGAACCACATCGCGCACGCTGTCCACACCGGCGAAATGACCGCGCCATCGAGGTTTGCCGCGTGCCTTAGCCCAACGACCGTTTCCATCCATGATGATGCCAACGTGCATTCCACTCATGTCTTCTCCAGTGCTTCTCGTGCATCGTTTAGCAGCACATCCATCCGATCGATGTAGATCTCCAGGGCACGCCGACCGAGAGGCGTGAGGCTGTATTCAGTCCTGGGCTTTCGATTCTCGAAGCCCTTGTCGACCCTTATGTATCCGGCGTTCTCGAGCTTTCTCGCATGAACGCTCAGGTTGCCGTCGGTCGTTTTGAGGATGGCCTTGAGATCCGCGAAGCTCAGGTTTTCCTCTGCGGCGAGAGCTGAGACAATGCCTAGCCGCATTCGCTCGTGAATCAGGCGGTCCAGCTCGTCAGCGTCCGTACTACCCACCATGTCTCCACACGATATCCAGGCCGACCGCCACATGCAGTCCGCCGAATCCGACGGCCAACATCACCAGCCCGAGGTCGATTCTGATGAGGGCTACGGCTCCAAGTACCAGAAACGCCATCCCCATCCAGCGAATGGCTCGCACGGAAAGAGTACCGCCGGCGGTGACTCCGGCGCCGTATAGGGCAAGCCACATGCCAGGCAGCAACTGTGAGGATCCATGGCTGTTCAGTGCGAACGTCAGCAGCGCACCAGCGATGAGGGGCGGCGCCATGACCCACACGATGCGCTGCATCACACCAGACCAGAGTGGCGTTTCAGAGCCACGCGCCTTGACGGCGTTGGCGCCCGTCGCGATGACCACTGAAATTGCGGCTGCCGGTATCCAGATTTGTAGGTCGGTGTTGCTTCCCCTCGTCCATGCCATCCAAGCCGCCACCAAACCGACAATGCCACTGGCGACCAGTCCCCAGCCCGATACGGCCGAAAACGTGGAGGCCGACTCCATAGTGCGCCGAATGAAGGCCAGCGCCTCCTTTGCTTCCTGTTGATCCCGCTGCGTTTGGATCGACACGGTTGTCTCCCGGATTACCTGCAAGCAAAGAACTTTACACTACAAAGTAAAACACTATGCGAAAGATGCAAGAGCCTCTTCTACTGCTGCTCGACGGCTCAGCGGCGGTCGGACTATCATCCTCGTGCCGGCCGCAAGTGGCTGGACGCTACGGTCTTCTGGTGCGGCCGCCTTGTGAGGGCTTGAATAGGTGGCCGTAGGGTCATTAGAATTTCCCCCCAGCAATTGAACCACCACCTCGGAATAACGGATCAGCGTATATGTCGCTTCTAACTCTCGAGAACGTTGCAAAGCGGTTCGGTACCGTCACCGCCGTAGACGGCATCTCATTTTCGGTGGATCGTGGTCAGGTAGTCGGCTTCCTCGGGCCCAACGGGGCGGGCAAGTCCACGACCATGCGGATCATCAATCAGTTCTTCGAACCCGACAGTGGTGAGATACGGCTGGATGGGGAGCCGCTGATGGAAGTGTCCCGCGACGCGAAGCGGCGCATTGGCTACCTGCCGGAGAACAACCCGCTGTACGAAGACATGTTTGTTTCGGAATACTTGGACTTCATCGCGGACCTGAGAGAACTCACCGGGATGGAGCGCGCAGGTGCTATTGATGACTCTGTTGCCGCCACCGGGATTGCAGGGGTCTTTTACCGACCGATTGGTGAACTCTCGAAGGGTTTCCGTCAGCGGGTGGGATTGGCGCAAGCGATCTTGCATAAGCCTGACTTGTTGGTGCTGGACGAGCCTACAGAAGGCCTCGATCCGAACCAGCGAGTTGAGATTCGTAGACTGATAGAGAACCTTGGCAAGGACCACACGGTTGTGCTGTCAACCCACGTGCTCCCAGAGGTGCTGCACACTTGCTCTAGGCTCTTGGTCATTCACGAAGGCAAGATTGCAGCCGACGGACCGACTGAGCAGCTCATCGCTCAGGCCAGCGGAGCCGTGCAGATCACAGTCGAGGCGACAGGTGAGGGAGTGGCGGATGAGATCGGAAAGGTGGCAGGTGTAAATCGGGTGAACCAATCACACCGGGAATCCAGCGGACGAGTTTCAGTGACGCTCACCGCCGACTCAGCTCACGACATCCGACCGGTGATCTTCGATCTGGCAAAAACGAGGGGATGGACGTTGTTCGAATTGCATCAGGAGACACGGAGTCTCGAAGATCTTTTCCAGGAACTCACAACCACGACGGAGTCCGAATGAAAGCGGTCTGGAAGATTGCGCAGCGAGAACTGCGGTCGCTTTTCGATCATCCGATAGGATACATCTTACTCTTCGTCTTCGTCGGGCTCAACAACTACCTCTTCTTCAAGACTGCCTACATCCAGTCGGTGGCCTCGCTGCGGCCGCTTCTGGATCTGTTGCCATGGATGTTTCTGGTGTTCATCCCGGCAGTGACCATGCGGGCATTGGCTGAAGATCAGCGGTCCGGTGTGCTGGAGGTGGTACTGGCACAACCGATCACTGAGGTGGAATTGCTGCTCGGCAAGTACATGGGTCAACTACTGTTCATCTGGGCGGCGTTGGCGCTGACACTGCTAATTCCGCTGGGATTGAGTCTGGGTTCGGACCTTCAGCTTGGGGTGATCTTCGCGCAGTACGTAGGCGCCGGTCTCCTAGCTGCCGCGTTCACGGCCGTGGGGTTGTGGGCCTCGAGCCTGTCGAAGAATCAGGTGACAGCGTTCATCGTCGCAGCGGCTGTGACGTTCCTGCTCATCTTCTTGGGTACCAGCATCGTGCTCGGAAGTCTGCCGCCCGTATTGACTGCCTTTGCGGCCAACCTGGGCGTCATTACGCACTTCGACAACATCACCCGCGGAGTGATCGACCTGCGTGATGCCGTCTACTTCCTCACGGTAACGGCCGCGTTTCTGGTTCTGGCCTACATGGCACAGATGGGCCGCAAACTCTCGCCGAGCGGTGATACGGTCAAACGCCTGCGCCTGGGAACGACTCTGTTGATCGCAACGCTGGTTGTGGTGAATCTGTTTGGTCGGCACATCGGTGGGCGTCTAGATCTCACGCCAGGCAAGGTATACAGTCTGTCGACTGCAACGAAACAGATGTTGGGGAGCCTCGACGACATTGTGCTGGTCAAGTTCTTTGCCTCGCGTGAGATGGAACCGCAGTTCGAGTTGCGAAAACGAGACATCAAGGATCTGCTCGACGATCTGCGTGCTGCAGGTAACGGTAGAATCCGGTTGACGGAGAGCGACCCGGCATCCGATTCGGAGGCTCTCTCCGAAGCGCAGACCCTTGGAATTCCGCCGGTACAATTCAACGTGGTGGGACAGTCAGAGTACAATGTGAGAGAAGGATACCTTGGGATAGCTGTGCAGTATGCAGGTGAGACAAAGACAATTCCGCTAGTACAGCGCTCGGAGGACCTGGAGTACCGTATCGTTTCGTTTATCCGAGATCTCACCAGGGAATCACAACCCACCATCGGCATCTTGGAAGATCCAGCGGCAGGCCAAGCTTCCGGTGGTGGTGGATTGACCGTTCTGAGTCAGGCCTTGAACGAGAGTTATCAGGTGCGGACTGTCAACTTGGAATCGGACTCCCTGGCGCCGGATTCGATCACGGCATTGCTTCTGGTTGGGTCACCCTTCATGCTCGCGGATTCCATGATGCAGAAGGTCAGGAGATATCTCGAACTGGGCGGCAGTGCACTGGTGATGGCCAGTGGAATGCAAATGATGCCACAGGGACAACAACCGCTTGCTCGTACGGTCCCGGTCGTGTGGAATCAGGTGCTGGAGCCCTACGGATTGTCAATCAGGGGTGACATGGTATACGACCTGGCGTCCAACGAGCAGGCTTCGGTCCCTACGCGGATTCAAGGCATGAGGACCTTCGTCAACTACCCGTTCTGGCTCCGTGCCATCAGCACTCGGCTGTCCACAGTTAACCAGGAACTCGAGACGGTATTCTTGCCTTGGACCAGCCAGGTGGACACAACGGGGGCACGTCCTGGCACTGTGACTCCGCTTTTCGTGACGAGCAATGCTGCGGGTTTCGAGGAGGGGCAGGCGATGATCATGCCACAACGACCAGCAGAAGACTACGGCCAGGCGAATCTAGGTTCGCGCCTGGTCGCGGTACAGCTGAATCCCTCTGCCGCAATGGATACAGAGGGA
>JBDGXD010000167.1:0-9293 GCA_039584755.1 Gemmatimonadota bacterium
CCGCGGACAATCGTCCGTTGTCGGCAGACAATCATCTGTTGTCGACGGACAATCGTCTGTTGTCCACGGACCGGAGCCACGAGTCCGTGCCCGGAAGCCCGTTCTCGGCGGACCAAGGCCGAGGGCGACCGGCAGCAGCATGCCCCTACTCTACAGACGGAAAGACCGCTAGTTTCTTTCAAGAATTGGGTTAAATGCTTACGACAAAAGGATTTAGCGGAAAGACCCCAGCTAACTTACGCGATCGTGGTGGGGTGGTGGTGAGGGGGGAGAATTACGACGGCTGAAGCCGGCCGCTGGTTCGACCATCGTCTTGCCTATCCTGACCGGCCCGCTGGCTGGCTACACTCTCACGGCCGAACATCATCGGGTTCTACCTCAAGGAGTGCCGCGGATTTGCCGATCTGTAGACACGTTCTTCGTGTTGATGCTTGGACTCGGCATAGTCGCGTTCCCGGCGGGACTCGTGGCATCGGCTCTGTCGGACGCTCGAAGCCCCGTGCAAAGCCGGTCAGCACGTCCACCAGGTCGGCGAAAGAAATGTCCCAGAGGTTGCTGCCCAAACGGTGCGCCAAGCTGAGGCGCGGCGGTGCTCCGCCAAGGAGGAAGTCGATTGGCTTGCGATGCCGTATCCGTCAGATCGCGAGCCGGGACCGGCAAGACCGGCTGCTGTCACGCCTGCCCACTCACCGGCAAAGTAGCTGATTGGCCCGGCAGCCCGCCTGGTTCGGCCTCTTCCTCTGACAAGCTCTGGAACGCGTGCTGTGGATTTCTCGGCGCATGGCAGCTCTGCACGCCGGCAGGCAAACCGCAACTCGACAAACTCTGAGACGTGCAACGGGAATCAGTGACTATCTTCCGGCTCGTCCCACACGCGCTGCCGTGCACTCAGATCGCGAATGGTGCTGACCACCAGCGGACCATCCGCCGATTGGTGGGGGCCCAGGCTGATCTCGACGGGGAATTCGTGTCCGTCCTTCCGACGGGCAAACAGATTCGTTCTGGCTCCCATCGGACGAACATGAGGGGACTGGTTGTACCGGTCGCGCCTCCCCACGTGTCCTGCACGCTGCCCCTCAGGCAGCAGCACCTCAACCGGTTCATTCAGCAACTCGCTCCGTGCATAGCCGAATAATCGAACAGCATGGACGTTTAGGTCACGGATTAGTCCAGCACGATCCACGATAACGATGGCATCAGGCAGCGCGTCGATGAACGCCGAAAACGCAAAGCGATCTGGTTCCGGGCTTTCAGACTTCTCAGGGTGCTCGTTGGACACTTGCTTTCCTGGTCCCTTACAGAAGGAGAGAACGATATGCTGGCAGAAAGATAATCGGGAGCCTGCCAGCCGTGACCCCGGGCAGCATAATCAACCATTCATCTGGCCACCGTGGCGGAGAAACCTTAGGTTGGCCATGGGATCACACGAGAACCATCAAGCGAGACGGTTAGGACGGTCTAGGACGGTGTAACGGTCAACGACGATGTAACGCACTGGAGGTTGACATGAAGAAGAGTGTGATCCTTGTATTGGCGGTGTTGGTGGGCACAATGACCTCGGCGCAAGCTCAGGGCATCAAGGTCTTCATATCGGTCGACATGGAGGGCATCACCGGTGTGGTCAACTGGGAGGACGTGAGTCGATCCGGGAAGGACTACGACTACTTCAGGCGCATCATGACCCTGGAGACCAATGCTGCGGTCGAGGGCGCCCTGGCCGCGGGCGCAACCGAGATTGTCGTACGCGACTCCCACGGCTCTGGGCGCAACATCCTGCCGGAACTGCTGAACCAACGGGCCAGACTGCTGCGCGATTGGTCTGGTGGGCCGCTGTCGATGATGGAAGGCATCGATGAGACATTCGACGCCGTCATCTTCATCGGGTATCACGCCAAGGCGGGGACCCCGGACGCGTTGCTGGACCACACGTCGTCCGGCAACGTGACCGACGTGTCCATCAACGGAGTATCACTTCCCGAAGCGGGTTACAACGCGCTGATCGCGGGTCATTTCGGAGTGCCTGTAGCGTTCGTGGCCGGTGACCGAGCCATCTGCAATCAGGTCGAGGCGTTATTCGGCACTTTGGAGACAGTCGCCGTCAAGGAAGGAATAGGCTCCGCAGCCCTCAATCTGCATCCCGAAGTCACACGCCAACAGATCCGGACGGGAGTGGAAAGTGCGCTGTCCAACCTGAATCGATTCCAACCCTACGATCCGGGCTCGCCCTATACGTTGGTGCTGACCATGAAGGACGAGGTCGTGGTGTACAACGGCTCGTTTTATCCGGGTGCCGAGCGTACAGGCGAATGGGAGCTGACGTTCACGGCGGACAACATCATCGACGTAATGACAGCTTACAGTTTCATGCGACGGTGAGATGTAGAATGTAGAGTGCCTTCCCCTCTTTCCGGCGTAAAGTACAGCGTGCCGTAGCCGAGGCCGTCGCAGGGCGGCTCCGATAGTGGTGCTCGGTCGGTCGGCGCGATTCTGTTGACGGTCAAAGCATACGGTCCTCTCGCGTCACCTGCTACATCGTGGGTCAATCAATCTCGGAACTCTTGCGCCGGCGGGCTCAACCCGACGATGAGACACTGACCGGGGCAGAACGGCGAGAGGCAGGTGAAACCTCCACCTGCCTCCAGTTGTCCGGCAAGGGGTTGTGGCCTACAGCCTGAACGCCACCGTTACCGCAATCAGCACAAACGGTTCCGAGGTCTCCAGTAATCCCAGCCCTGCAGCTTTCACTCTTTCACCGGCTTGCACCAGCTTGGCCACCGCCTCCACCGATTCGAGCGACTCGGCGCAATTATCATGTACGATCATCGTTCCCTCGACGATGCGTACTGTCGCACCGCTGTCGAGCTTGAAGCTCTGCCCTTCGAGGTCGACCCCGGTGACGATCCCCTCGAAATGCTGGATCCCGGGAGGAACCAGCATGAAGGCGACCCTGATTGCCAGCAGTCGATCCGCGTCCGCGTTGGATGCGACGATATCGGGCTTGCCAACGCCGGCTGCTACGACAGTGAGCTCCGCTTCGAGTGCCTCGGCCACCGCTTTGAGCGTCCGCAACGAGTGAGCGTCGGCAGCCTGGAACCAGATAACCGTCTCGTCATTCACCCGCACGACGAGCCCACTCTTCAAGGTGAATGTGTGAGCATCCAGATTCACCGACTGCACCACGCCGTGAAACGCGACGTGATCGGGCGGCTGGAGAACGAACAGGATCTTCTTGGCAACAATGACCAGAGGATCTTCGGACTCGACCTCACCCACGCCGGCTGCCACTACGCGTCGCGCGGCTTTGAGCGCCTCGGCTACGGCTTCGAGCGTGCCGAGGGTATGCTCCGCCGCCAGTTCGGCGAACGAGATCTCCGTGTCGGACGTAATCTGGATCAGCGTCCCGCCGGCCAGCGTTACAGTGCTGTCGATCAGATCCACGGCCTCGACAACACCGCGGAACTCCTGCATCGTGGGCGGCCGTATCAGGAACACGACCTTCACCGCCTCTATGGTCGGCGGATCATCGTTGACCGCCACGCCGACACCGGCGGCTAGCACCTGATGTCCGGCATCGAGCGCTCTAGCCACTGCTTCCAGCGTTCCAAGTAGGTGCGCTTGATTCGCCAAGAACCGGATGTGCGTCTCGGATGTGATTCGTACGATCAGGCCATTCTCGAGCGTGACCGTGCTGTCCACCAGATCGACTTCGGCGACCAATCCCTCGAACTGTCTCAGCGGCGGGGGTTTGACCTCGAACACCACCGCTATTGCGACCAGCTTGAGCGGCTCCCTGCTCTCAACCACTCCCACACCGGCGGTGTACACGGTCAAGCCCGCATCTAGTGCACGCTTCACTGCTTCGAGTGAGCCGAGTCGGTGCTCGTCACCCTGCTCGAATCTGATCTCCGTTTCACCCGGTATCAGTCGTACCTCGGGACCGTCTTTGATGACGAACGACTGACGGTCCAGATTCACCGACTCGACGACTCCTTCGAAACGAACCTTCTCGAGATCGGGCCGCTCGCGCTCCAGGTGTGTGATGCCCTCGCGGATGCGGATCTCGAATTCGCGTGCGAGTAGAGTCAGCCACCCATCGGGGAAACCGTTTTCGGCACGCCTCAGATTGTCCCGGTCGATGTTCATCTCGAGGATCCGGCCCTCACCCTCACCCAACAGCCTGACCTCGTGGGCGGTGAAGCTCTCGTCGTCCGGCGCCTGTGGCACGTTCGGCGCCGGGCGTCTGGCCTCCACAGCCGGGTGGGCGCCATCGGCCAGCGCAGCCTGTATGCGTGCCAGAGCGGTTGCCGGGTCCAGCTGCGCTGCGTCGTCGCGAGTGGTGAACCGCGTATCATCGTTGAAGGCGATTCGCAGACCTTCGATGTTCAGCTCGATATACCCACCGTCTTCACCCCGCTCGATGGCTACGACGCGTCCTTCGACGCGCTCGTCGGTGCTGAGTGACTCGGGTGACTTGATCTCGAGTTCCTTGATGACCACGCCCTGTCGATAGAGGGTGATCTCTACTCGCGCAGCCGCGACATCGAGCGTGTTGCCCAGCTCCACCAGGCTCATGTCGGTGGAGAACTGTGAGTCGTCCAACGCTTCCGGTCCGGGGATGTTCTCGCAGGCGCTGCCACCCAGCAGCAAACCCAGGGCAGCCAGTGGCAGGCCTAGTCGTCGAACCATGGATCTCTCCATGACTTCCTCCGATCCGCTGTCGGCCGACACAGATAGTGACAGCGCGCCTTGCCGTGACGCGCGGACCGCGCCGCCGGCTCTGCTCGGCCAAGAAATGAGGGTAGAATACCGCTATGCTAAACCTAGTGCGGCCGTGTTTCCGTGGCGGTGTTGGCGTTCACGCGTGACACGTGCGCGCCGTCACGCGGGTGGAATGCAAAATGTAGAATGTAGAATGTGGAATGCAGAACAAAACGTGCAACGTGCAGAGTGCATCCTTCTCTCCCCTCCCTTCCGGCGTACGGTGCGGCGTGCCGACTTGTCCTAAAGGACAGTCGTCATCCTCCGCCGTCATCAGCGCCCGGCAGCCAGAACGTCACTTCGGACCTGAGCCTCCGTCCGTGCAACCCTGGGCGACGTGGGGGCATCACACTAGGTGTCCGGAACCGGGGCCGCAGGTCTGCCGTAGTGACATCTGCGGGTGGTGCGTGACTGGGTTGACCCAGAAGCCACTTGTCCCGCCTACGCTGGTCTTTGTCGGAGTACCGGGTATAGACAGCGCTGTCCACCCGAGAAGACGCACCTAGGCTTATCGGGCAACGATGCGGAAGAATCACGTAGCCGAGCTGAGACAACAGATGGAGCGAGACGCAGCAGCCTCCGCCGAGGCGTTGCGTTTCCTGGTGAAACTGGAGGACCGGTACATCGTGGATCGGCTGCTCGGTCATGGCGGGATGGGGCTGGTATATCTGGCGCGAGACGCAAAGCTAGGTCGTCAGGTTGCCATCAAGGTCTTGCACCCTGACGTTGCGTCCCGGATAGACTCAGACAGGTTCTGGGGCGAGATCCGACTAACAGCATCCTTGCAGCATACCCATATAATGCAAGTGGTAGACGGCGGATGTCTTGAGGGGGTGTACTACTGCATAACGCCGTTTGTCACCGAAGGATCACTGAGAAGACTGCTGGTTGAGAGCGGTGCTCTTCCTGCTGAGCAAGCCATAGGCATTGCGCTCGACGTACTGCAGGCTCTCGAATACGCACACCAGCGCCTGGTGGTCCACTGCGACATCAAGCCGGAGAACATTCTTCTTCCCAACGGCTGCGCTATTCTAACTGATTTCGGAATGGCCCGTTTGATGAGGCGACATCGTGGCTCAACTGGCAACGAGATCTCTGGCAGCCCAGAGTACGTAAGTCCGGAGCAGGCTAATGGTGAGGTGCAGTTGGACGGCAGAAGCGATCTCTTTAGTCTCGCCTGCGTGTTATACGAGATGTTAGCGGGATCCCCACTCTTCCAGGGCTCAACGACTCAGGTGGTCGTGGCCCAGCGTTTCGCCGATCCCGTTCATCGACTTGAGCAACTGCCGTCGTCTACTTCACCTGAGATCGTGGACTCGATGCGTAAGGCTCTCGCAGTTGATCTGGATGACAGATACGATTCCGCTACCGAGTTCGCCGTTGACCTCGCAGCCTCCTTGTCTCAGTCCAGGAATTCCTCTAGCTCGCGATCGGCGGTAGGTAAACGGATCTGGAGGCGCAGGACTAGAGCGTAACACCGAACAGGAAACCCGGCCGGCCGGCGGGATTCTCGCCGCAACACACCGCTCGTATCGAACAGGCTGTAGCGCAGATTGTGTTGATCCACGACCCACAGCCTCCCTGCGGGATCGAAGGCCATACCTCTGGCGAAGTGGAACTCCTCCGGGCCACGGCCCATCCGCCCAATTGTTCGTACGTACGAACAGTAATGCCGAATACGCGGACTTCCTGAGCCTGGCTATCTAAGACGTAGATCCGACCGAGGCGGTCCACGTCGACATCGGAGACGTAGCCGAACACGCCAGGTCCGGAGCCCAGTTGGGTACCGATCTTGGTCAGCTCCACTACCTGCCACGGCAGTTCATCACCCCAGAGCCCTTGTTCTGGATTGGAAACGTGAATGATGCCGGTGGGAAGAGTGTCGATGCTGCCGCCCCATTCCGCAGGAGCGTCGGAGGCACAGGCTGTAAGTAGCAGCAGTGCTACTGAACCTGCCACCCAGCCTGCAAACCTCGCCACCGCGAGCAGCGGCAACAAGCGGCGCTCGGCGTACGTCGCGTGACCCACGTAGAACGTCTCCTGAACGAGAGGTACAGCACCGAGTGCCGAACGGATTTCGTCGATCAGCCGATCCTGCTCCTTGGCAGAAACTGGATCTCTCTCCTCAGAACGGGCTACGATCCATCCGGGCAACCGTTATAGCAGTGGTGGCGCGGGGTGGGGACCGCCAAACCATACCTACGAAACTGGAGTCACTCCCAAAAACCAATCCAGCGCCATTTCTGAGATCTCGCCCGGTACCTCGTGGTCCCCGTCGAACTCCTCGTAGGTCACGTCGTAATCGGCATTGTTCAGACTCGGTACGAGATCGTAACGGGTGACCGTCACAGGTAGGACGCTGTCAGCGTTCCCATGCGATATGAAGACGCGGGGCTTGCCTACCACGGAACCCAGCGGCAGGATGTAACCGGGCAAGTAGGCGATCAGGTGGCTGAAAAGGTCGCCGTTGGAAACGCCAAGCGAGAGAGCGTACGAAGCGCCGTCGGACAATCCTCCCAGCGCAATGTGGCCGGCGTCGATCTGACAGCGCTCGAATGTGTGTTGCAGAGCTCGATCCAAGAACTCGACATCCGCCCCGAAACCGCCCGGCGTTAGATCCCAGGTCGTCCCACGTGAGTCGATCGCAAAGAAGACCATGTCGCGTGCTTCTGCCCGGTCAGGATAGCGCGCCCAATTTGCGGCCGTTCCGCCCGCACCGTGCAACCCGATGAAGAGAGGAGCGGGCGTGTCCCAGGAGTGGTTCTCGGGCACGCAAAGCAAACCGTCGCGACCGGCTGCGAGACCGAGTTCACTCAGTCCTGGCGTCGGCTGTATGGTTGGCGTTCCCGGCCGCGCCGACAGTTGGGACGAGGGCAAGTCGCCTTCGGTGGGGGCGGCCGCGGAAATGCATCCGACCAGCGTAGGCGCGGCCAGTGCGCTCACCCCGGTCTTCAGAAAATCTCGCCGTGTCATATCGGTCCAGCTGCGAGAAATCAATCTGGCATCGCTTCCTGGATTTCCGGGTGGCCGTTCGTTTGAGCTGTCGCGTCTCACACTCTCGTCCTTCAGGTGGTCCCAAGCTAGTCTGGCCCGTTATACATTCACTCGGCGCAGGGGTTCCGCTGGCGTGCCATCTTCGTTTCCGTCCGGTCCCGCTGACCAGGCGTTCTGCTTCGGGGAACGGAGGCGGAGTGAGGACCGCAACTGTGAGCCTCGCGCAACAACGCGTGACTGCACGCCTGGTGCCCGACCGCATCCATCATGTCCTGGCGCACTCAATTGCACAGAACGTGGCGAGTTTCGTGCACCCCCTATTTCTCCTTCTTGTCAGCTTTCCCGGCGGCTGGTACGGGCCAGGCGTAGCTGAACTTGGTCCAGTCTTCGGTGAGGTCCAGCGATGGAAGGGCTGGCGCCTTGTCCTCTTGGTACGGTTCCATGGACCGCATTATCTCGTCGAGAAAACGAATGGTCTTGAGGATGTGCGGTCCCTTGTTGAGCATCACACAGTCCGCCCGCTCGGCCATCACCAGATCGGTGATCTCGGCCCGCGAGGGCAGTCCCTTCTTCGCCAGGCTCTCTAACACCTGTGTAGCCCAAACCAACGGAACGTGTGCCGCCTGGCAAATGCGCATGATCTCCTGTTGCACCTGCGGCAGCCGCTTCCAACCGGCCTCGACCGCCAGATCGCCCCGCGCTAGCATTACACCTATGGGATGACACCGCAGGGCACACAGCAGGATCTCGGGCAGACGGTGGAATCCGGCCAGCGTCTCGATCTTGAGAATGATGCCAATCTCTGCGGCGCCCAACGATTCCAATTCGAATACCAGGTCGTCGACATCCTCCGGTCGATTCACGAACGAGAGATTGACGATGTCGGCGTGCTGAGCTACGAACTTCAGATCCTGTCTGTCCTTCTGGGTCAAGCCGCTGAGCGTGAGCGCAGTCCGCGGCAGGTTGATTCCCTTGTCAGGCCTGAGTTTGGCCGCACCACCACGGGCGTAGGTTATGCGTATCGTGAGCCGATCGCTTGCCGTGCCCTCGACTACGCCCTCGATGCGACCGTCGTCAAATGAGACCGGATCACCCACCGTGACCTGGCTCAGCACTTCCGGCAGCGTGCACGACACAAAGGCCGGATTGACCGCGACACCCTGTGTGTCCAGCTCGGCCGGTGCTCCCGGCTCGCTGTCCCCGGTCAGAACCAACTTGTCTCCCTCGCTCAGCACGATCGCCTGCGGAAGCGGGGCCAGATCCCCCACCACGGTCTCGCTTTCGTCGGGTCCGAGTTGGTCGCCATGTGCCTGCAACGTGGTACCGGTGGTGACGTAGGCCGATGTATTGCAGCTGGCCCAAACTCCATCGCGCTCCGTCGCAGTAGCGGTGAGCTCACAGCTCTTGTGGCGCGCGTCGCGCAGCGAGATCGTGCTCCCGACCCGCAGTCGCTTGCACCATTCGAGGGGAACCGGCAAGAAGCTGTGTCCGTCGGCCAGACCGGCGTGCGGATCGCTCGCTCCCAGCCACACCTTGGGCTG
>JBDGXD010000168.1:0-9234 GCA_039584755.1 Gemmatimonadota bacterium
TTCGCGCTGCTACTCTCGCTCGACGCACGCCGTCGAATTCGAGCATCTTTGACGCGACTTTTTCGCAGAGAGCTTCCAGCAGTTTGATGTGACCGGTTCCGACAGTCTGCTCGACCACGGAGTAGAGATCGCGGTAGTCCAATAATGCCCTTGGCGAATCTGACTCACCTACTTGACGCAGAGAGAGCCATACCGTGAGATCGAGTTCCAACGGCTGGGGAACCGACTCTTCGTGTGGCAGCAGTCCCACCAGCGTATGGAACCGCATCCCCTTGAGCGCAATATGGTCATGGTGCGACATGATCGAATGGTAGTAGTCACCCGGTCGGCGTGTCAAAGTCGACTCCTTCGTCAACCCTGTCCGAAGTGAACCTGCGAGTGACGTCAGCCAGCATGCTGGCGATCGATTCCAACTCACGGGCCGCCTGCTGCATCTCTTCCAGACCCGCCTTCACCTCTCCTGCTCGCTCTGCCATGGCGTCGGCACTGCGACGATTCTCGGAGGAAACGTCGGCAATCCCCGTCATCTTCTTGCGCAACTGTGCAAAGACAGACTGTTGGCTCTCTGCGGTTTCCGCTATCTGCCGGGCGTGCCGTGTCGCGTCGAGGGTCGACGAGACAATGGCGTCCAAGGCGCCAAGGCCCGCGGTGCTCATCTCCTCCACTCCTCCCACTGCACTCTGACCACGTTTCATCTGGTCGACGACCTCCGCGAGACGTCCCTGCATCACCTCCACCAGGTCCCCAGCTTCCCCGGCAGCTTGACCGCTCTGTTCAGCCAGCGTTCTGACCTCTCGAGCCACTTCTGCGAAGCCGCGACCGTGCTCACCCGCCCGTGCCGCTTCAATGGCGGCATTGAGTGCCAGGAGATTGGTCAAATCCGCCAGTTCGCGAATCGAGGTCAGGAACTTCACTATACTGCGACTGGCACCTCCCAAGTCGTCAACCTTATCGGAGCTTTCACCCACGAAGGCCTTCAGCTCCACCAGGCGTTCGATGGCGTCGGCGATGATCTGGCGGTGTTGTTTGGCGGTGTCACTGGCAGAACCACTGGATGCAGCTGCTTCCGCACTTTCGCTGACAACCTGGCGAGTCGCCTCGCTCAGCTCGGTGGTTGCCGACACCCCGTCCACGACATCCACGTCGAGGTTCAGCAGCGTATCTGAGATTGCCTTGGTGGATTCAGCCATGGCGGCGGCGGTCGAACCCAGAGCCTCGGCGGCACTGCGGAGACTACTCACCTGTTCGCCTATCCTATCCACCGTGTCGACCAATGGCTGCCGCAGTTGTGCAATGTGTATCGCCGTAGCGATGCGGTGCGCACATGCTGCCACCAGCACTTCTTGACTCCTGCCATACTGCCGTCTCTTGTGATGATCGAGTTCCAACGTGCCGATCAGCTGATCACCAAACCACAGCGGTTGAACGATCACGCTTTGTATCGTCTGAGGCAGGTGAATCGTGCGCGGGTCCCGATCCACATCGCGAACGACGATTACATCCTCCGTGTTCCAGGCCAGTTCCCGTAGTTCCTCGAACGCCACGGGGACATCGCTGCTAGCCGCAGGAGACTGCGACCCTCGGTACAGCAGTTCGAAATCGGAATCGACCACACCATACACCCTGAAATCACGCCAATCGAGTATCCTGTGTGTCAGACGCTCGAGACGACCCAAAGACACTGGCAGGGCCATGTTGCCCGAGATCACCTCTTCCATGGCGTGGATCTTAGTGAGTTGTTCAGCCTGTATGGCTTCCTCGAGAATTCGTTTCAGAAGGTATGCAATGAACGCGACCAGAGCTGCCACGAAGGGCCAAGTCCTTATTGGCAGTAGAGCAACAGTCACCACGCTCATCCCGCTCGCCGCCACGACGAACCCGTAGGCCACCACCTCATACCGCAACACAAACTGCCGTTCGACTTGAGTGAGTTTCTGGCGAGCGAGCAGCGTGTAGTAGAACAGCGAGCGAGAAACCAGGTAGTACGTCACGGTGAACACTGCGAGTCCCGGAGCCGCATCCACCGACAGTGCCGTCCTTGCACCGGCGAGGTGCATCACTGCCATGTAGGCACCGTACGGTGGGACCAAGCTCACGACCTCGCGAGCCGCATTGGTCCAGGCGGCTATGTACCGTTTGCGATGCAGCAACGAATCGGTGAGGTACGTCCCGATCACCAGAGCAAGCAATGTCGAAGAGGCACCGAATAGCACCGAACCACTCAACGCCACCAGCGGTGCCAAACTGACGTACGCGTATTTCCCCAGGGCTATGTTGTATGATCGGAGACCTACCGTTGCAGCAACCAACACGGAAATCGGTCCCACCGTCTGCATCCAGGACCGGTCGACCACCAACACAGCCAGTAACAGCACTGCACCCGTTCCCCTCAACCACTTCGAGTATCCGCTCACGAGGGTTTGTGCTGCTACCGTCACCCTGCCGTTCTGCGTCTCAGTTGCCTGTTCCATGCCTCAACCCTGCGGCGAGTTCCTGCATGAGATCTCGGGCTGGCCCGATACCCTGCGACAGGCGCTTCACCAACGCACTGCCGACGACCACTCCGTCACCCAACCCAGCAACTTCTCCCGCCTGCTCACCTGTGGCAATGCCAAAGCCAATCGCAATCGGGAGCGGTGTCACATTCCGGATTTGCGCCACCGTCTCCTCCAACGCCGGCCCGATGGTTGTCTGGGGCCCGGTCACGCCCAACCGTGAAATGAGGTATACGAATCCCTCGGCTCCCTGCACCGTTGTTTTCAGACGTCGCTCGTCAGTTGTGGGCGCTATCAGACGAATGAGTGCCAATGGACTGCCGTGAACAGTCCGCTCGATGTGTTGGTCCTCGTCGGCAGGTAGATCGGTGAGCAACAGACCGGAGACACCGGCATCACTTGCGTCGTCGATGAACCGCTCGAGACCATACGACAGAATCGGGTTCAGGTACCCGAACGCGACAATGGGGACACTCAGATCAGCTTCCTTGATGAGAGATAGGGCGCCCGCTACTGTCATCCCGCCTTCGAGCGCTACCTGGATGGACTGTTGGATTACTGGTCCGTCGGCCAGGGGATCGCTGAAAGGCAGCCCCACCTCGACAAAATCGGCTCCCTCTTCGGGAAGCATACGTAGGGCTTCGAGGCTCGCAGCCCGAGTGGGATAACCAGCTGTGAGATACGGTATCAGGGCGGTACGCCTTTGCTGTCTTAACCGCTGCCACTGCGAATCGATTGGGTGGTCAGACAAAGTAGTCCGATGGGTTGATCCCATACTTGCCCGGATCGGTCACCTTGATGATCGATTTCTTGAATGCTCCGTTCGCATCAACCTCGGCCAGGTCCACCAACGGACCGGGATCGAGCCTGGACCCGTCGGCGGTACAAATCACACGAACGACGGGCCTATTCAGCTGGGTAGTGTCGGGGTTCGCCCCATGAACGATAGCGAGCTCGTAGGTATCGAGTACCACACACGTACCCACCGGATAGATGCCCAACAGGTTGATCAGCGATTTGACCAACACCGAGTCATAGCCGCGCCGCCGGTTCTCCCACATCTCCCGCAGCACCTGGTCGGCCTGGACCGGTACTGTCTGGTAGACTCGCCGCGATGTGGCGGCGTCGAACCCGTCGGCAACCGCCACGACCTTGGAGAACACCGATAGATTCCGCTGCCTTATTGTCCTGGGGTAGCCGGTGAGATCGGTCTTCATGTGGTGTTCGTATGCCACGATGATGCCGCGGTACGGTATCTCACCATATCCGCGCAACCCGAACAACGTGAGTACACCAAGCCACGGATGTGCCTGGATGATGCGCCACTCGTCGTCGGTGAGCGCCGCCTCCTTGTTCAGCACATCGAGCGGCACCCGACTCTTGCCAACGTCGTGTAACAGCGCCGCCAAGCCAAGATCGTACAACTGCAACTTCGACAAAGCCAAGCGCTTGCCCATTGAGACACTGAAGATGCAGACGTTGACTGAGTGGTTGAAAGTGTACTGATCGTAATCGCGGATCGTTGTGAGGCCAACGATAGAGGTTTCGTTCTGGAGTACCTGATCGACAATGTTCTGGACCGCCCGTTTCACTTTCTTGACGCTTGCCGTTCGGCCCATGCGAACGCTGTTGATCACCTCCTGCGTCACCGCGACGGACTGCTCGTACGTGCGCTTGGCTGCGCGTTTCCGAGCTTCCGCATCCTCGTAGGTAGTACTCTCCCAGGGCGCCTCCACCTCGATGTGGGTGACTCCGCCACCGGCCAGTTTCTTCTCCAGCTCGGCAAACCTGTCGCCTTCGACCTCGGCGGAGGCCGACGACAGCAGCAGCGCCAAGAACACCTGCCACTCCCTGCGCTCGACCTCCACACTCGCATGAAGCGCACCGATGCCACACTCGTGCAGCGTGGTCAGTATGTAGCTGAATGTGGAGTAGTTGTCGAGCGCCAGACGCAGGCGGGTAGA
Source organism: Gemmatimonadota bacterium (assembly GCA_039584755.1). Classification (GTDB taxonomy): domain Bacteria; phylum Gemmatimonadota; class Gemmatimonadetes; order Gemmatimonadales; family GWC2-71-9. Next base: position 4,460 of record JBDGXD010000168.1, read on the forward strand.
ATTCACAAAGATGAACTCGCCGGCAACGCGAACCTCGAGCTCGGGCTCGATCTCCAGTAAGACGGCAGCCGAATTCTCCACCTCATCCAGGGCCCGTTGGACCTGAACGTTCTCCACCGGATACAGTCTCAAATTCCTCAACGCCGCATAGAACGCCAGGAGAAACTCGCGACCTCTCTCACGGAAGGCGGCTTCGTTTCCATCCTCCATGACGTCGGCCAACACCTCACGCGGTGCTTGGTCTTGCTGGTCGGACTCGGTCATCTCAGGTGATCTCTCGCAACGCTCGGTTGATTGCGTTCTTCACGAGGGGGTCTTTCTCCTCGGCCGCAGCCGCTCGCAGCGCAGCGGCAGCCTCCTCGTCTCCTATCTTCCCCAGAGCCATGGCGGCGCACGCGCGAGTCTCCGGATCTTCGCGCCGGCGCAGCAAGCCCTTGGTCTCGAGCATGGGCTTGAGTGTGGCCACTCCGGCCGAGCCCGCCAGCAGCCCGTATGCCTCGAAGAATGCCGTCTTCTCGGTCAGCTCTGCACCCTTCAGCATCTTGCCGTTGACCACCGCTTCGACCTTTGCAAAGGCGGCTCGATGGCCACGCTCCGACAGAGCTCTGACCGCTACCACACGCACGTCTCGATCCCCGTCATCAATGGCCTTTTCGAGTTCACGCATCGCGCCGGGTGATCCAATCGCCGCCAACCCATTGGCGGCCTCTTTCCTTATCTCGACATCGTCCCTTGCCAACAACGTTCCCAAGACTGGTACGAAAGGCGTAAGCTTGAGACGTGCTATCAGTCGCATAGTCGTCAGCAACACCGGGTCCTCGGCGGTCTCGAGCGTTTCCGTGACCTGATCTGGGTGCGTTGACGCCAGTCGCAGAGCGGCACGCTCCAACGGCTCGCGAACGCTCTCGTTGGAAAGCCGCGGTAACCATTCCAGCACGCTCTGCAGAGCCTCGGGCTGCAGTTCCCCAAACAACTCACTCAACTCATCCTCGGTCGGATTCAGAACCGCCTCATCCAGCGACTGTAGTAGCTGCCCCAGCACATCCGATTGCGACAACCTGGCAGGGAGTTGCTCGATCGCCTTCCTATGCTCGGGCAACAGCTCGCGCGCGCGCTCGAGGATCGACCGCAGCTCACGCAGCAGGAACGCCACCGACCGAAAATCTCCGACACCGAGTAGATAGGGGATGAAGTTCTCAGTTATGGATATGAGTTCCGCACGCACGGCTGTGTATGTCTGGAGTTCGGTCAGGTCGAACAACATCGACAACACATTGGTGCGCAGATCCTGCGAGTATTCCCGCTCGATCTCTTCTTGCAGATACTTGAGCTCCGCTTCGTCCAGGAAATAGAGCGTTCCGTCAAACTCGTCGATCTTGACGATTCCTGAAGGGCTCTCGGCATCCTGCGTATCCTCGGCGATCTGCTTCTTGATCGTCTCAGCCTCTGGTGCCGTACCGCGCACCCAACCGGAATCAGAAGGCTGCAACGGAGCGATCCCCTCAGCACCGAGTTCCACGGCCGAATACCTGACCCGCTGGAAATCCTGCTCCCACAGCAGAGTCAGCAGATCATCCGGAGCGTCTTTCGGCAGGCTCTGAGCTTGTTTGATCACCTCCAGCAGCGCCACGATCTCCTCGTCCTCCACCCCCTGCTCGAACGAGAGGGTACGCACCCCATCCTTGAACAGCACCCACGCCACACTCTCCGACTTGCTTTCCTGGGAATAGACCTCCACCCCCTCCCACACCAAGGCTGACTCCGTGACGTAGATGTCAAGTTCGGTGTACTCCTCCCACACCGGCCCAAAGCCGCCACGTACGTTCTCTACTGCCTTCTGGTAGATGGGATTGTTGGGGAGGTATAGCTGGATGGCACGCAGGCCTTTGACGAGAACACGAACGAGATTCTCGACGGCCGAGCTGTCGACCAGCTGTTCCGGGGTGCCCGTGTCGGTCACCGCGCCTGTACTATCTCAGCCACATGGGCAACGTCTTTGTCACCACGGCCACTCAAGTTGAGTAAGACTGCATCCGACTGGCCCCAGCGGCCTGATTGACTCAGGAGCCAGGCCATCGCGTGAGCGCTTTCCAACGCCGGCAGGATTCCCTCCAGCCGGCACATGGCAAAGAACGCCTCCAGCGCCTCCTCGTCGGTTACCGAATGATAAGCAACGCGACCAGAATCCTTTAGATAGGCATGTTCGGGACCCACGCCGGGATAGTCAAGACCGGCGGAGACAGAGTGCGCCGGTTTCACCTGACCGTCCTCTGTCTGGAGTAGGTAGCTGAGGCTCCCATGCAGTACACCAGGCCTGCCAGCGGACAACGACGCGGCGTGCCGGCCGGTCGAAATCCCCTCCCCTGCGGCTTCCACTCCAACCAATTCGACCGACTGGTCCTCCAGGAACGCCACGAAAATCCCGATGGCGTTTGATCCACCACCCACACACGCAACCACCGATGCCGGTAAGCCGCCGGTCAACTGCACTACCTGCTGCTTCGCTTCCCGGCCGATCACGCTCTGGAAATCACGCACTATGCGTGGAAACGGATCTGGTCCCACCACCGATCCGATCACGTAGTGGGTGTTGGTCACGTTGGTCACCCAATCGCGCAACGCTTCATTCGTCGCATCCTTGAGGGTCCTCGTTCCCGAAGAAACCGGCACGACTCTCGCGCCCATGCTCTCCATCCTGAACACGTTGAGACGTTGGCGTACCATATCCTCTTCGCCCATGTACACCACGCAATCGAGCCCAAACCTCGCACACGCCGTCGCCGTGGCGACCCCGTGTTGGCCCGCGCCCGTCTCGGCTATGATGCGTGACTTGCTCATGCGCCTGGCGAGCAGCACCTGTCCCAACGTGTTGTTGATCTTGTGGGCGCCGGTGTGGTTGAGATCTTCGCGCTTGAGTAGTACTCGACATCCCACCCGCTCAGATATGCTGGGAGCTTCTGAGACCGGTGTCGGCCGGCCAACATATGAAGCGTACAGATTCTCGAGCTCCCGCTTGAACTCGATGTCCGCCAGCGCTTCGTCGTAGACCAGGGTCAGATCATCCAGAGCAGCGATCAGGGTCTCAGGCACATAGCGGCCGCCGTACGGCCCGAATCGGCCTATCTGCTGCGTGCTAGCTCCTGCCACGTCGCTCAACTCCCGTTAGTAGCTTCACCGCGGCAGCGGGATCGGGAGAACGAGCGAGAGCTGTTCCAACCAGCACCCCGTCAGCACCCCACAACGCCACACTTTCGACGTCCGCACGACTCCCGATACCGCTTTCCGCAATAGCCTTCGTGCCATCAGGTATCGCTTGTACTACCTGGGCCACACTCTCCAGGTTCACCTGGAACGTCGTCAGATCCCGGCTGTTCACACCGACAAACGGCGCATCTATCCGCAGGGCTTCATCCAACTCGTCTAATGTGTGCACTTCAACCAAAGTAGCGAGTCCGATCTCACAGGCCAGCCGGTGGAGGTCCGCGAGTTGCTCACGCTCGAGCGCTCGCACGATGAGCAGGATCGCGCTGGCACCCACTGCCCGCGCCTCGTAGACCTGAACCGGATCCACGACAAAGTCCTTCCGGATCAGCGGCAAATCCACTACATCTCTCACCGACTCGAGGTCTGCCAGCGACCCTCCAAAGAAAGTTTCGTTGGTGAGAACCGAGATCGCTCGAGCACCACCCGCTGAGTACGCGTTGGCGAGCGACGCCGGATCCAGGTCGGGTGCTATGGCACCGGCGGAGGGCGAACGTCGTTTCACTTCGCCGATCACAGTCACGTCTGGCCCAGAAAAAGCACTGGCCCATTCAGGGATCGGCCCCCGAGCCGCTGCGGCTGACTGAAGCTCTGTCGCCCGCCGGCGCAGTGCCGGCAAGCGAGCCCGCGTATCGGCTAGGATTCGCTCGAGCTTGGAGGTCAACCCTGGACGTTGCACTTCGGGGTGTGTTCGGGTATATTCAATTCGGACTTTATTCGGTAATCGGGCAACGAAACATACTATGACGCTCACTCGCCGCCAGAAACAGATACTCGATTTCATCGAAAGCTATATCAAGCAGCATGGATACGCCCCGTCATTCGAGGAAATGGCGGGCCATTTCAGCTTCAGCTCTCTCGCCACCGTGCATGAGCACCTGACCAATCTCGAGCGCAAAGGGTACATCCGGCGAGCCCACAACGAGAGTCGAGCCATCGAGCTCGTGCCCCAGCCCGGCCACGCCGGAGCAGTGGAGCTGCCGTTGCTGGGACAAGTCGCAGCCGGCGTACCGATCGAGGCTGTGAGCAACCCCGAGACGATATCGGTCCCAAACGATCTGATACCGCGTCGCGGTGCCTCCTACGTGCTGCGAGTCCGCGGCGAGTCGATGATCGATGAGCACATCGAGGATGGGGACTACGTGGTGGTGCACGGCCGGGAGACCGCAAACAACGGTGAAATGGTCATCGCGCTGATTGATGGCACGTCTGCCACGGTGAAGCGATTCTACCGCGAGCCGGGCGGCTGGATTCGGCTGCAACCGGCGAACGACAATGTCACCCCTATTCGGGCACACGAAGACGACATTCTGATACAGGGAGTGGTCGTGGGCGTCATTCGGAAGTACTGACGTCGCTCCTGTGTCGCATCCGGTCCAATACAGAACGAGCAGCCCCACTTGCCAGTGACTCCTTGGCCAGCTCGAAACCGGCTGCAACTGTATTAACGATCCCCGAGACATAGAGTGCCGCACCTGCGTTGAGGACCACGGCGGCTCCGCCGGCAACATCCT
>JBDGXD010000169.1:0-9205 GCA_039584755.1 Gemmatimonadota bacterium
GCGGTTAGCAGCAGAACCACAACAGAGAGCAACGCGGCGCGATGCGCCCGCCACAACCGAGCGCCGTTCTTGGCTACTGCCTCGCGCAATGACGGGGCTGCAAGCGTGACGAGTGGCGCAAGTGCCAGGAGCGTCCAGAGTGTCTGTGTCGCACCTCGCCTCCAGAAGTATGGATCCAGGGGGCCATGCGTCAGATCGTGATGTGTGATGGTCCAGAAGTACGCCTCGTCCAGAATGCCCTGGGCATATAGCAATCCGGCAACCAACGCCATTGTCCCGAAGAACCCGATTGTGAGCATTCCCGCTTGGATGATGGCCACGCTCCAACCCCGGCGGGATGTAGCGCGGGAAGCCGGGTGCCACAGGTACGCGACGGCAGCCAGCGGAGCGATGGCCGCGGGTTGCTTGTACAAGAATGCAGCGCAGAACAGGGCCCCGGCGGCCAACAGCTCCCAGCGGAGCGTTTGACGGGACGATCGCAATGTGAGCGTCATGCCGAGGACTAGCGGGAGGTTCATCAGCATTTCGCCGTTGAGTGCCAGGTTGGAACCGTGCCCAAACGGCAAGAAGATCCCGTAGAGCAGTGCGGCGATCAGGCCGGCCCGAGCGCTGAAGAGACGGCGGACCAATGCGAATAGGCCTGCCATGGTCAACAGCGACCAGACCACGGCAACGGCGTGGAGCAGGTACCAGTTGTATTTACCACCCATCGCGAAGATGGTGGCATACGTCCAGAAGATGAGGGGCGGCTTGCGGTCTACTGCGTCCACATACGGCTGACCGCCGTCCAGCATCTCGAAGGCTATCAGTGAGTAGAAGTCTTCATCGTTGATCGGGCGCGGGTGGGTGAGCGCCGGTAGCCGCATCAGCGCGGTCGCGATTACCAATACCAGCCATACCCGTGGCACATGAAGCTTCCCCTTTGGGGCGAGCCAGGAGCGTGCGATCACGTTACGTGCACTTGGTTTGGTGTCACGGGACGATGCATTCGGTAATATCGCCTCCGGATTCTGGTGATGCGATGGTCACTCTGATGCTTGCCCTTTGCATATGAGAGACTATCTTGGTCCAGTGTGTAGCCTGCCACGCCACATCGCGACGCTGTCGTGGTGTGGCGTGTGTTGTTGACGGGGCACGTCGCGCTCACCGGTTCGAACCATGCATTCGAGGTTTCCTGTGAGACGCGAGCTTCGATCTGTGGTTTACGTGGCGTGGAGGGTTGTGCGTGTTCTCACCATGTTCGATTGTCGCCGTGCGGTACCAGATCTCGATCATAGTGCTATTGCTAGGTGTCTGGCTGTTCCCACCGGCGTTGTCGGCCCAAACCGACACGCTGGAACATGCGACGCTGCAGCAGTGGGCGGAGCAATCGTGGCTTCTGCTGTTGGATCGTCACGGGTCGGTTGGCGGGCGCCTCAGTGAGCGCGGTGTCTTGCAGCGCTTCGATGATTATATCGACGACAAGTACTTCTTCGACCGATTGACCGCAGCGTTCACGATGCGGGAGGACTACACTTGGTACCGCCGCGAAAGCGGGGTCCGCTGGACCGGTGGCAGCGTAAATCGACGTGATCTGCTGTCGGAAGGAGAATTCAAGACTACGGTCCCGCTGAGTCAGGCATGGGACATCGGCGTGCGGTTCCACAAAGAGGACATCCCGACGGCCAACCGCAACGCTCTCCGGATCGATGTTCGCAACAAGTTCGCCAGTCAATGGACCGGTTTCACCAGCCTTCACCTCGACCCCAACAAACCCGGGACGGACGTCGAGTTGGGTGTGAGATGGGGCGAGATCGCGCGTGCCAACGCCATGCTGTCGGTGACGGTCATGGATGCGTTCAGCAACGTCGCTTACGTCACGCTCGACGCGGCGAGCCAGAGTCAAATCGACAGTACCTTGGTCTACGGGTCACAGCCGATCGCATTGCGGACCTCGGCGCACTTGCCTCTCGGGCGCCGGTTCCGGGTCGAGGGCTACGGGACGTTTGTTACCCCATCGACGCTGAAGGCGTTCGAAGACCACGACGAGAGCAACGGCTTCCGACAGAATGAACGCATTGCCTATGCAGGCGGGCTGGTCGAATGGAAACCGACTTCCACGTTCTTCCTCGGGGTGTTGGCGGCTACGATCCGTGCCGAGTCGGAGCGCGAGAGACTGTCGATCGACGTTCCCATCGACGAGTACGATTTGACCGAGCAGACAACACAGCTAGGTGGCTTCGCGAGCTGGCAGATTGCGCGACGCTGGATGCTTGATGCCTGGCTGCTCCGTGCCTGGCGTACGGAAGAACGTCGGTTCCGCGACGCGGGCCTCCAGGATGTCGACTACCAGGTTCGCCACCTCACCTGGTTCACCACGTTGACCTATCGTGCGTTGAGTGGGTTCACGACTGATGTCGGGCTGGGATGGGACAAGGCCGACGAACCTCGGGGTGAGAAACAAGTTCCCGCAGCTGGGAATCTCACGACCGAGCATTATCGAATTCGGTACGACGTTGGCTGGACCTTCAAAGACACCTTACAGTTTCTCGTGGGCGGATCGATTGATATCGATGCCGAACGAAACGAGGGTATGTCGTTTGGGGGAGGGCGAGGGCGGTTCACGCTGTACTGGTGAGACAAGAAGCGCGCTAGATCCCCTGGCAGTGTTCGCACAGAGTGCCGGCGAAGTCGTTGGCCCGCATGCGATCCCTGTACGCGCGGTATGCTGGGCCATTCCAGATAGCCCGGATTGTGCTGTCGTGAATGTTGCCGAACACGTGCTTCCGTTCCCAATCGACACAGCATAGTACCACGTCGCCGTTCCACAGGATCCAGGCACGCCAAAACGGAATCGTGCAATGGGTCGCATACTTCCATTCATCGTCGTCGAGACCGAGGTCGGTGTTCTCGGTGATCTCGGGATGTGCCCGGTTGTCCAGCTCGCGCGCCTTGAATCGGATCCCACGCTCACGCCAAAACCCCCTGACCTCGGCAAGCTGGGCATCGACCTCTTTGGTTCTCACGGCCCAAACCTCGATGCTGGGGCTGCGTGACCCAAGCTCCTGTTTGACTCGCACGAACTGCTCGATGTTGCGAACCGTGGTCTCGAATTTCGGACCCTGCATCAGATCCTCGTAGACCCCAGCATCCACGCCGTGGACGCTGAACACGATGTACTCGAGACCGGAGTTGACCAGATCGTACGCCCGCTCCTCGGTTAGCAGCGCGCCATTGGTGATCAGTTTCGTCTTCGGGAGCGGTTTGCGGCCGCGACGCTGTCTGATGTAGGCAACGCGCTCGTGAATTCGTCGATCTACCAGAGGATCGTTCTGAAGGTACGGACTCAGCACCTTCACGCCGTTGTCCACCGCCTCGTCAACGATCCGTCCAAAGGTGTCTTCGTCCATGCGGCCGTGGATCTGGTTTTGTTCGCGACCCATCGGGCAGAATACGCAGCGAGCGTTGCAGCCGTATTGCGTCTGTACCTGAATGATCTGTGGGAAGGACGGTGTGAAACGCGACAGCGTGTGGTACTTCACGTACTCCAGCAGCGGTACCGACGCGGCAGATGGTCCGGAAGGTGTCAGCCTTCGGCGTGCTTGGTGCAGCTTGCGCCGCCAAAAGTTGCCATTCGGGTCAGGCACGATGTGGTGACACGCTCGTCATTTGAGTTGGAGGTGCGCTCGATGATGGGCAAGCAGAGTTGTTCCGTCTGCGACCCGCCACAAGCTAGCGAGGGCAGGGGCGGGCGGCAACGGTTTTCGCGTTGTCGTCCATGCCCAACGAGAAGCCGGACGATCGGCTCGAAGCGCGTTATATTGGCCGCTGTGAACACTCCAGCTCGCCTACTAGCCTGTGCTGTTGTTCTAGCAATCTGGTGGCCGGATGTAGCGGCGGGCCAGGCCCCTCCGGGTTCGCGGACGGTTCCTGTGGGGGAGTGGTCGTACGAGTACATCCAGCGCCTGCGTACGCGCGGTTATCTGGACAATCTGGTGCCGATTGCCCAGCCCTACCGCCGTCACGAGGTTGCCCGCGGTCTCGCGGGCATCGATCCCGATACCATGCCTCGGCCGGTCGCAGATTGGATCCGACTACTGCAAGCGGAATTCAAGCGCGAGATCGAACGAATCCGAGGTGCTGAGGTACAGTCGTGGGGTATCCCAGTAACGGCGGACGTTCGAGCGTCGAGTTCCCAGCGTACCGACCCGTTGCGCCCGACTGGTGATGCCGATGTCTGGGGCCGTTACACTGCGGGGGCCTGGGTAGAGCACGGCGTCTTCTCCTCCGAGGTGCGTCTGAGCGGCGATCAGCAGCTCGCGTCGGACCCCGATGCTCCGATCGACCAAGGCCGCATCGGACAGGTGGACAATGGATATCTCTCCCTCTCGTTCAGCTTTGCCGACGTCTGGTTTGGGCGGCTCAAGCACAACTGGACGACCCTGGGGACCCAGAGCCTCTTCCTGTCTGACATCCCCACCGCGTATCCGAGCCTCTCGTTCGAGATTCGTGTTGGTCGGTTTGCACTGCGATCTGTGACGGGCGAACTCGAAACGCTCACTGACTCGGCGGGCATTCGGTACAAGCGATATCTGTCCGCGCATCGCCTCGAGTATCGCACCAAGGACTTCGTGGCCAGCTTGGGCGACGGGATTCTCTTTGCCAGCACCTCGGGATTGATGCTCCGGTTCTTGAACCCGCTCGAGGGCGCGTTTCTTCAGGTCGCCACTGGGTTTCCCGGCGAAGAACCCAAGGAGACGGTTGAGAACGTGATGCTGGATGCTCAGCTGTGGCTCCGCTTATTTGGGCGGCTGGAGTTTTTCGGCGAGGGGGTACTGGACGATATCGACATCGATGCCGCAGGCGGAACCCGGGCCCCGACACGGTACGCGTTCTACCTGAGGCTCAGAGCGCCCGGCCTGCTGCGCGCGGTTGACGCCGAGGCGTCTTATCGCCAGGTCGCGGCCTTCACGTATCGAACGAACAGAATCGTCGACAAGTATACGTTTCTCGATCGCGGACTCGGCGATAACTTCGTGGACTACGACCGCGTGAGGCTAGCCGGGACCTGGCATCCGCCGCTCTCCGGACTCGAGCTTACTCCATTCTTCCAGTTCCAGCGCCAAGGAGAGGGGAATCTGCGCGATCCCTTCCCCGTGCCGTATTCGGACTTCAGATCGAGCCCATCGATCTTCCTCGGCGTGGTTGAGAAGACGTACCGCTTCGGTTTGGCCGGCCGGTTTCAACCGATTCGCTATGCGTGGCTGGCTTGGGACGTCGGGGCGAATGTCGTTCGGAACGCCGGAAATCAAGCCGGTGTCGAATCGACCGATTTCGAGGGCATCGTTGGGGCGGGATTCACCGTGGAATTCACCTTTCCAGGGTCGTAGCCGCGCAACAGAGAACAACTCCACCGTTTTGCGGAATTAACGGGTCAGATCCTACGTGGCCAATTGTGGACCGTGCACACACGCACGCCTCCTGGTCCCGCACCGCATCCCCTTCACTTCGAAGATGCGAAGTGCCATTTTCCACTGGCCGACTCGAATGACTGGCACTGCGCAAAGCATGCAGTGCCTCGCTGCAGATGTCGCTTGGGTGGTTAGCTCAGTTGGTTAGAGCGCTGGTCTCACATACCAGAGGTCGGCGGTTCGAATCCGCCACCGCCCACTTCTCCCGGCCGCTGTTGACGCAGAAACAAGTGGATGATCGCGGAAGCTGGAAGAACACTCTGGCTGCACTCTGCACCCTGCACTCTGCACCCCTACGACAGCAAGATCTCCCTCAGCCTGGCACAGTCACTCAGGATCAACCGCTTCCCCTTCTCGATCTCTCCGTAACGTTTTTCAGCCCGTAGACGGAGGACCACCGGAGTGATGTGTCGGATTTGGGAGAGCAGCGCAGCTACCTGCGGGGTCTTGGGGCCGAGCCGCCGTATTTCCTTCAGATGATCGTCGATCTCTGAGCCGACGTCCTCATCCCGCGACCCGTCGGCGTAGTCGCTCACAGCTTGCTCGATGCCGGCAAGGGCAGTCTCTATTTCACTCATGATGGCCGAAACTAGCGCGATGACACCATTCCGGCCAGCCACTGCTCACAGATCTCGTGCATAGTACTCGCGCCCGTCACTTCGGCCTTCGGTATTCAGCCTTCGACATTCAGCTTTCTGGTGTAACTCGAGATGCGCTAGAAGGCCGAATGTCGAATGTCGAAGTCTGAAGGCTGAAGTATGGTCACCCTGCACGCTATCTTTCCCCTCCATGACTGAGATAGTCGTAGAAACCACGAGGTCGGGCAGAGTCGAATCGCTGCACCGTGTGTCTGCAGCAGTGGTCAGGCAGAGTGGTGAGTTGTACGCCAGATCGGGCAATTCCGAGTTGGTGACGTACATGCGCTCCACGGCCAAACCGTTCCAGGCGCTGCCGTTGGTGCAGGACGGCGCTTTCGAGCGGTTCGCCATGACGTCCCAGGAACTGGCGTTGGCCTGTGCCTCACACAGCTCTGAGAAGTCACAGGTCGATATAGTGCGCAGGCTGATGGAGCGACTGGGTCTGACCGCAGATCAGCTTGCTTGTGGGCCGCATGGGCCGCTCGGTAGGTCGTTTGCAGTGCCACCGGTGGACCCTGCGATGTTGCAGTCGCCGTCACCACTCTCGAGTAATTGCTCGGGCAAGCACACCGGAATGCTGGCGCTGGCATTACACCATAACTGGCCCACTGCGGGCTACAACGCGTCAGGCCATGCGGTGCAACGACGCATCAAACGCGAGATGGCTCACTGGACCGGAATGAACGAAGCGGACATAGCTGAGGGCGTGGACGGCTGCACTGCAGTGTCGTTCGCGATCCCACTCTCACGAATGGCATTGGCATTGACCCGATTGGTGGAGAGCGACGGCGTGGCGGAACGTACGGTCATTGCGGCAATGATGCAGCATCCTCAGCTGGTAGCCGGCCGCAACCGGCTCGGCACTGAACTGATGTTAGGCTACCCGGAGAGGCTCCTGGTCAAGGTCGGTGCCGAGGGTGTATACCTCGCTGTGCTGGCAGGTGCCGGACTGGGAATCGCTCTCAAAGTCGAGGACGGCGACGCCAAGGCAGCCATGGTAGTTCTGGTCCACCTATTAGATCAGCTCGAGCTCGACCCACGGCCATCCACCGTGGCACCCCGATTCGCGGAGCTACCAGTCTTGAACACACGCGATGAGCCTGTCGGGAGCATGCGAGCGGTGGGTGAACTCACGTTTGTTTGATCCTCTCTGCAAAGATCCGGTTGGACAAGCAACGCCGGTCCGTGCACACTAGTTTGTCATGACTCATACTACCGACGTTAGACTCTGCGAAAGCGTGGAGCGCCTGGCCGGGCCAACATTGCGACCGGGGGTCGCAGCAGCTCGGCTTGCGGGCAGCTGTGCGACCGGGTGTCCTTGCGAGACCAACTCATGGCACTAATAGACACTGCTACACTGCACGTTGTGGGTGGCCCCGGCGGCGCCGGTTGTGCCTCCTTCAGGCGCGAGAAATACGTTTCCAAAGGGGGTCCCGACGGAGGTGACGGAGGTAACGGCGGCAGCATCACATTGCGCGTAGAGCCGCACCTCTCAACCCTGCTGGACTACAGCTATCGCACCCACTGGAAGGCCGAGCGCGGCCTGCACGGCGAGGGGTCCAACCGCACAGGCAGATCGGGATCCGATAGAGTGCTACCGGTGCCGCCCGGTACCGTGGTGCGTGATGTGGAGACCGGCGAGGTGTTGGGTGAATTACTCGAGCCGGGTGATCAACTGTGTGTTGCCCGCGGTGGGCGTGGCGGACGCGGCAACGCGGCGTTCGCCACACCGACTCGCAGGGCACCACGGGAGTGGCAGCCAGGGGAGGAAGGTGAGGAACGCCAGATCGAGTTGATCCTCAAGCTCATTGCTGACGTTGGATTGTTGGGGGAACCCAACGCCGGCAAGAGCACGTTGCTCTCAGTGCTCTCTGCGGCTCGTCCCAAGATCGCTGACTATCCATTCACCACACTAGAACCGAACTTGGGGGTGGTAGGCCTGATCAAGAGTCGCTCTTTCGTCTTGGCAGACATTCCGGGAATCATTGAGGGTGCACACGCGGGTAAGGGTCTGGGTGACAAGTTCCTGCAGCACGTCGAGCGGACTCGTGTCATTGCGTGCTTGGTGCCACTCGATATCTCAGATGTCCAGTCGGGTTATGACATGCTGCGAGCCGAAGCGGCGGCCTACGATCCGCAGCTGGCCACCAAGCCTCACTTGGTGGTGCTGACGAAGAGAGACTTGCTCGGCCCTGATGAAGAGATCCCGCAAATAGACGCTCCTGAAGCCGACGGCGTTCTGGTGATATCAGCCGCCACGAACCGCGGCCTGGAGCAGTTGAAGGAGAGGATGTGGCGACTGCTCGAGAGGGAACGAGTCAGGAACGGAATCGGGAAAACGGATTGATCGTCTCGGGAACGCGGATTGACTGTCCTCGGGGGCGGTGGAGTCCGGCTAGGGATGAACCCTCGATGGCAGGGATGCATTGGATCGACCTGACGTAGCGTACGTGACACTCGCGCTGGTGCCGGGGATTGGCCGTGCGCGAATGGACTTGTTGCTCGCGAGTTTCGGATCGGCCGAGGTGGTGTTGCGAGCCGAGTTCAACGACCTCCTCGAAGTTCCGTCGATAGGCCCCGCCGCCGCTACGGCGATCCGCAACGCGTCCACAGTTACCGGCGATAAGGCAGTTCGCCGCACCAAACAGTTGGGCGGTGTGCTGCTTTGTCCCGGGGACGGGGGTTTTCCGAGGACTCTGCGGGAGATCCCCGACGCACCGACCATGTTGTTCGCGTTGGGAAACGTGGATCTGCTGCACAGAGACGCGGTGGCTATTGTGGGCAGCCGATCTCACACCCGTTACGGTGGTACCGCTTGTCGCATGTTCGCCTCCGGTGTGAGTCGAGCCGGCCTGGTGGTGGTGAGCGGGCTTGCACGGGGGTTGGATCGCATCGCACACGAGGCGACGTTGGATGTGGGTGGTGGCACGGTGGGGGTGTGGGGCAACGGTCTCGGTGTGGTGTATCCGGCCGCCAATAGTGCCCTGTACAATGGTGTTGCAGCCAACGGGTGTCTACTGACCGAGTTCCCGCCGGGAGAAAGACCAAGCGTCGGCAGTTTCCCCCGCCGCAACCGGCTGATCAGCGGTCTCTCGAAGGTGACCCTGGTCGTCGAGG
>JBDGXD010000170.1:0-9126 GCA_039584755.1 Gemmatimonadota bacterium
GGCCCCGGTGTTGTAGGGCGTATAGACCTAAATACGCCAACTCCGCGGCATTGTTGAGGCCTGCCACGCCTATGACACCACACATATCTAGTTGGCCTCCAATGCCGACGCAGGAGAAACTGATCTTTGATGGGCGGTAAGTCCGAATATATCCAGTATGTAGCCGGGCATGAACCCGAAGAGCTTCAGTTGTGACTTTCCCAACGATTGCCGATCACCGATAGTCGATTCGGGCCAGATGGCAATAGGGTGAGATGGTGTGGCCCGGGGACAGTTCAGTGCGCGCTGACGCTGCGGATCATCGACTTGAAAATGCTCGTCATGGTTCCCCTGTCTGCTCTGATCAACTCCTCTGCCGCGGCGGCCTCGATGAACACGCCGCGGCATTCACGGCAGCGATCAAAGCTGATTCCTCCCACGGATTCCGTGGCGAGACCCGCGCCGCAGCGGGGGCACCGCATGTGATGGCGCTTCCGTTCCTCCGTGTCGCGAGCGCGGGCTGCCTCCTGATGCCTGTGGCGATGCAGTTCCGCTTCTCGCAGCGCGAAGAACTCCTCTTCGTTCTTGCTCGGCCGATCCGTCATCCTACAGTCCTATGGCGATCTATCCGTTTCCCGGTGGCGTGAACTGGGCTTGTCTCCCCGGGGGCGACGATGAGGTACCCGAATAGGTGTGTCCCGGTCCTCTTACTATTGCGTCGGCCACCTGGCCCGCCCGGAGTAGAACCACATCAAACGTCCCACAGGTCACCTCACACCCGTTCCTATAGTACATATATACCCATCCACCGGCCGAGCGTTCGGCAACGGGCTCTCCCCATACGGCCGCTACCTCGTCCCGGCTCATGCCATCATTGATGGTACCGGTGTGAGTGGGCGTCCAAGGTTCGTCCATGCCGGCCACCACGCGTTGCTGAACCTGAGGATCGGGTGGGGGTGTGCGATCAGGCTGCTCCTGCTCGGGTTGCGGAGGCGCCTGCTCCGCCTGGCCCGCAGTGTCGGGTAGCTGCATCGCGGTGGTGTCGCTGACTGCTGGGGTCGAAGGGGCCACGGCGGTGTCGGGAGGAGCTGTCTCCTCCTCGCCCCCTCCGATCCACGGAAGTTTGTCACACCCCATCAGCCCAACGGTGAAAACGGTTGCTGCAGTTACAGTTGGCCATCTCATCGTGTGCCTCCTCCGAGGAGTTCAGCGCCGACTGCCGCGCCGGCCGTCAGGCCGGCCACGGGGAACCCCGCGGGGAGAGCAGCGGGGATTGATTGGGTAAGATAGCGGTTTTCGATGAGCCGGACGTGACGGGTGTCCCATTTTGACTGCCCGGCCAACCTCACAGGTGTGGCTTGCGCTGTCGGCCCGGTTGAGATAGATCTGCCACGACTACCGGGTCTTCCGAATTGGCGGTGGGCTCGTCCGACTCGTCCTCCCCCCGCTCCACGAACCCAATCACTGCCGTCCGGAGGAAGCCGTAGGCGAAGTAAGTGATGCCGAGCGGGAAGAAGAAGATATCCCGCGACCAGATCCCGAATCCGATTATCGCGATATTGATAGCGAGCCCGAGGATCCCACGGCGTGTGCGAAACCCGATTCCCGGCAACCGGGCGTACTTCACCTGGCTCACCATGGCCAGACTCAGGGCGATCATCAGGAAGATCAGGATTTGCGGCCAAGGCAGGTCCGCGAGTTGTGTCTGAAAGAAGTCGGTGCGCGTGAATGGGTAGAAAGTAGCTAGGGTCATGCCGGCTGCAGGAGACGGGAGTCCGGTGAAACCCGAGCGCGCAGACTTGGTGGGCTGAACGTTGTAGCGGGCCAGGCGAAGGGCTACCGATACGACAAACGCGTAACAGAACACCCAGGCGTATGGACCCAAGCTTGACAGCTGCAGGAAGTAGATGAGCATTGCCGGTGCGACCCCGAAACTCACGATATCCACCAACGAGTCCAGCTCACCTCCAAACTTCGTCGCGGTCTTACTCATCCTGGCTGATAACCCGTCGATCGTGTCCAGGACTCCGGCAATCACAATCCACCAACTGGCCAGGTAGAACGAGCCCTGTGCCGCCAACACCATGGACCAAATGCCAAAAAACAGGTTGGCCAAGGTGAAAAGGCTGGGGACTACGATTATGACGCGGCGAACGCGTCCGCGATGACGCGGTGCTTGCTTCATCATGACCACTCTGCGATGACGGTGACTCCAGCCATTGTTCGATCGCCCTGCTTCACGGTTACTCTGGCATCGACCGGTACGAATGTATCCAGCCGTGAACCGAAACGTATGATGCCCAGTCTCTCCCCTTGACACACCTGGTCACCCTCGTCGTTGTCTGTGACGATTCGCCGGGCGATGAGTCCTGCTATCTGACGCACCAACAGCGGGCCATGGCTGCTCCGTATGCCCAGTGACATCTGTTCATTGTCGCTGCTGGCCTTGTCCAAGGTCGCGTTCACGAACTTGCCGGCTCGGTAGTGGCGGTATGCCACTTCTCCATCCACCGGATAGCGATTTACGTGTACGTCGAAGACGTTCATGAAAATCGATATCTTATGGGCGGGTCCGCGCACGAATGCGGGTTCTTCGGCCTCTGTGATGGTTACGACGCGACCATCCGCCGGTGCCAGAATCAGGTTTTTGCCCCGCGGTCCCTGGCGCACGGGGTCGCGAAAGAACCAAGGCACCCAGAGTGCAACTGGCCCCCATAGCGCGGGGATCAGCAACCACCAGCCCAGCCCCGCAACCCAGGCCATGCTCAGACAAATCGCAAGAACGACCAGGGCGGCGGCGATGAGCCAGGTGCCCTCTGGAGCCAGTCTCACAATGCGTCGGGTAACGGCTCGCCCGTGATCCTGTGGTACGCGTCCTGGTAGCGACGGCTTGTAGCGGACACGACCTCGGCTGGCAGCGTGGGTGGTGGAGCTTCTCCATTCCATTCCCCGTTTTGCCGTAGCTCGTCCAGGTAGTCGCGTAACGGCTGCTTGTCGAAACTCGGTTGACCCCGACCAAGCTCATACCTGTCGGCGGGCCAGAATCGCGACGAATCCGGCGTAAGCAGTTCGTCGATCAGCACCAACTCCCCACCAGGTGACCGACCGAATTCGAACTTGGTGTCCGCAATGATGATTCCGTTTTGCCTGGCCCGTTCCCGACCAGCTTCATACAGCTCGATGCTGGCGTCCCGCAGCCGCTGCGCCACCGGCTCGCCCAGTTCCTCCATCATGCGGTCGAAGGTGATGTTCTCGTCATGGCCTTCTTCAGCCTTGGTCGCCGGCGAGAAGATGGGCGGACGCAACTCTTGGCTCTCCACGAGACCATCCGGTAACGGCTCGGCCGCGAGGGTACCGCTCTGACGATATTCCTTCCATGCAGATCCCGTTATGTATCCGCGTACGACGCACTCGAACGGTATCGGCTCGGCACGGTGTGCCAGAGTTGCTCTCCCCGCGATTTGATCGCGATACTCCGCCAGATCCGGAACCCGCTGTATGATCTCATCGGTGTTGCATGTCACGAAGTGACTGGGCGCAATGTTGGCTAACTGGCGAAACCAGAAGCCGGCGATCTGTGTGAGGACCGCTCCCTTCATTGGAATCGGTTCCCGCATGATCACATCGAACGCGCTTATCCGGTCGCTTGTGACCAACAACAAAGTGTCCTCGTCTACCGAATACAGTTCACGCACTTTGCCCTGGCGCACGAGTGGAAGTGGTAGGGTGCTCTCGACAAGTGGATTTGAACTCATAGTGTGACCGCTGCCTCATCCGGGGCACTGTAAGGGGTTAACGACTGGAGCAAGTCTGCGAGAGGCCCTTCAATGAACTCGGTGACTTGGTCGGGGGCCCTTCCGGCGTAGAGCATCGGATCCAGTTCGGCTCTCAATGAAGCAGCATCCACGTTGGCGAAAGCCGGGTCTGCCGCCAACCGCTCCAACAAGTCGTTGGGAATATCTCCGGCAGCCATGGCTTCCTGAACCTCGCGACTGTGCCGCCGGACTACTTCGTGCAATTGTTGACGATCTCCACCGGCCGCGACGCCCAGCATCATCCATCTCTCCGTGGCCATGAATGGCATCACGCGGCTCACATTGCGCTCGATAACGGCCGGCCTCACCACGATGCCAGCGCTCACGTTGGTACACAAGATCAGTACGGCGTCTGCGGCCAAGAATGCCTCAGGCAATGTCATCCGGCGATTGGCACTATCGTCCAAAGTGCGCTCGAGCCACTGCACCGCTGCGGTGTTTGCCGCGTTGGCGCTGAGTGTGATTATGTGTCGTGCGAGGGCACAGATCCGTTCGGCACGCATGGGATTGCGCTTGTATCCCATCGCACTGGAGCCTATCTGCTCCTGTTCGAATGGCTCGAGCAACTCACCTTCGTGCTGAAGCAGACGCAAGTCCGTGGCAAACTTGGAGGCGGATTGAGCTATTCCGCTCAGCAGATCCAGTAGGCGGCTATCGATCTTTCTCGTGTAGGTCTGTCCACTGAGAGGAATGGAGTATTCGAAACCGAAGCGTCGGGCCACGCTCTGATCCATTTCCCGAACTTTGTCGTGATCGCCGTGAAACAGTTCTAGATAGCTTGCCTGCGTGCCCGTCGTTCCTTTGCAGCCGCGGAACAGCAGGTTCTCCGCCGCGTCGTGCAACGCGGCCGCGTCTAGACTGAAGTCCTGCAACCAGAGTGCCGCTCGCTTGCCCACCGTTGTGAGCTGGGCGGGTTGGAAATGCGTGTATGCTATGGTTGGCATCTCGCGGTTCTCGCTGGCGAAATCCGCTAATGCCTTCATGACCGCAACTAGTCTACCGAGCAGCAAGCGCAAGGATTCGCGCAATACGATCAACTCGGCATTGTCCGTGACGAAGGCACTCGTGGCCCCAAGATGGATATACGGTCGAGCTGCAGGAGCCTGATCACCAAAGGCGTGAACGTGAGCCATGACATCGTGTCGAAACCGCTGCTCGTACTTGCGGACGGCGGCCAAGTCGACGTCATCCAAATGAGCCCTCATCTGGTCCAGTGCTTGCTGCGGTATGTCGATCCCCAGACGCTGCTGCTCTTCCGCCAGAGTGAGCCACAACTCCCGCCAAAGGCGTGCGCGGTATTGCGGGCTCCAGAGACTCTGCATGCGCGGCGACGAGTAACGACTGCCAAGAGGTGACTGGTAACGAGAAGTGTCGGTCATCGTACGTAGAATTCAGTAGTGTACAGTGCACCGCCGCGCTCGACATAGAGACGGACAGGAGTCCTGGTTCCCGTTACACGTCGGAACACATCGGTAACCTGGTCCGTATCGGTTATTCGCAGTCGGTTGATCTGAAAGATCACGTCGCCCGGTCGCAATCCCGTTCCACTCGCAGCAGCACCGACATCGTACACCAAGACTCCTTGCTCGCTGCGGATACCTCGTTCCTGTCGTATGGCCGGGGTCAGTGTGATGAGTTGCATGTCGCGCAGTGCGGTGACACGCTCTGCGCGGGAGGTAGGCAGGTCTTCGATGACAACGACTGAGCTGCGTTCGCGGTTGTCGCGCCGGAACACCACGGTCAGCGAGTCACCGGGGCCGACGTCGAGCTTCAATCCCTCCCAATCGAGGAACGTTCGAGTGTCATGGCTACCGGCCGATACCAGAATGTCACCGGCTCGCAGTCCGGCTCGGTCGGCCGGACTACCTTGAGCTACACCTGTCACCTCCAGGCCACCGCTCTGTTTCCAGTCGCGCAACCTTTCCGTTCCGGCCACGTCGAGACCAATCCACGCGCGGCGCACGGTTCCGAACTCACGTAGCTCTTCCGCAACCCTGAGAGCCCGCTCGATAGGGATCGCGAAACCGATGCCCACCGAGCTACCCGTGTTGCTGAAGATTGAGCTATTCACACCCACGACCTGACCCAACGCGTTGACCAGGGGCCCGCCGCTGTTCCCCGGGTTGATGGCGGCATCGGTCTGGATCATGTCAACGTATATGCCCGAGTCGTCACCCGATGGAATCAGGTCGCGGCCGGTTGCGCTGATCACTCCGGCGGTGACGGTAGCCTCGGAGTTGCCGAGCAGATACACGTAGGGGTTGCCGATGGCGATGACCCATTCACCAATCAACAGATCCGTGCTGCGTCCGAACGAGACAGTTGGAAGATCGCGGCCCTCGATCTTGAGAACTGCTATGTCCGTCAACGGATCCTCTCCGAGCAGATCGGCCGGGTAGTCGGTCCCGTCACGTGTTGTGACAACGATCTCTTCGGCACCCTCTACCACGTGTTGGTTCGTTATTACGATGCCGTCGGAGGATGCGATGAACCCTGAGCCCCAACCTTGAACGATGCGTTCGGAGCTACGAGGCATCATGAACCAATCCCACATCCCCCCGGCCGTCTGTCGCTGGCGTCGCGCCACGTTGATACTCACGACTGTCGGGGCCACCCGGGCTGCGGCAGTCACGATGGCGGAGTGGCGCGATTGATTGATATCCTGCGAGAGCTGTGGAGCGGTCGCCTGCTGTGCTTCGTTGACGGCTTCGATCAGCGGTGCCGTGTTGCTGGCAGAGTCGGCCACCGCCCGCTCGTCCACGGCAGAAGTGGGCACCTGGCCGGCAGTCTCAAACCGGGTAGACGCTTCCTGAGTGTCTGGTTCCATGCAGCCCACAACAGCCAGGCTGAACAGAGAGACAACGCCTGCTCTCAAGGGCTGACCTTGGTGCGTGCAACCAGCTTGCTCCAATCGTTCAGGAACCGGTCCAACCCCCGATCTGTGAGTGGGTGGAGCAGCAGCCGCTTGAGAGTGGATGTAGGCACAGTAGCGACATCGGCACCGATGAGGGCGGCCTCCGCCACGTGACGTGGATGGCGGATCGATGCAGCTAGCAGCTGCGTCTCTATGCCGTAGTTGTCGTATATCTGGCGCGTCTCGCGGATGACGTCCATTCCGTCATGCCCGATGTCGTCCAACCGTCCGAGGAACGGGGAGACGAATGTGGCGCCTACCTTGGCAGCGATGAGGCACTGGACCGAACTGAAGCAAAGCGTCACGTTCACGCCGATGCCTTCACTCCTGAGCCGGCGCGTTGCTTCCATTCCCTCCTCGAGCATGGGAATCTTCACGACTATGTTGTCGGCGATACGGGCCAGGTTTCTACCTTCCTCGCACATTCCCTTGGCGTCTACGGCCACCACTTCAGCGCTTATCGGCCCGTCAACGGTGGAGCAGATCTCCTGCAACAGGTCGTTTGGTTCGACGTTTCCAGCGTCCTTCGCAAGGAGTGTTGGGTTGGTGGTCACGCCATCGATCAGTCCGGCCTGAGTTGCCCAGCGAATCTCGGCCAGGTTGGCGGTGTCGAGGAAGAACTTCATTGATCTGTCACCTCATCGAGTTGGGGATAGAGTGCCTCAACGAGATAGAGACCTTCGGGCGGTGCCGGCGGACTCGTGTCTCGGTTGCTCGGGGCAGTCAGTAACTGTGAGACATCGGCCGGTGAACGCCTCCCTCGTCCCATGTCCACCATAGTCCCGACCAGTAACCGCACCATGCGGTGTAAGAAGCGATCGGCTTCAATTTCAAAGATAAACCCTCGATCATTGTCCCGCTCCTGCCATTTTGCATGGCTGACATTGCAGCGGTAATGTGGTTTCTCCGCACCCTTGATCGAGAACGCACGGAAGTCGTGTTCACCTAGAATGCCCTTGCTGGCACTGTCGAGAGCGGCATGCTCGAGCGGTGAGCCGAGCGCCCACTCAAACGGCCTGCGAAACGGTGAGAAAGCGGCAGCATCACAGCCGATCACGTAGCGATAACGCCGCGCCACCGCACTGCGCCTGGCGTCGAAACCGCGTGGGGCTCTGCCAACCCGTTCGACCCAAATGTCTCCGGGTACTAGTGCACGCAAAGCCCTGAGGATCTCGTTGGGTTGCCACTTCGCGGGCATTTGAAAACTCACGGTCTGGCCCAGGGCATGTACTCCTGCATCGGTCCGACCCGCGGCGTGTGTGACAACTCGGGTTCCGGTCAGGCGCTGCAACACGGCTTCGAACTCGCCTTGCACGGTGCGCTCCTTCCGCTGGAGTTGCCAGCCGGCAAAGTTGTGGCCAGAGTACTGGAGTACGGCGTAGGTGGAGACGCCTGACATGCGCGGCAAGGTAAGGCGTATAGCTGGGCACCGGCAACAGGCCCGGGGGACCCCTCCGTTGACAACCGATCCCCGGCCGCTGACTCTACTGAGTTCCCGAACCGAGAGGATGAGGAACCGTGGACCCACAAACGGGCTCGCCCGTTGAACTCGCTCTCAAGCGCATGGCTGCCGGAGAGGGCCTGGGCCAGCAGCTGGCGGCGGACGCCTTTGGTCAGCTGATGCGGGGTGAGGCAACACCAGCCCAAACAGCGGGGTTGCTGACCGGATTGCGCGTGAGGGGGGAGACTGTAGACGATGTGGTTGGTGCGGTGCTGGCGCTGCGCGGTGCCATGATCCGGGTCGAAGTCACCGACCGGACAGCCTTGATCGACACGTGTGGCACCGGTGGTGGAACGGTTCCCACCTTCAACATCTCGACGGTAGCAGCGTTGGTAGCCGCAGGTGCCGGCGCTGCGGTCGCCAAGCACGGGAACCGATCGTACACCTCGAAGTGCGGATCTGCTGATGTGCTGGAAGCTCTCGGGGTGGCAATCACGCTTGACGCTGCCAGCGGGGCGAGTCTGCTGCAAGATGTTGGGATGGCATTCCTGTTCGCCCCCGCGTTTCACCCCGCCATGCGGTTTGTGGCTCCGGTCCGGCGCGAAATCGGTATCCCGACCATCATGAATCTGGTGGGACCGCTGGCGAATCCGGCCCTGGTGAACCGCCAGGTTGTAGGCGTATCCGATCCAGATCGAGGGCCACTAGTCGCCGAAGTGTTGGCTCGTCTCGCAGCCGAACACGCCCTGGTGGTTCACGGTGATGTGGGAATGGATGAGATCGCTCCTATCGGTCACACCAAGATTTGGGAGGTGCGGGGCGGTGTGGTCTCGAGCTGGACTCTGGATCCGGCAGAACATGACCTGGCGATCGAGGATCCCACAGTTCTTGCCGGTGGGATGCCCGCTGACAACGCGCGTCGGGTCGAGCGACTGCTAGAGCAGCCTACGGAGGATGTTGCCGGCGGAGCCGCCGTG
>JBDGXD010000171.1:0-9069 GCA_039584755.1 Gemmatimonadota bacterium
CAGAAAACCCTCCAGCGCCATGCGGCGGGCGACATCCTGGATATGGGGATTCAGTCCCCGGTTCTCATGAATCACAATTACTGCAGGTCGCTTCTCGTTACCCTTGAGTCGCGCGAGATACCCCGCGATCGTTGTACCCTCGGCGTCCCATTCGGCTTGCGAGATGTCAAGGCGGTCATCTTGCCGCGAGACGATCTGCTTGTTGTAGTCGTTTTTCAACAACGGCATGACCGCTAGGGCTGCCGCGGAACTCCCCAGCATCTTGGCCAGGCGATCGAGGAAATCGCGCCTGCCAATGACCCCGTGGGTGAACTGGTCGTACAGATCGATGATGTTCTGGTCCACATGCTGGTCCATAGTATTCTCCTGATGGCGACTGCAGATAAGATGAGGGGTGGTGCAGCGGGCGGCAATCGGCATGTTCACGCTGTCTTAACCGATTCTTTAGACCACCTCTGATAGCCTGAAACTTCAGCCTGAACAGTCCTGCAGCGGTCCGACACGTCCGCGGTGAAGATCTGTCTAGCAGCGGCGTGGGCCTCGAGTCGTTCCGAGGGTGAGCCGATGTACGAACTGAAAGTGACAGTAAAGAAGGTGATGGGAACGTGTACAGCGGATCCTCCCATGAAGCCGGGTGACTCATTCACGGTGAGCGATGGTGACATCCAGATTCCGGAGGGTGGGTATATCTGCCTGTGGGCTCTGCAGAGTCTGATACCGGTGCTCACACCCAAAGAGAGGGAGATCTCCGAGGACAAGGACAACGACTGGATGTGGCGCGTACATCACGCTCAATGTCCCGACCCGAACGGCCGCGTGATCTTCAAGATCGAGCGTACCGGACCGGTCAAGCAGCATGCCAAGGAAGATGCTGCAACTGGAGCCGTCGGAAACCACCCCGGCGAGAGCGATCCGGAGTCATCCGATGGAGTGATCCAGAACCTCCAGATCGAAGTAGAGTCGGTCAATGGGCACTGCACATCGCGGATGGAACCAGGTGACCGGTTTCAGCTGCGCAGTGGCCGGCTCTATATCCCACCGGGTCGCCACTGTTGTCTCTATGCATTGCATGCTGCCCTCCCGCTGCTGCCGGCAAAGCAACGTGTGATGCAAGATGGTGATTGGATGAAGGAGGACTCCCGGGTGCTCTGTCCCGACCCGGCGGGCAACGTAATTCTGAGAATCGATCGGGTGGAGTAGTGCAGCGATGATTCACTGCGAAGTCGAGATCTGCGTGGGTTGCCGCATGTGTGAGGTCATCTGTAGCTCGGTTCATTTCGGGGCCGTGTCGCCGGCACTGTCACGCATCCGCGTCGCCAAACTGGAAGACACGGGGATCGACTTGGCGATCGCGTGCATGAGTTGCACGGAGAAGCCGTGCCTGGAATGCCCCACAGATGCACTGTCAGTCGGTGCCGAGGGAGAGATCCAACTGGAAGTGGAACTCTGCAATGGCTGCGAAACATGCGTCGAAGCTTGTCCGGTTGGAGCCGTCGGATTCCATGAAGATGAGCCCCTATTCTGTGATCTGTGCGATGGTGCAACCTCATGCGTCGAGGTGTGTCCCAGTGGCGCTCTCTCGTACCGCAGTGACGACAAGATCTCGCTGGAAGAGTTTCTCGAGTTCGAAGGCTACCCCAATGAGCGGCGAGTGCACTACGCTGCCGTGCAGGCGGTGCCCATGCGCGAGCGATGGAAGGCCGGGGCGAGGGTAGATACATGAGCATCTACCGCGGCAACGCGTTGCGAGTTGACCTGACGCACAACGAGATTGGGCGAGGCTCGACTCCCGAGAACGGTATCGGGGCGAGAACGTGGAACAGTGTCACCCTGTTGAACGAAGTCGAGCCGGGAATCGACCCGCTTGGGCCGGACAACGTTTTGTGCCTCGCCGTCGGCCCGCTCACCGGAAGCGAACTGATTGCCAGTTGCCGGTTCATTGCCAGTGCCAAGAGCCCGTTGACCGGGTACTTGGGTGACTCCGGTGCGCGTGGCTTCTTTGCTCCCGAACTCCGCTGGGCCGGTCATGACCAACTGGTGTTTGCCGGTGCGTCAGATCGGTGGGTCTACCTACTGATCGACAACGAGCAGGTCGAATTAAGAGATGCCTCTCACCTCGTGGGGCTGGATATCACCCAGACCACCGTTCAGCTACAGCGGGAGCTGCGCGACCCTGACCTGCAGGTTGCGACGATAGGACCCGCGGGCGAGAACCTGGTGCGCTATTCCATCATCTCGTGTAATCTGGCACGCGCCTGCGGACGCACGGGCATGGGCGCGGTGATGGGTTCGAAGAAACTCAAGGCCATCGTGGTGCGTGGTACCCGACCCGTGAGGCCGGCCAATCCTGACAGGTTCAAAGCCGCCTGCAACCAACTGCAGGCGAATATCGAAGCACATCGTCAGTTCGAATCGCGCCGCAAGTATGGCACGACGCGGATCATGGATGCTCTGTCTGAGATGGGGGTCCTACCGGCATACCACTATCGCAGTGCCATCTATGAAGACCTCGACAAAGTGAATTCGGACGCGCTGCGAAGAGACCACGTGGTGAAGTCGAAGTCGTGCTACAACTGCAACGTCTACTGCTCCCGCTATAACTACACACAATACAGTGAGGGTGAAGGCCCCGAGTACGAGGCACAGGCGGCGTTCACAGTGAAGTGTGGTAACTCCGATCTGGAACTCGGTGTGGCAGTGTCCAACACGGTCAACCGACTTGGGATAGACTGTATCAGCACTGGGGAGGTCATTGCCTGGTTGATGGAGTGCCGCCATGAGGGCGTGATATCAGATGATGATATCGATGGCATTGATTTGTCGTGGGGGTCACGTGAGGCGCTGCTGCAGCTTCCCGAAATGATCGCGCGGAAGGAGGGCATCGGAGCACTGTTGGCGAAGGGGACGAAGCGCGCGGCAGAGGAGTTTGGTACTGAGGCCCGGAAACTGACAGCTGAGGTAAAAGGACTAGAACTCTTCTCGGCAGACCCACGAGGAATCAAGGGATACGGCCTCATGAACGCGGTCAACTCACGGGGTGGAGATCACTACCGTGGTGAGCCGATGATAGAGCTGACCGGGGACGAAGACCTGGCGTTGCGACGAGTAGGTAACCGAGACGCGGCACATAGGCTGAAGGAAGAAGGGAAGGGAGCCCTGGTAAACTATGCCGAGCACATGGGTCTTCTCTCAGACAGCATGACGATTTGTAAGAACATCTCATGTTGCATGGACGTGGTCGACTTCGACTTGGCGGCTGAAGCTTACTCGGGTTTGCTCGGCCGGGACATCACGGCGCACGAGCTGTGGCAGGTGTGCTCGCACGTGAGCCAGGTCGAGCGCGACTTCAATCTGCGCGAAGGCCTGCGACGTGAGGAAGACACACTACCACAGCGTTTCATCGACACGCCGATTCCCGACGGTCCTGCACAGGGTACGGTCGTGGATATTCAGCGAATGGTCGGGGACTACTACAAGGAGAAGGGCTGGGAGTAAGCACTACATTTCGGTAGCACAGCTGTCTGCCGCGCATTACCGCATCCGAATGACGAGGGGGATTGCTCGAGCAATCCCCCTCTGTTTCAACCCACCGATGACGGCAAGTCTTTGCGGACTACGGCTGGTAACGACGAGTCGTTACAGCTACGGCCGCCAAGTAGGAAGACGTCCGCTAGTCCACGGTGCACCCGCGGCTTCGGCGGCATCTTCGATACGCTTGAGCTCCACTTCCATTAGCGGGCGGAGCTGTGCGAGGATGCCACCGAACTCGGCAGCGACTACATCATATTGCTCGCGCTGCAACCCGGTGACCTCGTGCAACAATCCCGACCAACCACTGGTGGCTCGGTTCATTCGTTGCATCAGCGATGTCGGTGTCGCCTCGCCCCGCCGTCCTACCGTCGGGTCGCCAGTTAGCTCCCATTGGAGTTCCCTAATGCTGCTCTCCAAGGTTCGTAGATCCCCGGTGAGTTGTGGATCCGCATTGGGCGTCGCGTTGAGCGCGCGCTTGAGAAGCCCGATGCGCGCCATCGCCTCACCCATTGCGGCGTTGGTGCCGAGTACCGCGCGCTGCAGGCTCGCCGTCTGCTGTTGGAATGCAACGACCTCTGCAGAACGTATGGTAGCAACCTCGTCTAGCGGGTAGACCTCAAAGCTCTGCGGCTCACCCAGAGGTGTTACGACCCCGTCCACCATCCTGGCCAGTGACACCACATACGTGCCGGGTACCACGTAAGGTCCACCACTACCACCACCGCCGAATCCGCCAAAGCCACCACCGCCACCACCGCTCGTGATTGGTCTCAATGAAGGATACCTGAGATCCCACATGACGCGTGTTACTCCCGCAGACGTGCGTCCAGTGAGTCGCCGAACGATGTTACCGTCCTGGTCGCTGATCGTGAGGATCATTTGAGGAACTTCCTGGAGGTCCTCTGCACGGAGGGAATCCCATGAAGGGTAGAATACATCCTCACCCCGCCGCGCTGCAGCTCGATCTGCTCGTTGCCGCTCCTGCCGCTGCGTGCGGATCGCGTCCTTCAAGTAGTAGTGAATTGCTGCTCCTGAAGGCGGATTGGAGAACGTCGTGAACAGCTCGCCCTGCCAACCTGGATCAGGGTTCGAAGCCACAAACAGTGGGGTGCGGTTGACCGGTAACAGTCCGCCTTCACTCGCCAGCAGCTCGGGTGTCAGGGCCCGCAGTGTCTCGAGATCGTCCAGCACGTAGAATCCACGTCCAAAAGTCGCAATCACCAGATCGTCGTGCTGCGTCTGAAACACCATGTCACGTACGAAGATCGTCGGCAAACCGCCGCGGATTCGAGTCCACTTCTCCCCTCCGTCGTTCGAGAAATGAACGGCGAACTCGGTACCGGCGAACAGGAGACTAGGATCCTTGTAGTCCTCCAGGATCGTGTACACGGTACCCCGCTCGGGGAGATTGTTTTGAATCAGCTCCCAGGAGCGACCCAGGTCTGTACTCTTGGCAATGTACGGTTTGTAGTCGCCCGCCTTGTGGTTGTCGAACGCGACGTAGACAGTGCTTGCGTCGTGCCACGAGGGCTGGATGTCTGTGATGAACGTCGTATCAGGCACCCCGTCAAGCGACGGAATGGCGCGCCAATTGTTGCCGCCATCTTCACTGATCTGAATCATCCCGTCGTCGGTGCCGGCAAACAGCAATCCCTCTTGCAGCGGGGATTCCGCCAGACTCACCACGGCCCCCCAGATCGAGGTCGACCTATTCTTGGCCACGGCGTCCACACCCCAAACCCGGTCCATGATCTCGAGCCTATTGCGATCGATCTGCTTGGTCAGGTCGGGGCTCACCGTTTGCCAACTACCGCCTCTGTCGTCGCTGCGGAAAATGCGGTTGGCCGCGAAGTAGAGTCGTGAAGGAGAATGTGGACTAATAATGAGCGGGGCATCCCAGTGCCACACCAGCGCCTCGCCCGGTTCACCTTCCGGACGAATCGAGACGCGCTCGCCCGTCGCGAGGTTGAACCGGGAGAGACCAGCATGTTGCGATTCCGCATACACGATGTTCGGGTCGAACGGATCGATGCGCGAGTAGAAACCGTCACCGCCCTGGGTGAGGAACCAATCGGCGTTTCTGCCTCCAAGCCGAGTGCGCGTGCGAGAGGGACCGCCAAAGGAGCTGTTGTCCTGTGTTCCACCAAACACGCGGTAGAACGGCCTAGTACTGTCGACTTCAACTCTGTAGAACTGGCCCAGCGGAAGATTGGGGAAGAAGACATAGGTCGCGCCGCGATCGAAGCTCTCATACAACCCGCCGTCACACCCCAAGATCAGGTGGTTGTTGTCGGCGGGGTCGATCCACAGCGCCTGGTTGTCGACGTGCTTGTTGCGTTCGCCCAACCGTTCGAAAGTCCGGCCGCCATCGTCGCTGATCCAGTTGAATGTATCCATCGCGTAGACGCGATCCACTTTGACGGGATCAGCCTCGATCTCTTGATAGTAGAGGCCGATGGTGACCCGGTCGCTCATCCGTTCCCAGGTGACGCCGTTATTCGGTGAACGGTAGAAACCACCGTTGCTTGCGGCTTCTACGATGGCGTATACCACGTCTGGATCGACGCGAGAGATGGCGAGCCCGATACGGCCGAGGTCACCGCTGGGGAGACCACGCTGAGATCGGGTCCACGTCGCACCGCCGTCGGTGGATCGGTGCAATCCTGATTCAGGTCCACCCGCGATGTACGCGAACTGGCGCCGGGCGCGTTGCCACACTGAGGCGATCAACACGTCGGGGTTGCGTGGATCCATGACAACGTCGCTCACACCGGCCCACTCGCCGCCGTCCAAGATCTTGTTCCACGTGGTCCCACCGTCGGTTGTCTTGTAGAGACCGCGGTCACCGCCGCCGTTGAACACTGGCCCCTGGGCGGCCACGTACACCACGTCAGAGTTGCGCGGGTCGACGATTATCCTGCCGATGTGTTCAGATTCGGGCAGACCCATGTTGGTCCAGCTGCGGCCGCCGTCGATCGATTTGTATACACCATCGCCATACGATACCGAGCGCTGTGCGTTGTTCTCACCCGTGCCCACCCAGATGACGTGGGGATTGTTGGGATCGATCACTACTTCGCCGATCGAGTAAGAATCCTCGCTATCGAAGATGGGCGAGAAACTGGTGCCCGCGTTTGTGGTCTTCCACAAGCCACCAGATGCTGCGGCCACATACCAGATGGACTTGTTGGTCGGGTGGATGGCCAGATCGCTGATCCGGCCCGAAACCACGGCCGGGCCAATGGAGCGGAACCGCAGTGTTCCTATGGCCGAAGCCAGGGGGTCTCGTTGGCTGTCCGATTCACCCTCACCTTGCCCGCCAGCGCCGCCCCGCTGAGCCTCGGCAGTGTCGGGTGTGAGGGCTGCGACTGCAACCACGACAGCAATGACAAGCATAGACACGAAAACGTGTAGTCGAGATGACATGAGTGTTTCGCCTCATCCGTTGTACGAAGAACAGGAGGGTAACCGGTCCCGGAGCCGGGATACGAACGCTTACAAAAGTAGTCAGGCCGCCGGGCCGGCACCAACGTGGTTTTGGACTTCCATGTAGTCTTCCCTCCATCTAGTCGGTTCTCTCGCCAGTCCGTAGCTTAGGGCAGTCTAGCACTGGTGTAATCTCACATGATCGCGTTGCAATGACACTGGTCCTCCTGCTGCTGGCCGTCTCGGTCGCTGTATCCCTCTTGGTGTTCGAACGATTCCGGTTGCGCCGCTCTCAGAGCGCCATTCCCCTGAGGATCTCGGTCACGGGAACGCGAGGGAAATCTAGCGTTACGCGGATGCTCGCGTCGGTGTTACGAACAGACGGCCGCCGAGTACTGGCAAAGACGACCGGTTCGGAAGCCGTGTACCTACTGCCAGATGGATCGGAGCGAACAGTCCGGCGGCGCGGCAAGCCGTCGATCATGGAGCAGAAGGGGCTAATCCAAATGGGCGCAGCCATGGAGGTGGACGTGGTGGTTGCGGAGGTGATGAGCATCCACCCTGAGAACCACGTCGTGGAAACTCAACAGCTACTGCGACCACACATGGTGCTCGTCACCAACTTCCGGGTTGACCACACGGCTGCGATGGGAACGACGCCGGATGAAGTAGCACGGGGCATGGCTCTGGACGTTGCTGACGGCACTGAAGTCTACGTGCCACAGCGAGAGTGCCTGCCGGCATTTCGCCAGGAGGTGGAGAACAGAGTGACCGACCTGGAGTTGATCGAGGTCCCCTCGGATATCGCAAGCGAGTCGCTGGCCCGGGAAGCGCTACAGACGGAGTTCAGTGAGAATCTCGATCTGGTGTGTGCCGTGGCCAAATCACTCAACGTCGCGCCGGAGACTATCAGAGTTGGAATTGAGCAAACTCAGCGCGACATCGGTGCACTCACAGTGTGGCGCTATCGTCATAGTGGGGGCGAGGGTTCGCAGATTCTGGTAAACGCGTTCGCTGCCAATGATCCCGAATCCACAGTGATCGTCTACGACAGGGTGTCGACCCGCCTTGGCACGGACTCGAATGACACTGTCGGCCTCATGAACCTGCGCAGTGACCGCGCCGACCGGACCCTCCAATGGATGGAGGCTTTGGCCGATGGGTGGTTGAGCCGATTCAGCAGTCTCTACGTGTGCGGACTCCACGCGCCGGCCCTCGAGCGGCGGTTGCGCCGGCTCTTCGGAAACAGCCGAATCAAGGTGCTGCGCAGCGGGCAACCTGCTGAGATGACGCGGGAAGTGCTATCGGAGATCCGGCAAACGGGAGGAGTCGTGTTTGGATTCGGAAATATCGGTGACGTGGGAAAGAATCTAGTGAACCACTGGTGTGCGGTGGGCGAACCGCTGGAGATTTGAGACAAACAATGGGATTCGAAGTTCCTTTCATCGGACTGCTTGTCTCGTTGCTGTTCATCGGGTTCACAGGGATCTATCCCGGTGGGATCATCGTCCCTAGCTATCTGGTGCTCTTCCTACACGAGCCCGAACGTATTGCCGGTACAATCGTCGCTGCCTTTCTGACGCTGGCTGTATACAGGTTGTCGTGCCGCTGGCTCATCCTATTTGGCCGCCGCCGATTTGTGTTCCTGATCCTCATTGGTGGGTTTTGGGCCCTACTCTGGCTCCAGCTTCTTCCATTCATCTTCCCCACATCGCTGGAGTTCAGGGTCATTGGTTGGGTGATCCCGGGACTGATTGCGAACCATCTCGACCGTCAGGGAGCGGTGACCACCACCGCGTCACTGGTGACCATCACTGTAGTAATAGGGTGGCTGGGACGCCTGATCGAGATGATATGACGCTATGGCTATGCTCATGAGTCGAGTTGATCGCCAGGCGAGCACAAGAATCGTCCTGTCTGCGATAGTGAGCGTCATCGCGTGGATAGCGCTACAGGGCACGTCACCTCGGCAGGCGATCTCCTGGTCCGAGGAGATGCTGGAGGCGGCCGAGCGAATGGAGCAGGAGATCACCACGATTGGGCAGTTCTGCGAGGCAACGGGAATTCCGGTCGACGAATTGCGGGATCCCAACCGGACTTGTCTGATCGGAC
>JBDGXD010000172.1:0-9054 GCA_039584755.1 Gemmatimonadota bacterium
ATGGGTGTGGAGATAGTGCTGGAATCGACCGGCAAGTTTCGCACGAGAGACGCGGCTGCAGCCCATCTCCAGGCCGGCGCGAAGAAGGTAGTGATCAGCGCGCCGGGTAAGAATGTTGATGCGACGATAGTATTGGGCGTCAACGGAGACGAGTACGATCCGGCAAAGCACGATGTCGTCTCCAATGCTTCCTGCACCACTAACTGCCTGGCCCCGGTGGTGAAGGTACTCAACGACCGGTTTGGCTTCGTGCGGGGCTTCATGACCACCGTACACAGCTATACCAATGGCCAACGCATCCTCGATTTTCCGCACAAGGATCTGCGTCGAGCCCGGGCAGCCGCTGAGAACATCATTCCGACAACCACCGGTGCAGCCAAGGCCACAGCACTTGTTATTCCCGAGGTTGAAGGCAAGATCGACGGAATGGCGCTACGTGTGCCGACGCCGAACGTATCCCTCGTTGATCTCACATGCGTGGTTGAGAAGAAGACCAGCACCGAAGAGGTAAACACGGCCTTTCACAAGGCGGCGGACGGATCGCTCAAGGGTATCTTTGCGGTGAGCGACGAACCGCTCGTTTCGAGTGATTACATCGGCAACATGTACTCCAGCATCCTGGATGCGCTGAGCACCAATGTGATCGATGGCAATCTGGTCCATGTCTCCTCCTGGTACGACAACGAGATGGGCTACTCCGCGCGCTGCGTTGACATGATGGACATGATGGCGAGGTCGTTGAGATGAAGCGCACACTCGAGTCACTGGAGTCCCAGCCACTCGAAGGTGAGCGGGCCCTGGTTCGGGTTGATTTCAATGTTCCCATCAAGGACGGCAAGGTCACCAATGCCAAACGCATTGTCGGTGCCTTGCCGACTATCGAGTGGTTGCGGCAGAAGGGCTGCAGGGTGGTCCTCATGTCGCACCTGGGACGTCCCAAGGGCGCTCCCTCTCCTGAGTTCTCGCTCGAGCCAGTTGCCGCAGAGTTAGAGCGGCGCTTGGGTATTCCTGTGCAGTTCATCGAGGACCCGTTGGCAACGGACGCGGAAGGTCGGACACGCAAGATGAAGCGGGGTGAGGTGGTGTTAGTGGAGAACACGAGATTCCACCCCGGCGAAAAGAAGAACGACCCTGATTTAGCTCAGCAGTTTGCCAAGCTGGGCGACTTCTACGTAAATGACGCGTTCGGGTCGGCTCACCGGGCCCACGCGTCGACTGAGGCAGTGGCGCGTCTATTGAAGCCGGCGGTTGGCGGGTTTCTCATGGAACGCGAACTACGATACCTGCAGACTGCGTTGGCCGATCCGAAGCGACCATTTCTAGCGGTGCTAGGTGGGGCGAAGATCTCCGGCAAGATCGACGCGATTGAGGCACTGCTACCCAAAGTTGACGAGATCCTCATCGGTGGTGCGATGGCCTGTACCTTCTTCTTGGCCATGGGCTTCGAGGTTGGTGAATCGCTGGTCGAACCGGACAAGGCTGATCTGGCCAGACGAGTGCTAGACACCGGCGGTGACAAGGTATTTCTCCCCACGGGAGCCGTGATTGCACAAACGTTGGACCCGCAGGCTGAGATCCGCAGCGTGGCGAGTGATTCCATACCAAATGGTTGGAGCATGTACGATATCGACCAGAACACGCGTGAAGACTTCATTCGCCGAATCGGCATGGCCCAGACGGTGGTCTGGAATGGCCCCATGGGGGTCTTTGAAACACCTCCATTTGATGCCGGGACAGTCGCGGTGGCCCGAGGAATGGCTGCCGCTGCCGATCATGGCGCCACGGCGATCGTTGGCGGGGGCGACTCGGCTGCAGCGGTGGCTGCCGCCGGGCTCGAGTCGAAGATGAGCCACGTCTCGACCGGCGGCGGTGCATCGCTCGAATTATTGGAAGGGAAGGCACTCCCCGGCGTGGAGGCACTGAACGACCTATGAAAGACCTGATTCTTGCCGCCAACTGGAAGATGCATCTGGGACCTGTCGAAGCCGCCGGGTTCTTTGAGGCATTCTCGAGTCGTTATAACCCGCTGCCAGGCCGTGAAGTGTGGTTCTTCCCCGCTGCAGTCTCTTTGAGCACCGTGGCGGGACTGACCCAGACACACGCAGATATGAAGACCGGTGCCCAGAACATATTCTGGGAACCCAAGGGTGCGTTTACCGGTGAATTGAGTGTCGCGATGGCCCGCGAAGCCGGGGCGACAGTGGCATTGGTGGGTCATTCCGAGCGGCGCCACGTGTTCGGTGAGACCGATGAGGAAGCCTCCAAGAAAGTGAGAGCGCTGCTGGATGCTGGAATGACCCCGTTACTCTGCGTCGGTGAGAAGATCGAACAGCGAGAAGCCGGTGAGACGATCGCCGTCGTTGAGCGTCAACTCGGAGCCCTCAACGGGTTGGATCCAAGGAGCTTGAGGAAGATTGTGATTGCCTACGAGCCGGTCTGGGCCATTGGTACCGGCAAGACCGCGACCTCGGCCGATGCGGCGGAAGTACACGCAGCCATTAGAAACTGGTTGACTGGCCAAGGATTGGCGTCTGATGAGGTGAGGATCCTCTATGGTGGCAGTGTGAAACCATCCAATGCCGGAGCCCTGATGTCGGAGCCGGAAGTCGACGGGGTCCTGGTTGGTGGGGCTTCGCTCGATCCGGATGCCTGGGCCGCCATTGCCAGTGCAGCTGTTGATTGACTTGGGAGAGGGGCTTTGGGTATCTTGCCGCGCTAACTGACGAGTGTGCCGATGCTGTTTACGATCTTCATAGTGCTGTTGATAATTGACTCGACACTGCTGCTGGCAGTGGTGCTGTTGCAGTCGGGGAAGGGTGGTGGACTCGCCGCGTTGGGTGGCGGCTCATCCACAGATTCGTTCTTTGGGGGAAGACAGGCTGTCACCATTCTCACCAAGATGTCTTGGTGGTGTGGCGGGATCTTTCTGTTTCTCTGTCTGGTCATGGCGGGTCTGAGCACCCGCGGGAGCCAACCTCAATCGGTGCTGCAAACGGAAGTGGAGGCCGGACCTCCTACGCCAGTCGTGCCGGCGGCGCCGTTGCCGCTCGACCTGCAGCCTAGCGGTGACCCACTACCGCCGGACACCGGCGGGTAGGGAGACAATCGCGGTTTGGGTATAGGCTCCGGGCACAAGGCCTACGTACTACTCGAGGACGGCGCGTGGTTTTCTGGGACCACGCGCCGTCTTTTTTCCGGCACACCGGGAGAGGTGGTATTCACCACCAACCTGACAGGGTATCAGGAAGTATTCACCGACCCGTCGTACATTGGGCAGATAGTCGTGATGACCGCCCCGATGATCGGGAACTACGGCATCAACCAGGAAGACCTCGAGTCAGACAAGCCACAGGTAACAGGGGTTGTGGTACGTGAACTGTCCCAGACCTACTCCAACTGGCGGGCCACCGACTCTCTCGATCATTGGCTAGCAGATCGCGACATTCCAATCCTGGAAGGTGTGGATACACGTCGCTTGGCTCGCCACATCCGTTCGGCCGGGGCAATGCGCGGGATCGTGGCCGCCGGAGAGGCACCAACGCAAGAAATCCGGGTGCAACTAGATGCCTGCCCATCCATGGAGGGGCTGGACTTGGCGTCAAGGGCCACCTGCTCAACCGAACACGTGGTTGGTGATCCAGGATCGAGGCGGCATGTGGTGGCCTACGATTTCGGCATGAAGGCCAACATCCTGCGGCTGCTAACTGGCCTGGGTTGTCGCGTCACGGTGGTGCCGGCATCAACCGGAGCCGACCGAGTCAGGGAACTAGAGCCGGACGGGCTGTTTCTGTCAAACGGACCGGGCGATCCCGCAGCGGTGGCGTACGCGTTGCCGGTAATCCGAGACCTGGTGGAATCCTCGATGCCGACCTTCGGCATCTGTCTGGGGCATCAGCTCCTGGCTCTGGCTCTTGGAGCCGAGACGGTCAAGCTTCCATACGGCCATCGCGGTGGCAATCATCCGGTCCGTGAAATGACTACCGATCGGGTCTTGATCACAAGTCAAAACCACGGATTTGCAGTAAGGGGAACGAGTAACGAGGTCCCAGGTGCCAAGTTACTTGAGGTGACGCACCTTAACCTCAATGATGACACAGTAGAAGGTGTTAGGCACATAGAGCTGCCGGCATTCGGTGTGCAGTACCATCCGGAGGCATCTCCGGGCCCTCACGACGCTAGGAACCACTTCCGCGAATTCGTCCAAGCCCTTGACAGTCAACAGGTAACGGGATATTAATGGCACCCCGGCCGCTGTTCTGTTGGCGGTCCGGTTTCCCCAATCCCAAGCCATACTGAGAGGGGATTCATGACCAAGGCGGATCTCGTCGAACGAGTCACTGCCTCCATAGCTCGCACGGCCGGTCCAATGATCTCGAAAAAGGACTGTGCTCGGGTCGTAGACGCGTTTCTAGACGCGGTGAAGGATGCGTTGTCCGAGCAGAACAACATTGAGATCCGTGGTTTTGGCACGTTCAAGATTAGGCGGCGTAAGACGCGGATGGCGCGGAATCCACGCACTGGGGATCCAGTGGAAGTGGCAGCCCGTCCAGTACCAGTATTCAAGCCGTCCAAGGAACTGAGGGCCAAGGTAGCTGAGCGAGAATCGGCGGTGAGTCCGACGACGTCTTTTGAAGCTCCGGCCTGAGCCGGTTACAGACTCGTGAGAGGTGGGGCGATTGCTCGGAATCGAGCAACCGCCCCTTGTTTGTGTCCACAGAGGAGAGTAATACGGCTAGTGGCGGCTCCGGAACTGCTGCCACAGTCGCGTGTGTCTGCTATCGACTGGCACTTCGATGCCGTTGATGAAGACTCGTTCTACCTGGGTGACTATCTGCAACGGGTCCCCATTTGTGACGATCAAGTCCGCGCGCTTGCCCTCCTCGATGCTGCCCATCTGATCACCGAGGCCCAGGATTTCGGCGGCGTTCAAAGTAACCGCTCTCAGGGCCTCTTCTTGCGGCAACCCAAAAGCCACTGATTTGGCAGCGTGGTATGGCAGATTGCGCACATCGGCCACGCTCGAAGTTGCGAATGAGACCTTCACTCCGGCATTGTAGAGTATCCCTGCGTTGGCCCAACCGGCGGAAATGGCGTCGTCCCTTTCCATCGTCGGGGTTAGAGCGGATCCCACCGCCACCGGGATGCCTCGTGCGGCGAGTTCGTCGGCTACCCGGAAAGCCTGGTCTCCACCAACTATGACCGCGTTCACATCGGGATACTTGTCCAGGAACAGCAACAGCGTTCGGATATCCCGTTCGCGTCTGGTGCTAAAGAAGACGGGTACCTCGCCGGTGACCGCAGGAACCATGGCTTGGAGCATGAGTTCTGTCTGGTCGGGAACGTTGGCCTCCCAAGGGGCCGTGGGATCGCGGTGCGCGCTGGGACGCTGAGCGTAGGCAATCGCTCGGTCGAACAATGTAATCAGCTCTTCCAGCCTGTCGCCCTTCAACTCGGGGTCGTCCCAGGCCTTGCCGCTGGGAGCCGGGAAGTTGACCATGAGTGCCGCCCGGTCCGACATGTTCATCCGTTCCTGCGTATCGCCCGTCAATTGGATCACGGAACCCATGTTTGGAATCACAGACCCGCCACCCATGCTTGCCATGGCGGCGGTTATGCCATTTGCCCGGGCGACCGGAATGGTCTCGCTGTGAGGATGAACGCTGCTCAGCGCCCTGATGTGCGGATTGTAGCGACCCACTTCGCGGTTGTCCTGGGCTGAGGGGACTGACCCGATCTCATTCATGCCGAGTTGTGTCATCGGATCGATCATCCCGGGGTAAATGTGCTTGCCCGTCAGGTCTACAGTTGTCGCGCCGGCCGGCAGCTGAACCTGAGCGGCGGATCCAACGGCGACAATGCGCCCGTCGGCGACCAGTACCGTTCCGTTGGCTATGTCTCCGCCGGATACGGTATGTACGGTCGCACCGGTCAGCGCCGTCACGGTTTGCTGCAGCAGCCCGCCGCCGCTGCCACCGACAAACAACGGAGTGCCGACGGCCGTGCTCAATGGCTGTGTCGTGGGTGACATGTCGGGTACCAGCCTGATCTGCGGCAGTCTCTTGAACGCTTCCCTACGAGTCTCCTCCTCGCGCTGCAGGTCGTAGTAGACGATTCCGTCTACTATCGTTTTCTCCACACGTGTGTACGAGTTGAAGGGATCGCCTGAGAGGAGGACGATATCGGCATGCTTGCCCACTTCCAGTGTGCCAACCTTGTCATCGATCATCATCTGGCGTGCGGGGTTTATGGTGAGCATCCGCAATGCGTTTTCCTTCGTCACCCCACCGTACTTAACAGGCTTGTTGAACTCATAAACCATAAAGGACTGTAGCCATGAGATATCCGAATTGATGCTGGTCAGGACGCCGTGCTCTTCCATTATCGCGGCGTTGTAGGGGATGGCGTCGTAGGCCTCGAGCTTGTACTGCCACCAGTCAGAGAATGTCCCACCCGCGGCGCCGTGCGCGGCCATCTCATCGGCGACCTTGTAGCCTTCGAGCACGTGGGTGAAGACGTCGATCTTGAAGCCAAACCGCTCGGCAACGCGCATCAGCATTACGATCTCGTCGCTGCGGTAGGAGTGCGCTACGATACGGATCCTTCCCTCCATGATCTCCACCAAAGCTTCGAGTCGTAGATCTCGTCGCGGTGGTACTCGGAAGTCCCGGGGGTTGTCATTGTAGGCGTCCCATTCGGCCTTGTAGGCCTGCGCGGCCGTGAATGCCTCAACGTAGATGGACTCGACTCCCGCCCTGGAGGCCGGGAACCGCGGTGAGCCGCCGGAGGAGTTCTTGCGAGTGACGTTCTCGCCCAACGCGAACTTCACCGACTGGGGTGCTCCTTGGAGCAACAGCTGCTTCGAGTCGTCCACTCCCCAGCGCATCTTTATGACCGCGCTTTGGCCTCCGATCGGGTTCGCGCTGCCATGCAGCACCCGGGCTGTGGTGACACCACCCGACAGCGCGCGAAAGATGTTGAAGTCCTCGGGCCTCATGGCGTCGATGACCTTCACCTCGGGCACTACTGGTGCCGAGCCCTCGTTGGTGGACCGCATCGCTGTGTGAGTGTGTTCGTCCACCAGCCCCGGGATTGCTGTCATACCGCTGCCATCTATGACCGTGACCCCATTGGGCGCGCTGAGGTCGGTCCCGATCGCCCTGATGACGCCGTCCCGGATCAGAATGGAGGCGTTCTCCAGAATCTCACCCGTCGCCGTCCACACCGTGTCGATGTTCTGGATGAACAAGTCCGATCGCGGCACATCCACCGCTCCCGGTTCGATTTGCATCTTCCATTGCGCGTGCGCCGGAACGGCAAGACCGGCGAGAAGCGCACCGAGTACCAGACTTCGGCTCATAGACCTCATTTGCGTGCCTCCTCTCCGGGTCCACCTGTCCTCTTGGCTGTCCAGCTGAAATCTCCCATGTCGCTCGATCCGTCACCGGATGCGGAGTCTCCCTCAACGCTTCCCTCGATCTCCACGTCCATCGACTGTCCTTGAACGGTGATGCTGATGGTCAACGACAGATCGTTGCCTGAGATGGTGCCGGAGATGTCGCCCGACCCCATTTCGCCAAGAGAGAATACTCCGGACACAACGCCCCCTTCTTCCTGTTCGAGTGTCATGGTCGCGGTCATTTCGCCGTCGAGCACGACCTCCCAGGTTCCCGTCATGTTGACCGCTGGTGCCTCGCCAGATCCTCCACTCCCTCTGAGGGTCCCCGTTTCCAGCTGTCCTTCGACAAAGGTGTAGACGATATTCGTTTCTTCGGCGAACAACTCACCGTCGGTAACTTGAAAGTTCGCGGCCATTCCCTGCTCGATTTGCACGAGGGAAGGGAACCCCAGCATTTCAGCGGGCGTGGTAGTGACAGCCCGCAAGGCGTCATTTTCAGCAAGCCCGTATTCGATCGCTTTCCTCGCTCCTTCGCGGATGTCTGCCTCGCCCCCGCCACTGGTGAGGGCAAAGGTGACTCCTGCATTGGCGAGACACGCGGCGTTAGCGTAAAGGCTCTCTAGCTCTTCCTTCTCTTTCAGTTCGGCCGGTTCGGCGGGCTCAGCCTCAGGATCCCACCGTGTCGGATTGGGAAAGTCGAGCGATACGAGCACTGGGATTCCATACTCTTGGAGTCGGTTCGCCACCCTGCAGGCCTCCCCGCCACCGACGAGCACTGGTCGGAAGGAGTACTCGTCGACCAGCGTGAGGACGTTGCGGATGTCTTCGGCGTTGTCGGCGACGAAGTACACCGGCTGGCTCTGGTCCAGCACGCTTCGGAGAACCGCATAATCCGGATCCCAGTTCGGTGTCGGTAACCCTCGGGGGTCGCTGGAGTACTCCTGATGGACCAGTCCATCGCGCCGCGCATCCTCAAAGCTCTGCCTTATGAATGCCATGACAGTGAAGACCTGAGTGGGATACACGCCCTGCGCCCCGCGGAAGGACATCACGGGGCCAATGGTAGGTGTGAGAACCAGCTCCCGGGGTGTCTCCGCATCCTTGCGGAACAAGAGAACCGTACCTCTGCCCGGCATGAGACGGCCATCGGCGTGGACGGCCGCGGCGATTACGCCCTGCTTGCGGCTGCCGTCCAGGTCCTCTCCCGTGACCGTGAGATGGTCAACCACGCGCCGGTGGGGCACGAAGCTCTGCACAGATCGCGGCGGTGCCCATGATCGGACTTGGCTGCGATCGACGTCAGGATCGGGGAACTCATACCCTGCGTTCCCATGGGCGTCGATCAGGCCCGGGAAGATCAGTAGCGAGTCTCCGTCGAGAACCTCTGCATCGGTTGGTGTTTGTACGTCGGACCCGATGGCTTCAATCATGCCTCCACGGATTACAACGTTGACCCCGGACACGCGACTGCCGTCTGCTTGAACGACGATGACGCCTTGGAGAGCGTACGCTGCCGGGGGTGGAGGCTCGACGAACTGTGCGGTGGTCTGCCCTGGATGCAGCAGGGAGCCAGCAAGCACAGCACCGAAAGCCCACTTCAGTCTACTTCGCTGTGGAATCATGCGGTCCAATACCTCTGTCGGGAAAAGGATGCGGTA
>JBDGXD010000173.1:0-8925 GCA_039584755.1 Gemmatimonadota bacterium
GAGCACAGGCCGACAACGCCCTCTCCACAATAGCTACTCTGTTGGCCCTTCCCGACAGCACCACTCTCACACTCACCGACTCGCTGGTGGGATCGGGCAGAACCATGTGCGACTCGGCCGATCCCGCGTGCGGCATCGACCGCCGCGGTGACATCCAGGCACATCGCATTGGCAAGGATGCAACGACGTCGGCAGTGAAGAGCGCGTGGGGCAAGAACCTCCCGGCCATCGCAGCATTCGGATCGCTCGGCTACTTCGGTCAATCCAATTTCTTCGGAACCGGCAGTAGTAACTGGACCGTGGGCATCGGCCTGCAGTGGAAGCTGTTTCCGGGTCTCGCGGGCGTCGGTGCCGTGAACAAGGCCAAAGCCGAGCAGCGAGCAGCTGAAGCACGGCTGGAAGCCGCCGAACGCGAGGCCCGGCTCGAAATCACCAAGACAGAACGCATGTTGGAGGCAGCGAGTCAACGAGTTGCCGTCGCCGCCTCCGCCGACGCTGAAGCGCGTGAAGCATTAGACCAGGCGCGTCTGAGATACCAGACAGGCGCCGCTCCCATAACCGAACTCTTGGACGTACAAGCAGCCGCCACGTCCGCGACGCTCAGTCTGCATTCCGCCCGTCGCGATCTCTTCCTGGCTCAGGCGGCGCTCGACTTTGCATACGGAGTGAACGACAGATGATCTACAAGCTCTCCATTTTCGCGTTGGCGCTTGGTAGCGCTGCTTGCGGACACGAGGTCCCCGAGCAGACAGCACGCACCGAGACCGTGGGCAACACGATCACGGTCAGTGCTGAGTCGCTGACGGCTGTCATGCCAGTGGAAGGAACTGTATATGCAGAGCAGCATGCAGCGCTATCCACCAGAATGATGGCTCGGGTGGTTTCGATTCCGGTCGAAGTAGGAGATCGGGTGCGTGCGGGCCAGACAGTGATACGGTTGGGTACCGATGACATTGCAGCCAACCGGGCCAAGGCCGAGGCCGCCGTTAGGGTCGCCAGTGCGGCCCACGACGAGGCCGCACGCCAGGTAGCTCGCATGGACACACTGTATGCCATGGACGTGGTACCGCTGGTGCAACGCGACGGCGCGCGCCTGGGACTCACGCAGGCCGAGTCACAGCTGGCCATGGCCCAGGCGACATTGGCAGAGGTTGAGGCGGCAAACCGATATGCGACGATCACCGCACCGTTCGCAGGAGCCATCGTCGCCCGTAGGATCAACGA
This sequence comes from Gemmatimonadota bacterium, assembly GCA_039584755.1. Lineage (GTDB taxonomy): Bacteria > Gemmatimonadota > Gemmatimonadetes > Gemmatimonadales > GWC2-71-9. Next base: position 1,225 of record JBDGXD010000173.1, read on the forward strand.
AGGCGATCTAGCCGCACCCGGTATGCCACTGTTGACGGTGGAGGCAACTGGCCCGCGCGAGGCTGTCGTATCGGTTCCGGCCGATTTAGCTCCGCATGTCGAGGTCGGATCGTTGATAACAGTGAGCACCAGCACAGGTCTGACCGTCGCTGCAGAAGTGAGAGCGGTTGCGTCCGGGGCTGATCCCATGACGCGCACTGTCCAAGTGCGTGCCAGCCTCCCAGCGAATTGGCCCACGGGCGTCGCAATTACTGCATTGGTTCCAGCCGGCACACGAGTGGGTGTGGCGATTCCCCAGCGGGCCGTGATCAGGCGCGGGCAGCTCACGGGTGTGCGTGTTGCAACGGACGAAGGCGAGTTGATCCGCTGGGTTCGACTTGGTCGCACCGTTGCACCCGCCCTGACCGGTGACGACACGGTTGAGCAGAGAGTGGAGGTGTTGAGCGGCCTGGAACCGGGTGAGAGGATCGTGCTATGAAGACCGGCTTTTCAGGCGCAGTTGCACAACGTTTTCTCAATTCCAAGCTCACGCCGCTCTTGATCGGCGCGTCCCTCGCTGCGGGTATCGGTGGACTGCTTACCACGCCGCGCGAGGAGGAACCGCAGATCAGAGTACCCATGATCGACGTGGCGATAGGTTTGCCCGGAGCGACTCCCAGCGAGATCGAGCACCGCATCGTCGAACCATTGGAGCGCATGATCTGGGAGATCCCTGCGGTCGAATACGTGTACAGTGCCGCACAGACCGATGGCGCGTTGATCACTGCCCGCTATGAGGTCGGGACTGACCCTGACATCGCGCTCACGAGATTGTACGGCAAGCTCTACGCCAACGCCGACAAGTCGCCCCCGGGAGCAACCCCGCCACTTGTCACGCTGCACGGTATCAATGAAGTGCCAATCTTCACCCTCACTTTGTCGGGCGGGTCAGACGCCGGCGACGGTTACCTCTTGCGGCAGCAGGCCGCGGAACTCGCCAACGAGCTGAAACGGATCTCGGATGTAGCCGAGACCTGGGTGATCGGTGGAACCCCACGTGAAGTCTCCGTCGCTCTCGATCCACAAGCACTTGCGGCCCGAGGTCTTTCTGCTGCCGCCGTGTTTCATGTACTGGACGTGAACAACGCCGAACTGCCAGCGGGAAACATCCTGGCCGGCAATCGCAGCGTACCGGTTAGAGTCGGTCACCTGCTGCGTGACGTGGAGCAGGTTCGCAACGTCGTGATCGGCGTGATGAATGACAAGCCCATCTTGCTGCGTGATGTGGCTGATGTGAGAGATGGCCCTGCCGACCCTGACAGCTACGTGAGTTTCCTGCCAGGTGGTGGCACCGGCACAGATTTCGAGCCCGCCGTTACGATCGCCATAGCCAAGCGTGAGGGTACCAACGCCGCCACGATCGCCCACAATGTCGTGGACCGCGTGGAAGAACTGCGCGGGCGCGTTGTATCAGAAGATGTTCGTGCAACCATCACGCGCGACTACGGCGAGACTGCTACGGAAAAGTCGCAGGAGTTGCTGTTCCATATCTTCGTCGCAACAATAGGTGTCGTCATCTTGGTGTGGCTCACCTTGGGTTGGCGTGAGGCGATCGTCGTACTGGTTGCCGTTCCGGTAACGCTTGCGCTCACTCTCATGGTATACCGACTGTACGGCTACACACTCAACCGTATCACACTCTTCGCGCTGGTGTTTGCCATCGGGATCTTGGTGGACGACGCGATTGTCGTCGTGGAGAACATTGCCCGACACCTGAAATTCGGTCGCAGAAGCGCGGACGAAGCGGCTACGCTTGCCGTAGACGAAGTTGGCAATCCGACCATTCTTGCAACATTCACGGTAATTGCTGCGATTCTTCCAATGGCGTTTGTATCCGGCCTCATGGGACCATACATGAGACCCATACCCGTGGGCGCATCGGTTGCCATGCTGTTCTCTCTGGCGGTTGCATTCATCGTCACTCCGTATCTCGCGATACGGTTGGTCAAGGCTCACAAGGTGCGGGAGGGAGATGTAAGTACCGGAGAGGAGTCGGCTGACGAACCGCTCCCAGGTGGTGCAATCGCCAATTGGTACCGGCGCACCATTGAGGAATTGTTGAGTAACACGCGTAAGCGCATGCTCGCTTACGGCGGCATGGTTGTTTTGTTGCTGCTCTCAATGTTGCTCATACCGACCAAGCTAGTAACCGTGAAGATGCTGCCGTTCGACAACAAGAGCGAATTCCAGGTGATCGTCGACATGCCGGAGGGAACCTCGCTGGAGCGTACCGCAGAGGTCGCTCAGGCCGTTGCATTGACGGTCGCCCGGGACGAGGCGGTGCATGACGTGCAGACGTACGCCGGTGTCGCCGCACCGTTCAACTTCAATGGGCTCGTGAGGCACTACTTCCTACGGCGTGGTCCGACGGTAGCTGACGTGCAGATAAATCTGCAGCCCAAACACGATCGTGCCGAGCAGAGTCACGACATCGCCCTCAGATTGCGACCCGCGATCGACTCGGTGGCGATCTCCTATGGTGCTGCGGTGAAGGTCGCGGAGATACCGCCGGGACCGCCGGTATACTCAACCTTAGTGGCAGAGATCTACGGGCCGGACTATGAAGCACAAGTTGAGGCGGCGAGCAAGGTGCGTGACGTGTTTCTGGCTACCGATGGAGTGGTCGACGTCGACTGGTCGGTCACGGCACCACATGCAGAGCTGCATGCTGCCGTGAGTCAGGCGGAAGCCACGCGTGCAGGCAGCAATCCACGGGAGATTGCACAGACCATCGCCGCTGCCATGGGAGGGGCTACCGTCGGACTGCTGCACGACGAGGCTGCAGCCGAAGCCGTGGCAATCAGGGTGCAGTTGGCTGATTCGACGACCGCATCGATCGGCGATCTCGCTACGCTTCCGATCTCGACCCCACGCGGTGCCCGACAGCTCGGCACTCTTGCGGCGATCGACAGCGTACCTGCACAACAAACGATCTTCCACAAGAATCTCAAGCCGGTCGTCTACGTTACCGGAGATGTTGCGGGAACGCTCGAAAGCCCCGCATACGCCATGCTCGACATGGGCGAGCGACTGAACGAGATCGGGAGTGAGTTCGACGTGATGTGGGCCGGCGATCCCACGCTTACCGAAGAGACCTTCATGGTGTGGGATGGTGAGTGGGATATCACGCTGGACGTATTCCGCGACTTGGGGATCGCGTTCGCCGCCGTGCTCGTACTGATCTACGTGTTGGTGGTCGCGTGGTTCCAATCGTTCACAATCCCGTTGGTGATCATGGCGCCAATCCCTCTCACACTCGTGGGGATACTGCCGGCTCACGCAATTACGGGAGCTTTCTTCACAGCCACTTCGATGATCGGCATGATCGCGCTGGCCGGGATCATTGTGCGCAACTCGATTCTGCTGGTGGACTTCGTCAAACTGGGCTTGGAGCGGGGTCAGTCACTGCACGATGCCGTGGTGGCCTCCGGATTGATCCGGGCTCGGCCAATCATCTTGACGGCGGCAGCAGTCGTGATAGGTGGATTTGTGATGGTCAGGGATCCGATTTTCCAGGGCCTCGGGATGGCCCTCATAGGCGGTGCAATCGTGGCCACCGCACTCACGCTAATTGCCATACCACTCCTTTACTACGAGATGCATCGATGAAATTGGTCATGATGATAGCAGACACAGCATACGCCACAGAGGTGGAGCAATTGCTCGAAGAATGTAGAGCGCCGGGTTTCACCGAGATACCGAATGTGCTGGGCAAAGGAACAACCGGCAAGAAGTTCGGCAGTCGTGCCTTTCCGGGATCGAGCACCATCTACCTCGCCGCACTCGACGAGGACTGCATGGAACCGTTACAAGAGAGACTGACGGCCTTGCGCGACGCGCACGGCCCCGAAGGGGGTCTCAAGGCCTACACAATGAACGCAGAGGAACTGCTATGAAGATGCACTACGCCATCCGTGGAATCGCGGGATCGTTTGTCTTGATCTCACTGGCATTGGGTACCTGGGTCAGCCCCTACTGGTACCTGTTTGCAGCTTTCGTTGGGCTCAATCTGCTGCAGTCCAGCATCACGAAGTGGTGCTTGATGGAGCGGATCCTCGCGAAGCTTGGCGTGGAGCAATAGGAATGAAGAATGTAGAGTGTAGCAAGCCGCCGTGAAGTCAGTCGTCCTCTTGATCTCAGCATACACTCAAAGCAATCGGATCTTTTCCACCTGACGACTTCAGGCGCCCCTCTGAAAGAGCAGAAGCGCAAGGGGCGCACAGATTCGAGCCTCAATATGTGTTTGGTGCAGAACAGCGCACCGACCTCGAAATGAAAGTCAGAATAGGCCGATGCTGAATGAATTACACAAGCGGGGCCACACCACACCCCGTGTTGTCTAGCTACGTCCGCTTGACTCCGGAGGCCTTATAGGTGTTAGGCGGCAAGGAATCACCTGCCAGGTGGATCGTACTTCTCAGGTCTGGTCGCAATGACTATCCCAGTTGAGTCCACGACCTTCCGCCCGAACAGGGAACGTTCAACGTGAAACAGCTTCATCTTCTTGCAGTTCTTCTTTCCGCCGGCAGCCCGGAAAAGATCCATGCTGTGATCTCTGCCTAGCGGCGTGATGATCTTGACCTGCTTTTCGGGGAATTCACTCCTCACCATCTTCACGGCTGGCACGAGATCGGAATCACCTGAGACCAACAAAGCTCTGTCATATGAATCAGCAAAGCCCTCACGCATCATGCGCAATGCTATGTTGACGTCGGTTTCCTTCTCCTCATGATCCTGCCACTGGTGGCCGCACTTGAAGCAACCGCGGTCCTTGGGCTTGAACCGCCCCATGACCGGCGTCACTCCAGCCTGTTTCAACGCCTTCACATACTCGCGATGACGCTTATACGGATCTGGTCTCCAAGTGGCGTACGCGGAGAAGTAGAAAACATCTGTGAGGTCGAATTGCGGTCGGGGAGCGAAATGCTCACAGAGTGCGTGGATATTGACCCATTTGAGGTGGTGTAGGCGCAGATCGTCAATAGCGTGGTAGAAGTTGAAACCATCGACAAATCCCGTCACTCGAATAGTCGACATAGGCTAAAAAGAAAAGCCCATGGACCGTGGCCCATGGGCACCGCAAGGACGAACCATGCGGGATGAATCGTCTCTAGTGTAAGGTTTCGGCGTCATATACGCAAGAGCCATTTCTGGGGGTTGAATCTGGCCCGCTCTTCATGAAGAACATGCACCTATTCACCCTGTAATTCCATCACCGAATCATCCTCCGAGAACCTTGCCACCTAACGGACTTGCGACTAAGCTGCGGGCGACTCCCCAGCAGCCGCGATGAACTCAGTCGTTCTATTGATCTCGCCATACGCCCAAGCCAATCGAAACGTCACCGCCTGACGGCTTCAGGCGCGGGTTAGGCGGCGCCGGGGGCTGGCGGCGGAAACAGCCCGAGCTGGGTGAGCAATGCCACGTTGTCCCACTCCACCCAGAGTTCCGCGATTCGGCCAGACTCGATGCGGAAGATCGAGAGGAAGGGGATTTCGAATGTGTTACCCGTGGCCGGCAGGTCGCCCATAGGCCCGGTCTGGGTCCCGGAGTAGGTAGCTAGGCCTGCCACCCGATCACCCTCCGCCACGAGCTGCTGGATCGTGACGCGTTGGTCGGGAACGCTTATCAGGAACGACTCTTGAAGCTGGATGAAGTCATCGCGTGACCTCGCCGGTGGGCCCGCCGTTGCCGCACTATGACGAACGAAGCTGTCGGCGACGATGTTGCCGAGAGCGTCCCAGTCCGCTGCGTTCAGCGCTTCTGTGAACTCACGTATCAGGTCCTTGTTGGCGTCGAGCTGTGCGGTCGGCGACGGCGCGCATCCAACGACAACGAGGAGAAGAACTGGTGCCAGCATAAGCGCAGTGGGCCGCATGATTGCCTCCGTGGAAGTGTGACTGGCTCCGTTTCGAGACGCGATTGGGTGCCGCCTAACCGACTTGCGACTAAGCTGCGGGCGACTCCCCACCAGCCGCGATGAACTCAGTCGTTCTATTGATCTCGCCATACACCCAAGCCAATCGAGTTCTTCCCGCCCGGCAGCTTCAGCCGCGGGTTAGGCGGCTCTATGCCTTTTATGCTGTTCTTTGCCGTTCTTTGAGAAATATGACCATACCACCTGCAGTCGCTACAACGAACACCCACATTGCCACAAGCGCGATGAGGAGGGAAACAGTCTCTTCTGTTTCGGACAGATCATGTAACACATTGTGCACAATGGTACCGGCAATGAAAACAAGGAATGAAAATCCGGCTACTATCAAGAGTGCTTTCAACCTTTTCAAGTGCCATTCGTCTATTGTTGGTTCCATCTGGTCATTGAGCACAATACTCCTTTGCTTGCGGAGCACCCTGATTATGTATATCCAGACCCCTACTGCGGGTATCACACTTATCAGTGGATTAATAGTTATAACCGCTATCCCAAGTACAACCAAAACTCCTATTATCAGTTTTCTCTTCATCATACATCTCCCCTGAAATTTCCACCCATAGCAGCCATCATCCAAACTAGAGACCTATCTCTCCATTTGCCCAATGCAACCACCTACACCACAATTGCAGACAGGATTGTCAGAATCTTCATATTGTATGCCGTAGCTCGGTATAGAGCATAGCCGCCTAACGGTCCTGGGCATAAGCTGCAAGGGGCTCAACAGTAAGATCGGCCGAGCCACGTCGACCAACGGCACGGCCGCACCTGCAAGTAGATGCGCCCTTTGACAGCTTCATGCCCTTGTTATGTCGCGCTCTGCGCTCAGAGCTACTGACAACATTACGGCGTAGCTGAGCACGGCCCCAAGCGCGTAACAGACCATGTCCCAGACGTCCCTTCTTCCCTCGAACTCCAGCAGTGCAAAGAGCACGCCGAACATGATGGGTCTGAGCCAATAGGCCCGGCTCGTGCCGAGGGCATTGGTTAGCCCTACCGTGAAGGGCACCGCAAAGAGGTCTGACAGATAGCCAAACAGCAGGTGATTCTCGATGATGCCTCTCGCAACGAGTCGCTGGCAGATCTCGTTGCCTACTACGACGAGTACACTACTGGCTGCGAGGACTGCACCGACCTTGCGGACGGTCCCCTCAGGCCCGGCGGCGAGACCCAGCAACGTCTTGCTCATCGTGATCTAGTTGGGGCCATTCCACGACAACAAACTTGGTAGCCGGCACCACAGACCGACCATCCACGAGACAAGGCCAGCCGCGGTCACGACACTGCTCATGTCTACCGCAAGTCGACATAACGGTTCTGCGACTAAGCTGCAGGCGATCTCGCACCAGTCGCTCCGAATTCAGTCGTCTTCTTGACATCACCATACGCTCAAACCAATCGAATCGTCACCGCCTGCCAGCTTCAGCCGCGGGTTAGGCAGCGCCGAAAAACACACTAGGACATCCATGTCGTCTGTGTCCTATCGACCCGCCACCTCTCGCCCTCGCACTTTAGAACCACGAACTGCGTTATTCCGTGCTGGGGGCCCTTGTGATCGCCGTAAAACACAAGCGCTTCCTTTCCGTCCCCACTGAAGCCAACATGCGTCACTATCGTGTACCCCTGGGTCTTCGGATAGCGAGCATAGAACTCCTCCCAACCATCAGGTCCAACTCCCTCAAAGAACGATTTCGCCCCGATCCACCAATATCACTGGTTGTGTCCCA
>JBDGXD010000174.1:0-8909 GCA_039584755.1 Gemmatimonadota bacterium
CAAGCAGTTGTTCATGACGGTCGTCAGCAGCAGTTCGGTGTTTTCCCTGCTCAACGCCCTGTTGGATTCACCTGAAGTGACAACTGCAACTCTATGAGAGAGCGAGCCACGTCTGTGGCAGTCGTCCACAGTCCTGCGGCGGCGATTTCGGGATAGATGTGATGATTTCCGGATACCGCGATGCCGCTCGCTCTGCGCCCACAACCTCTTCCAGGCACTACGAGCGCATGGCGGAACCGATTCAAACAGTCCCCACTGCTCCCACTGTCCCCTCCTGCTTCATCTCCTTCCCCACCTTCCCCTCCTTTCCCAATACGTGCTAACATCCTAGGGGAGATCTTGCCAATGCGAATAGCACACCTGAACTGGCTGCAGCTAGAAGAATACCTGAAGTGCGACGACCGTTGCGTCCTGCCTTTGGGCTCAACCGAACAGCATGCTGGGCTTTCGCTCTGTGTGGACGCGATACTCGCAGAGCGGGTCGCCATCGATGCTGCCGAGCCGCTGGGTGTACCGGTGTATCCGGTCATGCCGTTCGGCTGCTCGCCGTATTTTTCCGCTTTTCCGGGAACAGTGTCGCTTAGAGTAGAAACACTGTTGGCGGTGGCGAGAGATGTCATTGGGTCGATGTATGCATCTGGGTTCCGTCGAGTAATGATTGTGAACGGTCATGGTGGTAATGCGGCGGTCGGTAACCTCTGTCGAGAGCTCATGGCCGAGCGACCGGAGATGACGCTCAAGTTCCACAATTGGTGGACCGGCCCGAGAGTGATGGCCAAGGCCAAAGAGATCGCGCCCAATCCTTCGCATGCCAACTGGTTCGAGAACTTCCCGTGGACCCGGCTTGCTGACGTTGCGTCTCCGAACACTGAAAAGGCAATGGTAGATGTCGCTCGGCTCAAGCTGGGTGGGCCGGCAGCGGCGCGTGAGCTGCTCGGGGATGGCAGCTTCGGTGGTGCATACCAGCTAAATGATTCCGACATGACCGACCTCTGGACTGTTGGTGTCGAGGAGACGCGCGGTGAATTGGAGCGACCATGGCCGAACCAATCGTGATTTGGGGCGCTGGTGCGATTGGTGGTACGATCGGCGCCTATTGGGCGCGGGCCGGAATAGACGTACTGTTGGTCGATGTCGTGCCCGAGCATGTAGAGGCCTGTCGCACCGCGGGGCTCGATATTGAGGGGCCGGTCGATGCGTTCAAGGTCAACGTGCCGGCGGTGACGCCCGACGAATTGGAAGGCCGGTTTGCTCGTGTGGTGCTGGCGGTCAAGGCGCAGCACACTGAGGCTGCCGTCGCGACGCTGAGGCCACATCTGGCGGAGAACGGCTTCGTGCTCTCGGCCCAAAACGGCCTGAACGAGATCGAGATCTCCCGACAGGTTGGGGAACAACGCACGATGGGAGCCTTTGTCAACTTCGGCGCCGACTGGCTCAGTCCAGGTCGCGTCTTGTTCGGCAATCGGGGCGCCGTGGTGATTGGCGAGATCGACGGCCAGCGCAAGCAACGCACCCAGGAGATGCTCGAGTTGCTGCGGCTGTTCGATCCCGATGCCGTGCTGACGGACAACATCTGGGGCTTCCTCTGGGGCAAGTTGGCATACGGAGCCATGTTGTTTGCCACCGCCCTCAACATGGACTCTATGGCCGACAACTTTGCCGATCCTGAACGTCTAGCAGTGTGGCGGAAACTTGGTCGGGAAGTAATGGCAGTTGCTGCGGGCCGCGGCGTCACTCCAGTGGGTTTCAATGGCTTCAACCCGGGGTCATTTGCCAGCTCGGCAAGTGATGACGACGTCCGTGAGAGTGTTGCAGGCCTTGCCGCTTTCAATCGTGGTTCGGCCAAGACCCATTCAGGAGTTTGGCGGGATTTGGCGGTACGCAAGCGGCCGACAGAGGTGGACGCGCAGATCGCGATCGTCGCCGAGTTCTCCGCCGAGGTCGGTATCCCCACACCTGCGATTAGTCGACTAGTCGAGTTGGTGCATGACGTCGAGGCCGGACGTCGTTCGCAGTCAGCAGAAACCTTCAACGAATTGTTGGCAACATGTCGCTAGAGTTTTCAAGACGTATGGCGGTCGTGACCGGTGCTGCGCAGGGCATCGGGCGGGCCATTGCGCAAGGGTTCATCGACCGGGGTGCAACGGTACATCTGCTCGACATAGACGAGGCCGGGGTAACCGAAGCGTCGCGCAGCATGGGTGCTACGCACCATACGTTGGATCTATCGGATCGAGCTGCCGTCACTCGCGTGATTGACGAGATCGAGCAGTCCCACGGAGCGATTGAGATGCTAGTCAACGCTGCCGGGGGCGTGCGTGGCCAAGTTGGCCGGACCATCCAAGAGGTCGACGAAGCTGATTGGCGGGTGATCTTTCAGGCGAACCTCGACAGCGCCTTTTGGCTGGCGCAAGCGGTCGGCCCGCGCATGACCGCACGAGGCCGCGGTCGTATCATCTTCATCGCTTCTGGTGCTGGCTTGCGACCGAGCAAGACCGGCATTCAGGCGTATACTGCAGCCAAACATGGTCTGGTCGGGTTGACCAAACAGCTGTCTTGGGAGTTCGCGCCTAGGGGCGTTACAGTGAACTCAGTGGCCCCCGGCTTCGTGTTGTCGAACCCGTCGACAATGAAGCAGTGGGAGGACTATGGCCCGGAAGGCCAGGCGCGTTTGATCGACGGAATACACACCAAACGGCTGGGTAAGGCTGAAGACATCGCTGCGGCCGTTCTCTTCCTAGCCGGCGACTCCGCCAGTTGGATCAGTGGGCAGACTCTGTCAGTCGATGGTGGCCGGTCGTGAGCGATCCAGTCCTCGACTATCTGGAGACCCAGAAGGCGGCGATCGTCGAGCGGTTGCTAGATCTGGTCCGTATTCCGTCCGTTAGTACTGATCCAGCCTATGAGCGAGGTATGGCACGGGCGCAGGATGTACTGCTGCAGCGGCTGAGCGACATTGGTCTGCGGAATGTTCAACCGCTCGACGCCGGTGGTCATCCCGCACTGTACGGCGAGTGGTTGGCTGCTGCCGGCAAGCCGACCTTGCTGGTCTATGGCCACTACGACGTACAGCCGCCCGATCCACTGAAGCAATGGCACTCTCCGCCATTTGAACCGGAGGTGCGGGACGGTCGCATCTACGGTCGTGGCGTATCGGATGATAAGGGGCCCACTGCGATAGCGTTGGAGACAATAGCTGCCTTTCTCCTCACGGAGGGAGCCCTTCCGTTCAACCTACGAGTCCTGCTCGAAGGTGAAGAAGAGTTGAGTAGTCCAACGTTGGGCGCACTTGTGCATGATAATCGCGACCTCCTTGCAGTCGATGCAGTGATCTCAGCAGACGGGGCTCGTTGGCGCCCGGACCTGGTGTCGGTAAACATCGGTTCACGTGGTAACGCGGGATTCGAGTTCACGGTGCGAACGGCGTCCAATGATTTACACTCAGGTCGCTATGGCGGCATCGTTCCCAACGCACTCCATGTCATGTCCGAGTTGGTCGCCGCACTGCATACACCCGACGGGGCGGTTGCGGTACCGGGTTTCTATGAGGGCGTGATCGATGTGAGCGAGCAGGAGCGTAAGGCAATAGCTGAGATTCCATTTGAGCAAGAGTCATTCTTCTCAGCGATCGGTGCAAAATCGCAAGGTGAAGCGAAACGGACGACTTTGGAGCGGCTGTGGTTGCGCCCGTGCCTAGACGTGAATGGCATGTGGGGTGGTTACACGGGACCTGGCGGTAAGACCGTAATTCCCCATGAAGCACATGCCAAGATCACCATGCGCTTGGTGCCGGGCCAGGCGCCGGATCGTGTCGCGCAATCAGTGAAGGGCTTTCTCTCCGGCGAATGCCCTCAGGGCTGTGAGCTGCAATTCGGAGCGGATCGTGGACAGTCGGCGGCCTACGAAGTGCCTCTGGACCACCCGTTGTTGCAGGTTGTCGAGCGGGCCCTGACTCAGACACATGGCTCGGAGCCACACAGAGTTCGCGTCGGTGGAACTCTGCCGATGTCCGATATTGTTCACCGTGAGCTTGGCGTCGACACGGTGATGTTGTCCTACTCGATTGCCGACGAGGACTTTCACGCGCCCAACGAGTTTTTCCGGCTGTCGTCCATTGATGATGGCCTGCGAGCGTGGACGGCATTGTTCAGAATGCTTGGCGAGACTGCCTCGAGGGATTTCGAGCACTTTCACCACCGTTGACCATCTCCTTTCCCCTGCTTCCCCCCTTCCCCCTACTCCCCGTCCCACCCTTGCACGACTCGTGCGTGGGGCCGATGTTGACTCCACACGCGTCTCAATTGAGGTGAAGAGAATGACGAGCACCCGGCAATTGGTCCTAGTCGATCTTGTTGTGTTTCTTGCGATCTGTGTGACTCCTGGTCTCACCGTAGCACAAGTGCCAACGTCTGCCGTTGACAGCATTTTCGAAGCGTTCCGTGGAACGGAGCGCCCCGGCTGTGCAGTCGCGGTGAGTGAGGGTGGCGAGCAGGTCTTGTCGCGCGCATACGGTATGGCCGACCTCGAGCACAATGTTCCCAACACGGCCGAGACAGTGTTCGAGCCAGGCTCGGTATCGAAACAGTTCACGGCTGCAGCAACGATCCTACTGGCGTTGGATGACAAGCTCTCGCTCGATGACGATATCCGAGAATACATCCCCGAGCTGCCAGATTATGGCAACGCCATTACCATTCGACATCTCCTCAATCACACCAGTGGACTCAGAGATTGGGGGACCGTCGCCGGCATTGGTGGCTGGCCCCGCACTACCCGAGTACACACGCACGTTCACGTACTCGACATCGCGAAGCGCCAACGGTCACTCAACTACCCGCCTGGCGAGTACTACTCGTACACCAACACCGGATACAACTTGCAGGCCATATTGGTGGAGCGGGTGAGCGGAATGTCGTTCGCGGAGTTCTCCAGGGTTCGGATCTTCGAGCCGCTTGGAATGACCCGCACCGAGTGGCGTGACGACTTCACTCGAATCGTGGAGGACCGAGCAATCGCCTACAGTCGTACAAATGACGGCAGCTATCGCATGAACATGCCGTTCGAGAACGTTCACGGAAACGGAGGCCTACTCACGACCGTAGCTGATCTGCTCCGTTTCACCCACAACCTGGAAAGTGGTGAGCTAGGCGGACCCGAGTTCCTTCAGCAGATGCATACCCAGGGGGTGCTCAATTCGGGTCGCACAATTGCGTATGCCAGCGGTCTGTTCGTGGGCGAGTACAAGGGCGTTCGTGAGGTGCAGCACTCCGGCGGCACCGCCGGGTACCGGGGCTTTCTCACCCGCTTCCCCGATCATGGAGTCGCAGTGGCCGTCATGTGCAATGCGGGTAACGCCAGCGCAGGTGGGCTTGCTCACCAGGTTGCAGATCTCTACTTGCAAGAGGCCCTGGTGCTGGATGCCGCCGAGCCAACGACGGAGACGACCATCGAGGTACCCGTTGCCGAGCTAGAGGCGTTGGCCGGAGTATACCGCCGGGTGCGTGACAAACGCCCGGCCACGATCCGTTGGTCCGGTGAAGACCTGCGAATCGGTGGCCAGCGGCTCGTGCCGGTTACCGCAACGCGCCTCGACGTTGGTAGCACTGGCGCATTCTTTGAACTCGGAGACGAGTCCAATGGTGGGCGCCGGAAGTTGACGTTGTCCATGCCCGATGGCGATTCGTTCGTTTGGGAGCCGGCAGCGGCGCCAGACTCGTCACCAGCAAGGATGGCGGCGTATGCTGGTGAGTACTCCAGCGATGAGGCTGAGGTTACCTACCACTTCGAGGTGAGAGACGGGTCACTAGTGAGGGTGGACAGATACGGTCAAACAGGACGTCTCCGGCCAGCATACCTCGACGCGTTCAGTGGCCCAGGAGGGTTCTACATCTTCAATCGTAACGGAGGTCGCATCGAGTCCGTCAGTGTCGTATTGGGTCGGGCGTGGGATCTTCGCTTCGTGCGGGTTCGGTGACGTTCTTGCGCAACACAGTTCGGATTCTGACTTGCAGTTCAAAGGATCTAACCACGGGCACCGTTCAAAGGAGACAAGCGTGACCAACATGCGGGGTGGTTTGGCAACTGTGTGTGAGATCGTGGTGATTGCAGTCTTGCTTGCTTGCCCCTTATCGGCTTCGGGTGCTGTACCGCAGGAGGCTACTCAATCCCCGATAGACGTTGTCAGCGCGACTATCCCGGAACTCCAACGCGCTATGGCTACCGGCGGCTTGACTGCTGTGCAACTGGTGGACGCTTACCTCGCGAGGATCGAAGCCTACGACCAGCACGGACCTCGTATCAACTCAATCATCCGCCTCAATTCCAATGCCCGCTTGGAGGCCGAGGCACTCGATCAGGAACGTGCAGCCAGTGGACCACGTGGATTGCTTCACGGGATTCCCATCATTCTCAAGGACAACTACGACACGGCCGACATGCCGACTACAGCGGGGTCGATCGCGCTGGCCGGACTTGTGCCGCCAGACGACGCGTTTCAGGTACGCAAGCTGCGTGAGGCCGGTGCGATCATCCTGGCCAAGTCGAACATGCACGAGTTGGCGATGGGGATAACCACCATCAGCTCGCTCGGCGGGCAAACGCTCAACCCATACGATCTCTCACGCAACGCCGGTGGCTCGAGTGGCGGCACCGGTGCCGCGATCGCCGCGAGCTTCGGTGCCATTGGTTGGGGCAGCGATACCTGTGGCTCCATTCGCATCCCCGCGTCGCAGAATAGCCTGTTTGGACTGCGCCTTACCAAGGGGCTGTCCAGCATCGACGGGATCATCCCGCTGTGTCACACGCAAGATGTCGGTGGACCGCTGGCGCGTGCTGCGATCGATCTGGCCATCGGGCTCGATGCCACTATCGGACCAGATCCGGCGGATCCTGCAACGCACGTGCTGGATAGCCTACCGCTGCCGCGATTCATGGATGCGTTGGATTCGGCTGCTCTCGCCGGTGCTCGGCTCGGCGTATTGACGATGTTGTTCGGTGACGCACCGGAAGATCGAGAATCGGATCGTGTGGTTCGTGCTGCCTTGGGTCAAATGGAGGAAATGGGTGCTGAGATAGTAGACATGGAGATAAGCGAATTGGATACTCTGCTCCGTGGCTCGAGTGTCATCGGTTACGAGTTCAAGTTCGACTTCATCGACTACTTGGCAGCGACGCCGGGTGCGCCGGTCGCGTCATTACAGGACATTCTAGACCAAGATCTGTATCACTTGGCACTCGAGTCGAGGTATCAGTCCCGCAATCGAGTCGAACGTCGAGACAGCGAAGAGTATCGTGCTGCGTTTGCCAAGCGAGGATCCATACGGAATGCTGTAACAACCACGCTGAGAGATCAACATCTAGATGCGTTGGTGTACCCCACTATCCGACGTAAGGCAGCGCGCGTTGGGGATCCGCAACGAGGGTCCAACTGTCAATTGAGCGCGGCCTCTGGTCTACCTGCGTTGAGTATGCCGGCGGGGTTCACAGAGGATGGCTTGCCGGTCGGGCTCGAATTACTCGGCCTGCCGTTTGACGACGCCCGTCTGTTGGCGTTGGCCTACTCCTTTGAGCAAACGCACAAACCGCGACACCCACCTGCCAATACCCCGCCGCTTGTGTCCGGGCGTGCACCCGACGCGGTTGTCTACGAGGTGAGTACGGCCGGCACTGGTGTCAGCGCCACCGGCAGATTCGTCTATGACCTCACCACCGGAGCACTCTCCTATGATGTCACCGTGTCTGGCGTGTCCTTCGAACAGATTCACTCGGTCAACTTGCACCGGGTCGTCGAGGGCAACACCGGACCAGTCGTGCAGCGGCTGGCGGGTCCCGGTACGACTATGGCGTCGGGAGTGCTGACTCTGACACTTGCAGAGCGCACCGCGTTGGCTGCGGAACGACTCTACCTTAGTGTCTACACGTCCGTGCAGCCAGGCGGTGCAGCGCGTGGGACTCTGCTGAAGCCGTAGCTCATTCCTTCCGCAACGCCTGCATTGGATCTGAAGCTGCAGCACGCCGGGCCGGGAGCCATGTGGCAGACAACGTGACCAGTCTTGAGGTTGATGATGATCAGTATTTGTTTCACAACGACACCCGCGTGGAGTAAGGCCTAGCTGGCTGCGTGTTGAACCGGGTTGTATCACTCTCCAATGATCTTGATCATCACTCGCTTGCTGCGGCCCCCGTCAAACTCGCCGTAGAAGATCTGCTCCCACGGTCCGAAGTCAAGATCGCCATTGGTGATGGCGACTACTACTTCTCTGCCCATGATCTGGCGTTTGTGATGTGCGTCCGCGTTGTCCTCTCCCGTGCGGTTGTGGTGGTACCGCTCAGGAGAAGGATCGAAGGGTGCCAGCCATTCCAGCCAACGCTCGTAATCTTCATGCAGTCCTCGTTCGTCATCGTTGATGAATACGCTGGCCGTGATGTGCATCGCGTTGACCAGGCAAAGGCCTTCCTGCACTCCGCTGGCTCGGACCTCGGCGCTGACATCTTGAGTGATGTTTATGAATGCTCGGCGCCCGGACACGTTGAATCTGAGGTGCTTGGTATGTGACTTCATGGTTCCTCGATGTGAGAGTTGACCAAACGTTCATACACTGCAGCTCCGCCGGGCGCAACTCCACCCCGCGTCCCCGCTTGCCTCACTCGGTACGGCTCCCTATGTTAGCGCTCGTCCAATTCGGCACCTACCGGTATTAGTGGATCCCCATAACCAGAAGGAAGTGTCCATGCTCGTGCGTTCCGCTCTCATTGTGAGCTTTTTCTGTGCATTGTTGGTGCAGCCGGCCTTACTCGAGGGCCAGGCTTCGGCCAACGCGCCCGAGCGCGCCATCCGTCGCGACATGCCGCTCACCAACGCGATCAGGCAGGCGTTCGAGGCTGGAACGAGGGATTCGTCCGGACGGCCT
>JBDGXD010000175.1:0-8865 GCA_039584755.1 Gemmatimonadota bacterium
GGTCGGGGAGGCACTCAGGCAATGGTGTGAGGAAGCGACGACCGAACTGGAGAGAATGCAGCGGCGGCAGCGCAGCGAGAAGCACAGCAGTGAGCGGTGAGGGGAGGCGGTTTCAGACACCCCCCGAGACGCTATGCTCCTCCCACCACTCCGATTCGCGTTCCGGTGTCCACCGATCTTCAATCCCAACTGCGCCTAGTGCATCTGACAGCGCCTTGGCATCGGGTGGACGACTCGCTGGATCCTTCTCCAAGCACCGCATCACGATGCGCTCGAGTCCTTCCGGGATCTCCTGATCGGTTCGCTGGGAGACTGGTGGCGGCACGTCGCGCGCGTGTGAGACGATCATCGCCATGGACGACGTATGTTCAAACACAAGTCTGCCAGTGAGTAGCCAATACGCAACACACCCCAGCGCGTAGAGGTCGGCTCGGCCTCCGACTTCAGCTATCTCCAGCCCCATCTCCGGCGGCAGGAATGCGGGTGTCCCGGCAATCACGCCTTCTTGCGTCAATTGCCCATCGGCCTTTGCTGTCGCACGGTGCTTGACCAAACCGAAATCGAGCACTTTCACGAAATCGAGATCGGTGCCGTAGCTGCACAGGAATATGTTGGCGGGCTTGATGTCACGGTGTGTGATCCCTGCCTGGTGGGCTTCATAAAGTGAGTGACACGCCTGTCGCAAGATCTTGATTACCCGTTCCGGTGGCTGTGGTCCGTGCTTGTCGACCAGGGTCTGCAAATCGAGGCCCTCCAACAACTCCATGACGTAGTAGAAGGTCCCATCGCGCGACACACCGTAGTCGTACAGATCGATCGTGTGGGGCGATCGGAGTGCTGCGGTCACTTGTGCTTCGCGCTGGAAGCGCTCCCGTGTCCTGCTCGCTTTCTCAGTGTCGGTAGCACCCATGGCCGCAGCGCGAATCAGTTTCACCGCAGCAGGTCGGGCAAGCATGTTGTGCTTTGCCTTCCACACCTCACCCATCCCCCCGACACCCAGCTTCTCCTGCAGGTGGTACGCGCCCAGCGAGCGCACTTCAGCGAGTTTGGTGCCCAACCGATAAAGCTCCTGCCAGAAGAAGAACGCACCGGCTGCCGCGACAACGTTGGGCCACGAGTTACGGAGCAGTTCGCCAGCTGTCGGAGCTGCGTGCCCCAAGGCATCGGCCAGGCCAAATGCGACGGCCGGTTCCGCCAACGCCGCCAGCACCGAGCCTGCCACGACCCTTTCCCGCGTGTTGGGAACGATCATCGGGAAGATGATGATTATCACGGCGACAGGTGACCAGAGGAGTGGTGGCCGAGCATCGATGTACCAGATCAACTCGGCACTGGCCACGGTCACCAACGCGGCGATGAAGACCTCAAACGCGAGAGCCACATTCAAGAGACCCTGAGTCGAAAACATCGGCCCGCGAGCCACCGCGTACACGAGACCACAGACGAGCCACGAGACTACGATACCTGCGATCCGCACCAAGCTCGCCTGACCGGCAATGATCGTCAGCACTAGGTTCACCGCACTCACGACCAAGAAGAACAGACTCAGGAACTGCAGCCGCTGCGGCACGTCCTTGGCGAGATCCCGCGGCAATGGCTCCGGCTTCTCCTTCTCCTCAGCCGGGCGACTGAAGACGTGAGACAGCTGTGGGTGCAGCGACGGGTGATCAGGCATGGTCTCTCCTGCCGGTGGTGACGACAGAAGTTATCACGTTCAATTGAGATGGGTAATTGGCGGACAGGGAAAAAAGGGGCACCCTTTCAGGCACCCCTTCTCTTCACAACTGTTCGACTGCGAGTTAACGCGTCTTACTTGATACCTGCAACATCCTCCAACATCGCCGTCGTCACAGACTTGGGACGCTCGAGGGGATAGCCGAGTGCACGATCCCACGTGATGTTGGCAAGCACGCCGATTGCCCGGCCGATGCCAAACAGGACGGTGTAGAAATCCCACTCGGTCACGCCGTAATACCACTGGATCACGCCGGACTGAGCGTCGACGTTCGGCCATGGGTTCTTGGCCTTGCCATGTTCCTTGAGTATGTCCGGTGCGACTTCGTAGATCATGCTGATCAACTTGAACAGCGGATAGTCGGGCAGGTGCTGCAGGCAGAATTCGCGTTGGCTGGTGTAACGTGGGTCGGTCTTGCGCAGCACAGCATGACCGTACCCCGGCACCACCTGGCCGCTATTGAGAGTGGCCCACAGGGCGTCCTTCACAGCGTCCTTGGTAACGTTCTCGATCCCACCAAGCTTCTCCATGAACTTCATTGTCCAGCTCAACACCTCCTGGTTGGCAAGGCCGTGCAGTGGGCCTGCCAGACCGTTGATGCCAGCCGAGAGCGCGTAGTAGCAGTCTGACAAAGTGGACGCCACCAGGTGCGTGGTGTGCGCCGACACATTCCCCGACTCGTGATCTGAGTGCAGGATGAAGTACATCCGAGCCACGTTGTCGTACGGACTCTCCACACCCATCTGGTGCGCGAAATTGCCGCCCCAATCGAGCTTCATGTCCGCTGGGATCTGCTTGTCGTCCTTGAATTTCAGCCGGTAGATGAAGGCACCGAGCGACGGGAGCTTGGCGAGCAAGTTGCTGCAATCTTCGTACATCGGCTCCCAGAATTCCATCTTGTTCATGCCTTCGTTGTACCGCTTGACGAACAGCGATTCCCGCTGCATAGCCACGATGCCAGCCGAGAACATGGTCATCGGGTGGGTGTCACGCGGCATCGCGCGCAGCACGTCCATCACGTACTGCGGCAACTCTCTGCGCTTCTTGAGGTCCTCGACCACCTCGAGCGTTTGCTGTTCGGTGGGGACATCGCTGGTCAAGAGGTAATACCAGAAGCCCTCTACGAAGGGGTAGTCTGAACCCGGAACTTTGGGCAGGGCCTCGAACGTCTCCGGAATCGTCTTGCCGCGGAACCGGATACCCTCGTGTGGGTCAAGGTATGAAATGTCGGTAACTAGGCACCGCACACCGCGGGCACCACCAATCGCCTGAGCTATCGTGACTTCACTTACCTTGACGTCGCCGTACTCTTTGAGGAGTCTGGTCGTCCGAGGACGATGCTCCTCGATCTTCTTCAACAGTGTTTCCTTGAGCGCCGTCATGTCCATCCTCTCATTCTGATGGGAAGAGGAGAAAGGTCTTCACACAGGAAGAGCATAAACCCCACAGATATGGGGAATTCGTCAGGGCAACGGTCCAACTGATGCACACTGCACTCTAAGGATTATAGAGCTTGTGAAAAAAAGTACAAGACGGGCCGCAGCCCGATATCCCGGCGGCCCGGGGACCCGGTTCGCCGGGCTGCAAGGCCCGTGGATACTGGCGTTTTTGGGGGCCCGGTGACCCGGCTGGCGACTCACGAGGATCGGTGCCCCGGGGGGAGGGGGTGTTGGACGGGACACCGGGCCTAGAGCTCCTTGACTAACCCCGCGTATCGCTTCTCGATCTTGAAGCCGTGAGCGTAGAAATACTCCGGCCGGAAGAACCCCGTCGTGACCCTTGTGGCCCCGGCTGCCCGCATCCGGTTGAAGAATTCGCGCATCAGGCTGTCCGCCACTCCTTTGCGGCGGAATCGCTCGGCTACCACGATCTTCTCCAGATGAGCGGCTTGGCCACCATCTTCCAGCTCGTAGAATATCCCGCCGATGATCTGCTCTCGATCGTTGATCGCCACGAGGTACCTGTGCTCCGGGCGGAACCGGACATCCAGCTTGGCAGCTAGGAACAGGCGGTGCAGTCGCTCAACTTCCTTGGGTAGTAGCGCATGGCGGACACTAAAGGCGTTGCCATCCAGGTCCTCCAGCGTCATTACGATCTCGGTCTGATAGCTGCCTCCCATGTCGCTGGTCACGAAGTCAGCAGTGTCCTCCGGTCGCAAGTAGGCAAAAGGTATACGAGCCAGGAAGTAGTCATCGTCCGGCTCCATCTTGAGCCGCCGCCGCAGGTCGGCAACCGCGTCCGCCAGCTCTCCATTGACCATCTCCCCGGCGCGGACCCGAGCTATCAGTTCGTCGAGTCCCCGCATGAGTTCTGGTGTGGCACTGCGGAACACGGTTTCTCGGAAGAAACGCAATCTCGCTTCGGGATAGGTCTTGCTCAGCTCGTTCAAGTTGTACGTGTCATAGAACTCCTGGAGCGTTCTCGCCCGCGCTTGTGAAGTCGCGTCCTCACTGAGCCTCGCCCAGCGGCGATAGCGTTTGGCGGCAAAGTACAGGCTCATGGGCAGGAAGCCGCGCCGTCTCACACCGGTCAGGTATTCCCGCAGGGCTTCGCACAATTCGGGTGGCGCTTCTGTTTCCGACTTCAACGCCTCTTCGTAAGCAGCCAGACCCTCGTCCTCACCGACTACCTCGAGCAGCGAAGAGAAAATCACGTCCCAACCGACCGAACCGCTGAGAATCTCGTACTGCTGCTCGACAGGCTCAACGAACTCTTCCTTGAACGACCGTACCATCGCGAGGAGTCCCCTGAAGTCACGCCGGGCTGAGAGTGACACGATACGCGAGCCCTTGTGGTAGTCCCGGGTCGGCAGCACGATGTCTGCTGGACTGAGATCGGCAATTTCGCATCTTCTGCCAGTGCGCTGCCAGAAATCGACATAGGCGCTCAACGCGCTCCAGGCTAGGAACGGCCACAGTGACTGCAGACCCTCTTCGGGATCCGTGCGCCGCGCCAAGTGTCGCATCTCGCGATCCAGCGTGTCACCCGACACGTATTCCTCGCTCCACATATCCTGATCGGGCAAATAGCCGCCGAACTCATCGACTACCGACTCCTGAGAGCCCGACTCACCACACAGAATCAGCCAGTCCACTTCCTCGTGCACGTGATCCGAATCGAGCGAGCTGTTGACGTTGACCGCCAGATCGTAGGAATCCTGACTCCGAGTTTGAATCGTGATGCGGTACACCACCTTGCCATGGCGTTCTCCAAGGAACCTGACCCAGACTCCACCTGGCGGAACATCGCTGAGCCGAATGACTGTGCCCCGGTAGAACAGGAACACAGCCTCCCGCAACAATGCCGTACTCCTGATCGCCGACAACAACCTGCGTCTGTCTTCTTCCGAGACCGCTTCGTCGAACACGATCACATCGTCCCAGCGATATTCCTGACCAGTTTCGGTATCTACCGCGATCTTTGAGGTCGGCCCCAGCCACTGATGGAATCCCGCCTCCAAAGTGGCACGAGCGTCGGCGGCATACCTACGTATCAGCCCGGTGGCAGCGAACAAGCTCATCTTCACCAGGAATGCCCGAATCCGCTGGTACCGAATCGGATGTATCGCACCGTAGTCGGCCAGGAACTTCAGCAGCGAAACGGCCAGCTCGTCTTTGTCATCATCGCGCTCTGCGTCCAGGCTCATGCATTCCGCATAGTTCACCAGTGCCTCGATCTTGGACTCGTGCAGGCTACGTTCGCAGAGAAACTCGGACGTTATGTCGTCGAGCACATGGGGGTCGGCGGAAAAAAACCGAAACAGGGCACCTTGGAATCGGCTCACCCGCTCCGCAGGTACGAGCAGCTGGAACACACGCCTCCTGACCTCCGCCGACTTGGCATCAGCGCCCCGCCCCAATAGGTAGCGGGCTGGCTCAGCCACAGGCCCCTCCTCGTTCGCCAACACACGCTCCAGCAGGCGAACGGCGTTCATAGCGCCTTCCTCGTCTGTTCCCGAAAGCATGCGGGCAGCGAGATCCAGCTGATCGAGGGTCCATTCTGAGTGACGAATCGACTCGGCCAACTGCTCCTGGTCGGCACCGGACGGCTCGTAGGGCTCGACCCGACCGATCCATTCAACGTCGACGTCAATTCGCCCAATCGCCTGCCTGGCAACCGACTCGGGGTGCGCGAAGGCAACCAACTCCTCGTTGCCCAACCACAATCGGGGCGTGGCCAGCAGATCTCCCAAATCGAGCACCTTGTGAGGCCAGCGATAGCAACATGACCCAACTCGCACATCGGTCTCGTTGAGGCGCTGCAACGTGAGTGTGACACCGAGCGAGGGAAGGGTGATTTCTTTCTCGGTGGCGTGTGCATCCTGAGTTGTTAGACCCAGGGACTGAAACAGCCAATTAGGGATGGTGAGATCCGTCCCACCGACGTGCAACTGCACCCGGCGGTACAACGCATCGATGATCTCATCGAAGTTATCCACCACAACCTGGCGTCGCGGTGTTCCCTTGGCTGTGAGCTCACCCCTCTCGTCGTCCAGATCTCGATCGATGATTGCGAAGTCGACGATACGCTCGAACGGTGCCACGAACTTGTTGACCGACGCTACCAGAGACCGGAAATGGTCCTGTCTCTCCTTGACCGGCAGCGCGGCGAAATCGAGCTGTGAGTACTCCGGGTTCGGATAGATTAGCAGCGTGTTGTACGCTCTATGGTCACCTACCAAGAAGACACGACCGACCGACTCGAACTCCCGAAACAGGTTCTCGATCTTCTGCGGTGCAATGGTTTGTCCCTTTACGTTCTTGTAGATCTCCTTCTTGCGGTCGATCAGCTGGATGTGGCCCTCGTCGTCCATCCGCATCAGGTCGCCGGTGTGAAACCAGCCCTGCGCGTCGAACGACGGCACCCCGTCCGGTGGATCGAGGTACCCGATCATCACATAGGGACCGCGGATGAGTAGCTCGCCGTCGTCCGCCAGAGAGATGTCGATGCCCGGCAGCGCAACGCCGATCGAGTTCTCCTTGTACTCGAACGGCTGCGTCATGGTGATACCACCTGTGGCTTCGCTCATGCCGAAACCACTGAGCACCTGAACGCCCTGTCGATGGAAGAACCTGAAGATGTCCGGATCGAGGTAACCGGCCGCCGAGAGCCCCCACTTCAAGCGCCCACCGGTCAGGTCACGCGTTGCCTCCAACACCTCCTCGTCTGCGGCGTGCATCGGATCAGCCCGTTGAGAGATCGCCTCGTATAGTTGTATCCACTTGCTGGGTACACTGATGAATACGGTGGGTCTGTTTTGCCGCATGCCCTGGATCAAGGCCTCGACCGAGGGATTCAACAGAAAGCAATACTTGGCGCCCCAGAAGACGCACCCGAGCATCTCGAGATAGCGGCCAAAGGTGTGGAACAACGGGAGGTAGGCAAGGAACACATCGTCTTCACCGATTTCGGGTAACGCCAGCGCACGCGCGAATCGCTTGAAGACCAGGTTGCGATGGGAGTATTGGATCCCCTTGGGTGATCCGGTCGTGCCCGAGGTGTACATGATCGTGGCGACGTCATCGATCTCGACCTGCAGTGACCGTTTCTCGACGGCAGAGCTCGGTACCCGGTCGGCACGAGCCTCCAGTTCCTCGAGGGTCATCAAGTCAGTGTCGCGGCGACCGGTGCGATCGAACGTCACTATGCGCTTGAGGTCTGGTAGCGACTCCCGGTTCTTCTCGACTTTGCGCAGTTGCGCGTAACCCGAGACGACCGCTGTGCCAGCCCGACTGTGCCGCAGTATGTAGCCCACGTCAGCTTCGGTCGAATTACCGGGTATAACCACGTTCACTTGACCGGATGTGAGACAGGCCAAGTCTGTGAGCGCTACTTCCAGTCTATTCTCCGAGAGAACTGCGACCGGCGTGGAATGTTCGGGACCATCGAGTGAGAGAATCGCTCGTGCCAGGCGGTCGACCCGGTTGGCAACGTGACGCCAAGTGAGACTGCGATTACCCATTGCCGCCGGCAGTTGGAACAACGTCTTGGGACCGTAGGTCGCCACCCGATGACGGAACAGCGGCCCCACAGTGAAGTGCGAGGCTTCCACGCCGGCCAGGATGCGATCCGACCATTCCGGGATCGAATCCCCTTCGATGCGACGAAGAACCACAGGACGGCGCACCAGATCCAACACATCCCAGGTGAGTTCGCGGAGATCCGCTTCACCGGCCACTTGTGTCGATTCCTGCAGACGCCTCACACTGCGAGTCAGCAGACTGGCTAGCAGTGCAAGATCGAGCCGTTGTAGGATTGAATCGATGTCCGGTGAAGCACGGACAGCCCCCACCGCCGCTCGGTCGCTCTCGAACGACAGGACATCCGGCTCGACCTCACGACTAAGCACATTGCCGAGCCATTTGATCAACTCGTCTTGGGTCAGGCCAACAAGCTCACGCAGATCCGGAATCGTCGTCATAAACCTCACCAGGGCCGCTGAATAGACCGCCTAATTTGGGAGCTTTGTCTTGGAGCGCAAACGGAGACGACGGCTACCCCCCACCTCAGCCAACCGTTCGATCACTCTCAGGGCCGCGTCCGCAGCCCGGCCGTCTGAATCGAATCTCGGGTCATAGGCCGTGACCGCCGCGGCCCGGACCTCGAGTCTCTCGCCGATCGACGTCAAGACCTCATCCAACTCGTCGGGGGTTAGACCACTCGGCAGACTGAACTCGTTGGCCGGCACCATGTCACCATCCAATACGTCGAGATCCACGTGCAGGTACGTCGTCCTCGTATGCGCCTCGATCGCCTCGACGCATTCGGCAGTAGCACGCTGCAAGCCTCTGCTACGAATCTCATCGTATTCGAGAACCTTCACCGCAGACCGGTCCAGCAATCGTCTTTCGCCTGCATCGAGATCGCGCACACCAACCAGTCCTACTCGATTCTCCGCCACAGGTTCGAATCCGGGGATCGACCTCGTCGCGGTCTGCCAGCAACCACCAACCGCGGCGTTGAGCGCCATTCCGTCGAAGAAACCACTTGCGCTCGAGTCAGGCGTGTTGAAATCGCCGTGCGCATCGAACCAGGTAATACCGATATCGCTGACCCCTAGACCTGCCAGCGTCCCGAGACAGCTGTTGCAGTTTCCCGCCAATATCAGCGGAAAGGCGTCTCGTTCCACG
>JBDGXD010000176.1:0-8819 GCA_039584755.1 Gemmatimonadota bacterium
GGTCGATGAGAGCGGGGAGCGGGGAGTGGAGAGCAGAGAGCGGAAAGTCAGCTTCCGGCTTCGAAGCAGAGAGAACGTCGCCACCGCTGGAGTCTGAGACGTCCGCTCCCAGCTCCCGGCTCACGCGCTCCGCACGAATGGCAGCGATCCTCTCGACATGATGAGCCACGTGATTAGCCTGCATCTCGACCACTGCCCGGACCGACAGGCGTTCGGTTCCTTGCGGCGTCCGGACACTCACCGAGCGGCTCCATCCGTCAGGCACTTGCTCCAGCAGTTGCGCGATGTGGGCTCTCGTCGCCCTGAACAGAGCCAAGGAAACGTCGAGTGCCCGGTGGGCGTAACCCCAGCGATCGGCCCAGGTGTCCTGCGGTAGCTGCCAGTACCACTCAAAGCTAAACTCGCCTTCTTCGTTCCCGAGTGCAGCCTTGATGCCGATCTTCCACAGATCATCCCCATCAACGACATGATGCACGATCTGCCGAATCGTCCAGCCCCCCTGCGACGGAGAAGCATCGAGGTCGGCGTCGCGTAAATCGGCAACCGCCTGCTCCAGCAGAGCCGGGCCCTGCAGATAGCGGGATAGCAAAGACTGCTGGTCGGCCTCTAGACCCATTGTTCGCTAGCTCGGCTCATAAACGGTGATGCCTAACGGACTTGCAAATAAGCTGCGAACGGAAGCTCACCAGCTCCGATAACGTTCGGGGACTCATCGATCTCACCATGCGCACCAATCGATCGCTCATAGCGCGTTCGTCAGCTTCAGTTGCTTGCTAGGCGCCGCCGCCCACGCCTGCAAGTGGCTCAAGAATGAACACAACAGTCGCGGTATCCTGTGCGACCACGGCTCTGCTCACTGGCTCAGGGGTCATGAAATCAGCTGGTGGCTCAGCAGATACCTGAACGGTGTCGGGAAAGGACGTGGCAAACAGGTGAAAAACAGCGCGTCCACCGGCATCAGTTGTGCCCATCCATGTCTGCATCGGCCTCACCGCATCGGCGCGGATCCTGACATTGGGCACAGGCGTCCCCGCTACGGTGGTTGCTTCGACCACGATCCAGGCCTCAAGATAGAATCCATTGCAGTCCTCGCAGTCACATGCAGCGCAGAGCAGGCCGATGAGGGCCAACGCCCCGGCGCCTGTGGAATACCGCACTGCTCTCATCGATGGCGCCCAACGTGTCGGCGCATAAGACGCAGGCGACTCGGCGCCAGTGGTATGCTCAGTAGTTCTGTAGGTCTCTCCATCCTATCAAGCCAATCGAGTCGTCCCCGCCTGCCGGCTTCAGGCGCCTGTTATACGGCGAACCTCTTCGCTCAATAGCTGCCGTCCCAGCTCTTCGGGCTTGGCATTACACCTTCTCTGCTACAGGCTTCGGACGTCGATTCCGCACACGCTCAAGGTCCGACAATCCATCAAGAAGACTCTTTTGCAGAGCCTTCACCAGTTCCTTCGCGTCCTTCCCCACTACTACCTGAGTCTGGGCAAGCTTGTCGCCTAGCCGCTGTCCTTGCGGGTCGCGGCAGCAGAGGAATGCTTCAAAGACGACTGCAAGAAGATTCAACCCCGGAACGCCGAATATGATGTTGCGCTTCACAGAGCGGCTCAACGTACACTTCCCTCCGCCGTCTAACTGGATCACTGTGAGTCCGAACACAAGCTTGCCGATACTCTGCCCGGGAACCAGGCCATCGCGCACGATCACGTAAACGCCTCCAACAACCAACGGGACGAAAGTCAACGTGGCTGCGCCAACCACCAGGAACGTTGTACAGAACAATCCGTCGACCATTGCGGCACCCAACCGCCTGTTCGCATCCGCCTTGGGATACGCGGAAACCAGACTACGGGACAGCCGGCTCAGCGCAATGAGATATCCAACCGCAAACAGCGTTGAAGTAAGCAGTAGTACGGCCACAAGAGTTGCATTCATGGTGTTTGGACAGACCCTAGCTTTCCGAACCTCGAGCCGTCACATGGATTCGCCGTATAACGACTCTGCAAATGAGCTGCAGGCGACTCCTTACCAGCCGCTGTGAATTCCGTCGTGCTCTTGATTTTGCCATACTATCAAACCTATCGAATACTCACCGCCTGGCAGCTTCAGGCGCGTGTTATACGGCGTCAGCGGACCAGCGTCTAATCACGCTTGTGAAGTCGAGCGATCACCACCTGAGGAAAGAGATCGCTGCTTGTCCCATAGACAACATCTGAACGAACCTCGAAAAACCGAAACGCGGACAACTGTCGCGTCACCTCGACCCATCCATTGACATAAGCCGCAACTCGATATCCGTGGTCTCTTCCGGCCTCACACCGTACCCTACCCTACCTAGCTGCACCGCGATCCCTGAAGGCGAGAGTGCCACTATAGATAGAACCCAATGGTACCAGTCTCGACCTTCAGGAAACAAATACTCGGTTCGACCGTCGGCACGTTCGGTTATCACCAATCCGTAGTAGTCCGGGAGCATGGTTGACCACAAGGAGTCTCCACCACTTGAATAGGCTCGGACAAGCGGCGAATCGCGGCTTCCAATCACCAACATGTCTGAGGCAGGCAGACACAGTAGGTGGTCAACGCGATGGCGTCTCGTCGGATGCTCGGAGACTGGCTCAGCAAAGGAGTGCCTGGCGAGCACTTCACTACTATCGAGGGTCAATTCATGAACCACCTGGGCATTATGGCTGCCAAGTGCAAAAAGGCGATTCCCAACGAAGCACATATCTCGAATACCGAATTCGACTCGCAGATCCCTCGAGAGCTCCAAGGAATCCCGCATTCCGTAGATTGTGATATGTCGGTGGGCGCAATCTGCTACGTATAGTTCAGATTGAGAACTGATTGCCAGTGAGGAAGGAACTTCGTACTCGCCAGGGCCATGACCCTGTCTGCCAACAGTCTGCAGGTGTCGGCCATCCTGGTCAAAAACACGTATCTCAAAGGTCAGCTCATCCAGCACGTACACTAAGCCCCGTTCATCGACTGCAATGTCTTGAATGCTCCCGAATGTCAGCGCAGGTTCACCGTCGAGCACACCGAACGCACGCACCTGTGATAGCTGGATCTCTTGTCCCGCAAGCCACCCTGTAAACCAGAGTGACGACCATAGCACAATCCAAAGAACTCTAATCACACCCATGGTCATTCACGCCGTATAACGATGTGGCAGTTCTGCTGCGCACCACCATGCGCACGCCCGAGCGCGCGCCGCAAGGCGCGTGCTTCGGCTCTTCCAGCCCGTCGCGCCAGCAGCAACTGCCTGTTAGGCCGCACGCCATTGTGCCGTGAGGCCACGCCACTGTGATCCCGAAGCGTCCCCGCTGGTCACGCAACTCCAATGGGTCCCGCCCTGGCTCGGCTCTCAACCCCTCAGCCAACGACGAGGGCCGTCGAAGTGGGAAGTCCGAGCTGACGTCACCTGAACTCCACCCTATCCGGAGATCTGGCTCATCAAACTTGCCAGGTCCGCTTCCTGCCATGACTCGATGATCACCCCGTTGGAGATCCGAACGATCAGGATACATCCGAACTGAATCTGTTTCCCGGTCGGTGCCACACCGTCAAACTCACCCAGGTGTGTACCGTGGTTGACGTACCGGGCCACGACCTTGTCTTCCCAAGCGCCTACGTCTCGGATTTCATGCCTCAAGTCGGGGAAAGCCGCGACAAAGCGTTGAGCCGATTCACGCGTGGCAGCGCGATCAAGAGCGCCTACGGGACCGTGGTATGCGTAGTCCGAAGCAAGGAGTTCCTCGTATACCTCCCAGCGACGGGCGTCGACTCCGGCAAGCAATCGGAGTACTACTGCCTTGTTGTCTTCTGCGGTGCTTGGCATCGGGGTCACCTCCTCGGAGCCGCCGGGTCAGGCGGCGTATAGATGAACGGCCGAGACACCCTGTGTCTTATTGCGGCCTAACGGCTTGGAAATGACCTGCGGGCGACCAGCTTGCCACCAGACGAACGCAACCCTTCCTACCCGGCCGCGAGGACGCCAGCTGACGCGCCGGCGCTCGGCCCGCGAGCGCCCGTCAGGTCCGTGTCCGGGTTAGGCGTCATCCACACGCGGAGAACCTCCGTCACGGTTCGATCGGTTTGTCGCTGTTCCAGATGTCCAGCGCGAGCTTCCATCCACCGGTGGCGTCACGACGATACAGATGGATCCCCTTCCACACGTCGCTGACTGCGGGGCCGCCTGCCACTGGGGTAACCGTTAGAGTGCCTGCACAGCGCTCAATCGCCAGGTCACCGGCAAACTCCACGTTGCAGCTTGTATAGGCAAGCGAGAACCGGAACTGCCGTGTGGCCTCTCCGAACCAGGCCCGCGCGGCTGCGAGGCCAGATACCGCCGGCGCGTTCGGCGGCAGGAGGACGACGTCGTCCGCCATGTACGCAAGGGTGGAATCACCAGCGTTGACTGCGGCCAGCGCCTGCTGGCGCAGATCGTTTACTGCCGCGCTATCAGCCTGAGTCGCGCCAGCCGTCGCGGCGTCGCTCGGTGCACACGCGACTACTCCGAGGAGCACAATCAGTAGGGGGCTCGACGTGCGGGATACCATGGATCCTCCCTATTCGTGAGGCTGCGGATGACACCTAACGACTCTACAACTAAGCTGCGGGCGACTCAGCGCCAGCCGCTGTGCATTCAGTCGTTGTATTGATCTCACCACACTATCAAACCAATCGAACCGGCGCGCCTGACAGCTTCAGGAGCGTGTTAGGCCGCTCGGCGCTTCACTGCCAGGGCCAAGCAAATGGGTAGACTCGGACACCTGTCTTGCTGGCGTTCCGGTCAAAGCGAATCCGCCGACCTGTGGCCCGCAGCATCGCTTCGGGCGCCTTTGCTTCGAACTCTAGCTCGGGCGAGTCACCACTGCTGACGAAAGTCGCTGATGCCACACCCTTGTGCAGTGTCACCTCCGCAGGAGTGGTGGTCCCCAAGCGGGCACCACCGTCGCTGCGAAGGTGACTATTGGCGGTGCGGATTTCGAGTTCGCCACCATGTGCCCATGCCTTAAACTGTGCCGGGCGGGTGCTGTCTGCGGATGACACTCGGACAACCACGACCGCAGGTGGAGCTGGGTCCTGCTGCGCGCATGCGATGGCCATTGCCGGCACCGCGAGGAGGGCGAACACTCTCGAAACAGAATGCATATCAACCTCCATAGAATTGCTACCTGAGCGGCCTAACGACCTGGCCTACCAATTGAATTGCACACGTTCTGTACCGACAGTACCTTCGACCTTGGGAATTTTCCCCATTGAGAGTTTGGAGATAAGATCAATGAGAAGCAAGTGCGAACCTGATAACTCTGCACGACCTCTTGCTATGACAGTCGAACGACTCATGAAGGCAGACGCGAGTGATATCTACCAAGCATGGACCCAGAAGTTTGATTCTTGGTTTGCACAGCCAGGCGAACTACTCATGACCCCTGAGGTTGACAAGCCATTCTTCTTCTACAACCGGAAGGATTGGGGAAGACATCCTCATTACGGTCGATTCCTGGAGTTGAAGAAGGATGAGTTGGTGGAGATGGCCTGGGTGACTGGGGAGGGAGGAACGGGAGGCGCTGAGACAGTCATTCGAGTCGAGCTGTCGGCACGGGAAGAGGGGACACTACTACGGCTCACGCACTCAGGCTTCTGCAATGAAGAGTCCCGAGATGGACATGCGGAGAACTGGCCCGAGGGATTAGAAGTGTTGGACAAGGCCCTGTGTCCGGAGAAATAGTCTCCAACGGAACACCTCAGTCCACCTATCGACTCTGCGACTGAGCTGCAGGCGACTCCTCGCCAGCCGCTTTGAATTCCATCGTTCTGTTGATCCTACCATACGCTCAAGCCAATCGAATCGTTCCCGCCTGGCAGCTTAAGGCGCCTGCTAGACTGCCCTCATCGACGTCGAGCGAGCTCGCTGGCGTACCTAGCTCCAAGGGTATCGCGATGCTCGGTTGCCCATTTCGTCAGCGCCGTCTGGCCGACGGGGGGCGCATCGACATAAAGGCGTCCTTCCATCAATCCCTGGATCTCCTCACGGGTGATGACGACATCGCCTTTAAACGCTCCAAATGCCCGCCCCAACCAGTAGCCGACGGTCGGTGGCATGGAGACCACTGGCCGACGCCGGCCAATGATCCGGCCGATCGTCGTGACCAGCTCCCGATAGGTGAA
Organism: Gemmatimonadota bacterium; assembly: GCA_039584755.1. Lineage (GTDB taxonomy): Bacteria > Gemmatimonadota > Gemmatimonadetes > Gemmatimonadales > GWC2-71-9. The sequence continues at coordinate 6,178 of JBDGXD010000176.1, forward strand.
TGTCTCCGGGCCAATAGCCTCTATGCTGGTGTTCTGGGTGCTGGTTCCCTGTTCAACCGCAAGCTGCGCGAGATCGTCGACGTAGATCGGTTGGAGCCGATAGTCGCCGCTGCCGAAGACGCCGAAAACGGGAAAATGTCGCAGCATCCAAGCGATGTTGTTGATGAGGATGTCTTCCTTGCCAAACAGCACCGTTGGACGCAGGATCGCATATGATAAACCCGAATCCCTTAAAGCCGCTTCAAGCTCTGCCTTGCCACTGAAGTACGGCAGTGGCGACTCGGCCGATGGATTCGTGATACTGACGTGTACGATCCGCCGCACGCCCGCGTGCTTGGCTGCCTGGAAAAGCGTGAGGGTGTTCGCGACAGCTTCCCGATGTGTAAACGTCTTGTGGTCGAAGCGCACCCAGTACGTGTTGTATAGAACCGCGACGCCACGAAGTGCCTCAGTGAGAACCGCAGACTCCCTAAAGCTGAGCGGACGAGCCTGCACTCGGCCCCCGAAGGGATCGGGTCGATGAGTTGAGTTCGTGAGTGTAATTACCTCTTGCCCCGCGTCGAGCAGTCGTTGGGCAATGTAGCGGCCAGAGTAACCGAAAGCGCCGGTTACCGCATGAATCCCACTACTGACGGAGCCTGGCATGTCTTCCCAACCCGTTGGGCAGTCTAACTCTAATTAGGCGCCGTCCGATCTTTGGCACGCGACGAACCCACTGCCCATACAGTCACCCAGACGGAAAGCCTTGAGCCTTTGTGACCTCCGTCGCTTGCCACAGATGGCGCCGCTCGTGCGCCGCTAAGCCAGCAAACACCGCACCCAACTGGAACCTTATAAGCGACACCACAGGTGATCGTACCTTTACACGTGCAAGGTCCAATCCAATCGCCTCGTGAAGGCACTGTTCCCACTCTCGGCCGGCGACACGGAACTCTTCAAGGACTTGTTCGACATCGAAGACCTGTGTTGGTGAACCCGTGAAGCGCCGCGGCGTCTTGTATCGCTTCCGTACCGGCGGTTCCATCGACCGCATCAGCCATCGTGAAAACGGGCCGTACCGAAACGGCCCAGTGCTTGGTACACTGCGTTCGCGGGCACCTGCCGTCGCAGCCCTGATCGCCTTGGTGTACGTGTGCGCACTGATGTTCAAATGCACCAAGCATTCAGCTACCGACCAGTCGCGTGCAGTAGGACGCCAGTTGAACTGTCGCTGCTTCATCCCCAGGCAGAGCTGCTCAGCGTTAGCACGGTTCGCTCTGAACTGTTCACTGTAGTCCGCAAGTTCGCCCGTAAGTAAGTTCTCCATTCCGCCTCGAATCAGCGTCCCATCGGATGGCGCTAACGACTCTGCGACTAAGCTGCTGGCGACTCCGCACCAGCCGCCGCGAGTTCAGTCGTTCTGTTGATCTCACCATACTATCAAACCATCGAATCCAGTCCGTCGCGTGAGTCGCGCTGGCACGTTCCGGCTCCACTCGGGCCAACACTTTCTCTCCCAAGCCTTGAACGACGAGTACATTGGGTTGGAGGAGATTCAAGACGGCATCTGGAACATCGTGTATTACGAAACCTTGCTCGGTCGCTTCGACGAACGTACTCACTCAATCACCGGGGCGCCGTCCCTCCGCGGGAAGCGTTAACCATGTCCCCGGACATTTTGTCAGCTATGTTCCCGGTTGCTCACCTCACCACCCCACTTCGCCGCCTTCAGCAATACCGCCTCAATGAAATCGCTTTTGGCCTCCAGGTACGCCCTTCGATTCGTCCGGTGCATGGATGCTAGCTTCTGCTTCAGCTCGAAGTACTCCACGGCCGTCGAGTCGTGCTGCCGAAGGTAGTCCCGAAAAAGCAGGTGGCGTCGCCAGAACTCGCTGCCACGAACAACGGCGTGTAGGTGATGACTGCGACGCTCACCCTGTACCTTGCGGAAGTAGCGCCGACCAGGCAGCTCTAGCTCGTGGGCTGGCACGTACTCGTATCCGATCTGCTCAAGAGCGGGAGCCCGGACCTCTGCCTCTTCAAGGCGCAGCAACCCGATCATGATGTCAATGATTGGCTTCGCGCCGAGCCCCGGAACCGCCGTGCTGCCAACGTGCTCAACAACAACAGGCACGCCTTTGAAAACTTGCTCAAGTCGAACGCGTTCAGCATCGAACTCGCGCGGCCATTGTGATTCGTACCGTACTATTGCTATTGGTTCAGCCAAGTCGCCACTCCTGCGGCATAACGTGTCTGCGTTTGAGCTGCAAACTCACTCAGAGGGCAAGCCTCAGCAGGATCGCAACCATGTGCTCTCAGGGCGCTCATATCAACGGCTTCCTTTGAAACGTCCGTGCTCGGCAGCTCCTAACGCGTGTTGGCTGGCGTGGCGGTGATCAAGGTGCTGGCCGTTGAAACGACGGACAGGCCTCCACAACGCGCACAAACTGCGGAATGAGATCCGTCCCCGTCCACAGCGAACGCGTTCCCGGCGCTGCGATGTTGCCGCAAATGACATCGTTGTAGACCGCCCACTCCTCGTCGGGCAAAATGCCGAGGTCATGCTGACGAAAAACTGTCTGCATACCGAGCCAGAATGAGCGGACGTTCCAGTAGTAGCGCTGCCGCTCCTCGGGGCTCAGTTGGGAAAGATCCTCATCGCC
>JBDGXD010000177.1:0-8807 GCA_039584755.1 Gemmatimonadota bacterium
CCGATGGCAGCGGCCGCGGCAGTGGCGGGCCACTTCGTTGACGTGCGCGATTGGACACAACCGAACGTTAGGCATCAGGCATGAAGCCATACACTCTAGTCACGGGTCGGGTAGCGCCGCTCCCGCGCTCAGATATAGACACAGACCAGATCATTCCGGCGAGGCATCTGAGCCGTATTGAACGATCCGGCTACGGGCAGTTCCTCTTCGAGGGATGGCGTATCTCGGAATCCGGGGATCCTGATCCAACATTTGTGCTCAACGATCAGCGGTTTCGCAAGGCCACGGTACTCGCGACAGGTCCAAACTTCGGCTGCGGGTCGTCACGCGAACATGCTGTATGGGCTCTGCTCGACTTTGGTTTCCGCACGGTGATTGCATCGAGCTTCGCAGACATATTCCGGAACAACTGCTATCAGAACGGCGTCCTACCTGTCGCGCTCCCCGACTCAGCGGTCCGGCGCATCATGACACGCGCCGCAAGCGATGGCACATACCAGGTGACGGTTGACCTTCACGTGTGTCGAGTCACAGACACGGTCGATCTGGCTGAGGGATTCCACGTCGATCCGTTCCGCCGAGAGTGTCTCCTTGCCGGTGCTGATGACATCGACATCACTTTGCGGCACGTGACCGCCATCGAAGCCTACGAACGCGATCATGGCCTCGCACACTGTGCTGCACCGCTTGAGGATACATGATCACAACACATTGGACCACGGGTCGCAGGTGCGACCTGGTTCACGGGGCGTCACACGAGGACGCCGCAGGGATTCACAAGAAAGTCAATTACATGGGGATAGGAGGGGGCCACCATGAGTAGTGTTACACCTACGAAGTTGATCTGGCGCGATGGAGAGTTCATTCGGTGGGAAGATGCGACGCTTCATGTGATGTCGCATGTTGTGCACTATGGCTCTTCTGTCTTTGAGGGAATCCGGTCCTACGAGACACCTGATGGGTCCAGCGTATTCAGACTGAACGATCACATGAAGAGGTTGCTCGACTCCTGTCGTGTGTACCGCATGGCTCTCCCTTACGGGGAAGAGGAGTTGGTGTCCGCCTGCATCGAGCTACTCTCTCGCAATGACCTGAAAGAAGGATACATCCGTCCGCTAGTTGTCCGCGGTGAGGGCGCGATCGGACTGCACCCTGGCGAGGCGTCCGTGCACACGTTCATCATCTGCTGGCCGTGGGGGCCATACCTGGGCGCGGACGCCATCGAGAGCGGTATTGATGCGTGCGTATCGAACTGGTTTCGCCCCGGGCCGAACACTCATCCCTCGCTCGCCAAGCTCGGTGGCAACTACGTCAATGCGCAACTCATCAAGATGCAGGCGACAGCTGACGGCTACGCCGAAGGCATCGCTCTCGCCCCCAACGGTTTGGTGAGTGAGGCAAGCGGTCAGAACATCTTTCTCGTGATGGGCGGCCGGCTGATAACGCCACCTATAGACGGATCGGTTCTCTGCGGGCTGACTCGTGACTGCATACTTACACTGGCCCGCGATATGGGGATTCCGGTGGCCGAAGAGGTCATACCCAGGGAGAAGTTGTACTTGGCTGATGAGGTCTTCCTCACAGGGACAGCCTCGGAGGTCACCCCGGTAAGGAGCATCGACCGAATCCCCGTTGGAAACGGTCGGGTGGGTCCGATCACGCGGCGCCTGCAGAGACGACTGCTCCACATCGCTCGAGGGCGAACGACCGACAAGTATGGTTGGCTTACGCCCATACCAGGCCTGCAAGATGCCAACGTCGCCAATGTTTGGTGGGACGAAGTACCCGTTCCCCAGCTGGGTGTATGAATCGCGCCGACTTGCCGCAATGCCGACGCCAGTGGCGAGCCGGAGCGATTCAGATCTGTCGCTCACTGCTCGGTGCAACGCTGTTCGCCGCCGGGTAGCAGCCGAGAAACCTGTACTCGAGCGCGCGTTCTTGCAGCGCATCAAGCACGCCGACGATCTCGGGACTCTGACGCGATCCCTCGAAGTCGAGGAAGAAGCTGTAGTTGTGGGGATCCGTCCGGTAGGGCATGGATGCGATGCGAGTGAGGTTGACCCCCGCCTGAGCAAACAACTCGAGCACGTCGAACAGGCTCCCTGCCTCATGTGGAGTGACGAATACGACAGAGCACTTGACCGGGCAACTCGTTGGTCAGAACGTAGCGCGACAGGACTGCAGCATGACGGCCTTGTGACAACTTTCACAAACGGCAGCGTAGCTATTTGAGAGTCTAGGAAGTATTGTTGTCCCAGCCTGATATCGTGAATTGCCTCCAGCGCGACCTCTCCCTGTTGACTCTCGCAGATGGCATTCGTACGGTATTCGGACGCATCTTTATTTGTTTTCTACCAATACAGGGTTACCAATGAAAATGTACAACGCCTACATCCGGGGGACGGGGTCTTATGCCCCTGCCAACGTTGTCAAAAATGATTTCTTCGACTCCGTCGGCTCCTCTGACGAATGGATATTCGAGAATCTCGGCATCCGCGAGCGTAGGATATCAACGGGGCAAACGACCAGTGACCTTGCGGCATTGGCCGGGCAACAGGCCATCGAGAATGCAGGCTTGACGCCCCTTGACATCGATCTGATCGTTGTTGCCACGGCGACACCAGATCGACCGTGTCCCTCCTGCGCCAGCTTCGTGCAAGAGAAACTGGAAGCAACGAACGCCGTGGCCTTTGACATTGCCGCGGTGTGTTCGGGCGCCTTGTTTTCCATCGCTACGGCCGTTCAATTCGTGCGCTCCGGCATGTACAAAAACGTGCTGGTCATCGGTGCGGACACCTTTTCGACCATCATCGATTGGAGCAGACGAGACGCGGTCTTTTTCGGGGACGGCGCAGGTGCGATGGTTCTGTCACAGACGACACAGAACAAGGGGTTCCTGGATTTCTCGCTGCACACGGACGGTCGAGGCAAAGAGCACTTCACTGTCCCAGCGGGAGGCTCAGAATACCCGGCCTCCGTCCAGACCGTCGACGAAAGGCGACATTTCTTCCAAATGAACGGCAAAGAGGTGTTCAAAACAGCCGTTGAAGTGATCCCAGCATGCATTACGGAACTTCTGACAAAGAACGATGTGGCGATTGAGGACATCAAATGCATGCTACCGCATCAGCCAAGCATCCGAATCCTTCAAGAGGTTGCACGCAAAATCGGCATGCCTTTCGAGAAGGTCAAAACCAACATGGACCGTTACGCCAACACGTCCGGCGGAACGATTCCAATCGTACTGGACGAAGTGCACAGAAACGGTGGGTTTACCGAAGGCGATCTGTTGTTATTCGCTGCCGTCGGTGCCGGCTGGACATGGGGCGCCGGGCTCTACAGGTGGTAAAACCATTTTGAATCGACTCAACCACAGCGTATGCTCGAAAATCAAACGTACTTGATCACCGGAATCGCCGATGAACATTCATTGGCCATGTTCGTCGCAAAAGAAATCGTCAAGCACGGTGGCAAAGTCATCTGCACAGGATTGGGTGTCAGTCCGTTTCACTCCGATTTGTCTGAACGGGCGCGGCAATATCTCAGCAAGACCTTTGAAGATTTCAAATCAGCTGTCGAGCGAGAACTGGGAAGTGCCCGGGTCGAGGTTCTGGACGTTACGTTGGACGAGAACATCGAATCCCTCGCACAAGAACTGCGGGATGAGAACATCCGACTCAATGGATTTCTGCATGCGATCGCGATGGACAAGACCATTCGGAACAAGGTCGTTAAGCCTCTGCTTGATGTCACAACAGATGAGTTCTGCGACACCATGCACGTCTCAGCTTTTTCGCTCGTCCGATTGGCACATTACCTCGTCAAACACGATGTGCTGCAACCAGGCGCGTCCATTTGTTCGTTGAGCTACATCGCAGCGGCAAAAGTCACGTTTCATCCGTACCGCAACATGAGCATTGCCAAGGCTGCTCTCGAAAGAATGACCATCGAGTTGGCCGATGAATTGGGACGAAAACACGGTATCCGGGTCAATGCGGTTCGCTTTTCACCCTACTTGGGTAGCAAAGCTGGAAATGCAACCTTGACTGAAGTAGATGTCGAGACCTCGGGACAAATGAGTCCGCTTGGCAATGCACGGCCTGTTGACTTAGCCCGCGAAATCGTTCACCTGTTTCGACCCAATAGTCGCATCACTGGAGAAATCCGGCATGTGGATGGCGGGTACAGAATCACAGGGTAAGGCAGCAGCCTTGTGATTGTTGAATCCAAGTCTTTCTGAGTGGAGCCAAGGGGACGATCGACGAAATCCTGAAGCCGACGAGACAACCCAAGCTGCGACAGAAGCTACGGATGAACTCACAGTTTCCTCCCAACAGCAGTCTAGCGGCGAGGTGCGTTGTCGCCCTCGCTCTGCTGCAGTGTGGTTGCGGAACGGGGACAGATCGGGCAGACGAGATGAGAGAGACGAATGCGCGGCCGAGCGCCGAGGTGACGCACGAGGAATTCGGCCGGCTACCCGACGGTACCCAGGTGGATGCTTTCACCCTCGCCAACGCAAATGGCATTGTGGTGCGAGCCATCACGTACGGTGGCATCATCACATCGCTTCGCGTGCCCGACCGGAACGGACAGCTCGACGATATCGTGCTAGGCTTCGACGATCTGGCTGGCTATCTGGAGGAGAACCCGTACTTCGGCGCAATCATCGGCCGCTACGGCAACCGTATCGCAGGCGGCCGCTTCACGCTCGAGGGACAGGACTACACTCTAGCTACCAACAACGGTCCCAACCACTTACACGGTGGCATCACTGGGTTCGACAAAGTGGTTTGGCAGGCGGAGCCGTTCGAGAACGGCGACAGTGTGGGAGTGACCTTCTCGTACACGAGTTCCGACGGCGAAGAGGGTTATCCGGGGAATCTAGATGTGCGCGTGACGTACACGCTCACCGCCGCCAACGAGCTGGTGTTTGACTATTACGCCGTCACGGACCGGGCCACACCGGTCAATCTGACACAGCACAGCTACTTCAATCTGGCCGGCGACGCCAGCGACGACATCCTGGATCACCGGCTCACGGTCAACGCCGATCACTTCACGCCGGTCGATTCCACGTTGATCTCGACTGGAGCGATCGCACCCGTGGCCGGGACGCCGTTCGACTTCCGCTCGGCGACGGCGATCGGTGCACGCATAGATCAGGAACAGGAGCAACTGAGGCACGGCTTGGGGTACGATCACAACTTCGTGTTGAATCGTGAAGACTCCACGGTGACGCATGCAGCCCGGGTATACGACCCACAAACCGGACGCCTGATGGACGTGTACACCACGGAGCCTGGGATCCAGTTCTATGCAGGCAACTTCCTGGACGGCAGCATCACTGGAAAGGCCGGGCACGTGTACGGGCACCGCAGCGGGTTCTGTCTCGAGACCCAGCACTTTCCCGACTCGCCCAACCAACCCGAGTTCCCATCTACCATCCTGCGACCCGGAGAGGAGTACCGGTCTACCACGACGTACGTGTTCGGCGTTCGCCCGTGATTACAATCCTTCCAGCGCACTCGGCAGGGCACGCAATGACTCCAGCCGCACGTCGGCCTGGCTGACCGCCGCGCTGTCGGGTGAAGTGAAGCCGCCGGGAACGGCGATGACCTTCGCACCGGCAGCCTTGCCGGCTTGGATGCCGGCAGCTGAATCCTCAACCACCGCGGTCGTCTCTGGGCTGAGGCCCATGCGACGCATGATCTCGAGATATACGTCGGGTGCCGGTTTACCCCGAGCGCACTCATCACTGGAGATGATTTGCTCAAACGAGGCGTGCCAGCCGGCACCTGTGAGCGCGGCGTCTATCAGAAGTCTGGGCGAGCCGGAAGCGAGTCCGACTCTGTAATTGCCGGTGCAGTGCTCCAACGCTTCACTCGCTCCGGGAAGGAGCGGGACGTCGCCACCCTCGTAAGCGGCAACCATTATGCCCACGACGGTGTGCAACACCTCGTCGGCACTCATGGCGCCTTCCAGCATCTCGATCACGTAGTCGACCCAGATAGACGTGCTAACGCCCATGAGAGGTTCCTGGTCCGAATCTGTCCAACGCTTCCCGAATCGCGCCAGCAGTTCGCGCCGAGCTCGGAACCAGACTGGCTCGCTGTCGACAAGCAATCCGTCCATGTCGAAGATCACTGCTTGGATCACGCGGTGCCCTCCCCTAGTTCCTTGACGATTCTCCAACATCATACTGCACTGGCACTGGACACGGCGCTACCCGAGACGGCGGTTGGCGCGGCAGCTCGGAGTCTGCGACTGTATATTTCTGCAACGACTTCCCGAACAATCACACTGCCTTGGAGGACGCTATGTCCGGTGCCAAGTACTCACGCCGCGATTTCATGAAGGTATCCGGAGTAGGAACGGCTGGGTTTGTTTTTGGAGAACCTGCGGCTGCGCAGGTCCCGGCGAGCACCACGCCACCCCCTATGCCTGAACGACCCCTCGGGAAGACGGGCCACAACGTGCGCCTCTTCAGTCTGGGGGGGCAGGCCACCATCGAGCGGCCCGATACCGACGTCGAGTCCGAGGCGATAATCAACCGGGCCATCGACCTGGGAGTGAACTACATAGACACGGCAGCTGCCTACGGAAGGGGCATCAGCCAGAAGTACATCGGAAGGGTAATGGCTACTCGCAGGAACGAAGTGTTCCTGGCCACCAAGACGCACCGCCGAACCTACGACGAATCGATGCAACTACTGGAGCAGAGCTTGGAGTCCCTGCAGACAGACCACCTGGACCTGTGGCAGCTCCACAACCTCACTCGCATGGAACAGCTGGACCAGGTTTTTGCCGATGATGGTGCCATACATGCCCTCCAAGAAGCCCGGGACGATGGCACCGTGAGGTTCCTCGGCCTTACCGGCCATGCCAACCCAGACGTCCTGATGGAGTTCATGCGGCGCTTCGACTTCGACACCATCCTCATGGCCCTGAACCCTGCCGACAAGTTCCACCGTCCCTTCTTGGATGAACTGCTCCCCGAGGCGAACCGCAGACAGATGGGTGTCATCGCGATGAAGATCCCCGCCCGGGGACGGATCTTCCGGGAGGGTGGCCTCACCTCCATGGCTGAGTCCCTGACCTGGACCATGAGCCAGCCCATCAGCACGGTCATCGTCGGGTGTGACACCGTGGAGCAGCTCGAGGAGAACATCGCCGTGGCCGCCAGCTTCCAGCCCCTCAATAGCGCCCAGATGGCGGCCATAGAGGCCAAGGTTGCCGATTATCCCCTGGAAGCCTCCTTCTTCAAGGAAGGGGCCGCGGGCTTCGACCGAGAGGACGACGCACTCGACGACCAGCAGATGGACGCGTAGCGGGAGGGGAGCTGGGTAGCTGTTAGCGCTATAGTCGCAGCGAGCGGCTCAACGGCAAGAACGAAAACGCCACAGCGACGGCAAACCTGTCTCGTTGCGGCGCGGAGATGCGCATAGTCGCCTTCATCACTTGGTCCAAGACCTGGACTGCCCCAATCCCGTGCGACATACTTGGGACGAGTGAGCGCAGATTCCTATGGTGAAGGTCCATACCGGATCGCTTTGCCGAATCTCGTGTATCTTTATATACGTAGTATCAGCAGCGAATCTTGCCGCCAGATTCCGGAGAGTTCGGAGCCGAATCCAGACCGTTTGGTCCAGAGGGCCCGCTATGGTGCGAGTGAAGGTTGTCATCGCAACAGCTGTGCTTGCAACCACGTCCGCAAACGTCGCTGCCGCACAACGTCTGCAAGGACAATTGTTGGACCTCGAATCCGACCAGCCGATCAGTGCCGGGATTTTGACGCTGCTCACCGAAAACGGCGAGCGGATGGCAACGACCATCACCGACGAGGACGGGCATTGGGTGTTGGAAGCCCCAAGGCCTGGCCACTACTACATCGAAGCAAGACGAATCGGCTACCAGCCCTGGATAGGTGGCCCGGTAGACCTCAAGATCGGCGACGACTGGACATCCGTATACCATCTCCAGGCCTTGGCGGTAATGATGGACCCTGTGGAGGTCTCGGCTCAGGCGACCGAGCGGTATTTGGAACTGACGGGCTTCTACGATCGCCAGAGAAGCGATTTCGGGCACTACATCACTCCAGATGATATCGAGCGACGTCAGGCCTCGAGGGTCACTGAACTCTTGGCGCCGTTGCCGGGCGTCCGCCTGGAGGCGTCGGGCGGAGGACTCAGCCAACGGTACGTCCAAATGCGCGGCAGTCACCTGGGCCAGGGCGGTCTTTGTCGGCCGCGGGTGTTCGTGGACGGACTCATCTACAACCGTGGCGATTCGCGCATGGTTGGTGTGGATGACTGGGGAAATCCGACGAGTGGAACTGATGAAGAAGCGATTGCCACATTCCGAGGATCCGAACTCACCATCGACGATATAGCACACCCGTCGAGCATCGCGGGAATCGAAGTGTACCGCAGCGCATCCCAGGTTCCGGTTCAGTTTGGCGGCGGCAGTATCCAGACTCAATGTGGGGTCATAGTGGTTTGGACAAAGGTGGGGCGGATGAAGCGGCGTGGTAGGTGAGGAAACGAAGTGGGCGGTTCTTGTTTGGTCCTGCTGCCGTTCTGACCGTTTTTCTGGGAGTGCCGTTCGACATGACGCTGCGGAGGCGGTGAGAAGCAGGGGGGCAGAGAGGCAGGGAGGCTGCCGTCGCAAATGACAGAATCTACATTGTCTGGTGCCCAAGAGCAAACGCATGTTGAAATCGACCGAGGTGACCGAGATAGGCCGCACCCGACAGCCACGTCAAAGCGGCTCCCCAGCGGAACCACCACAGTGCTCGAGGCGCAACGTAT